>CAZPIG010000016.1:20993-22982 GCA_964586205.1 uncultured Halobacteriales archaeon | reverse complement strand
CGACGAGCTACTCGCCGGCGAGACGACGGACACGAACGCCGCGTGGCTCGCCGAGCGGCTGACTGAGCGCGGCGCGTCCGTCCGGCGCGTCCTGACGGTGCCCGACGAGCGCGACGTCGTCGCGGACGCGGTCCGGGAGCTCTCGACCGCCTACGACGCCGTAATCGTCACCGGCGGCGTCGGCGGGACGCCCGACGACGTGACGGTGGCTGCCGTCGCCGACGGCCTGGACCGGGAGCTCGAGGTCTTCGAGGACCAGCGCCGCCGGATGGTCGCGGAGGCCCGCGCGTTCGCCGCCGACAACCCCGACCTCGCCGACGACCACGACTTCGAGGTGGACTTCGACGCCCTCGCGTCGCTGCCGGCGGGCGCGACCCCCATCGTCCACGACGCCGCGTGGGCTCCGGGCTGCGTCGTCGGGAACGTCTACGTCCTCCCGGGCGTCCCCGAGGAGATGCGGGCCGCCTTCGGGACGGTCGCCGACGACTTCGGCGGCGACCGCGTCTCCGAGACCGTCTACACGCCGACGCCGGAGGGCGCGCTCGGCGGCGTCCTCGAAGGGGCCCGGGAGCGCTTCGACGTCTCGGTGGGAAGCCACCCGGGTCGCGGCGACGACCCCGGCCGCATCCGCGTCGCCGGGACCGACGCGGAGGCGGTGGCTGCTGCCGTCGAGTGGCTGCGGGAGCGGGTGGAGACGGTCGAGGACGGGTCGGCGGTGGCTGACGAGGATGGGTCGGTGGAGGCTAACGAGGACGAATAGAGCGAGTAGTCGGTTCTCGGGACCCGTCGCTCGCGCCGGGGAAGACGGTCCGACGGTTTATCCGACAGCGGGCGACCACCTCCGGCCACGACTCCCATGGCCGAGGACCCCACCACCGACGCGACCCCTCGACAGCGGGCGTCGACGGACGGCGAGGAGACTGACGAGGCGAGCCTGGAGCCGCGGGTCGACGCGGCGGACCGGCTGGAGCGGGTGATAGAGGCGCAGATAGCGACGCTGGACGGCATCGACACCAAAGCCCAGCACGTCACCCGGCTGGTGGCGATTCTCCTCGGAGTCGTGCTGTCCGTGCTCTCGCTCGCTGGCCGGCAGGGGCTACTGTCCGACTCGAACGTCACCGCCCACGCGGTCCTCGCCCTCGGACTCGGTATCGTGGCACTCCTGCTGTCGATGACTGCTGCCGTCGTCACCTACCTCGGCAGTCGGTTCAAATCCGGTCTCCACCAGAACGTCGGCTACGTGCTCAGTGACCCCGAGCACGATATCGACGCCGAAACTCACTTCCGACGGGTCGTGGGTAACTACGGTCACATCGTCGAACAAAACAAGAGGGTGATACACGCCAACGCGGCGCGCTTCAGACTGACGCTCCTCCTGTTGCTCGTCGGAATATTGTACATTTCGCTTTCGGTCCTCTTCTATTTCACGACAGCGAGCACGTGGTCGAATCGGCTACTGCTCCTCCTCAGTGTAGGTCTCGTCGGCGTCCTCTCGTGGTACGTGCTCGGGGGCAAATACTTAGCGCTGGAGGAGGATAGCTGGTAACGAATGAGTGACGACGACACGAACGACGGGTACGTTCCACTGGACGAACGGAGGGTTTCCGAGGAAGACGCCGTCGTGCAAACTGCCAACGGAGAGCGCTACCGGGCATCGAAGATTTGCAAGGGCAGTCCGAGCCCCGACGAGGACAACTGACGCGGCCTATCGCGCTGCCGCTTCGCTACCGCCGTCTCGCACCTCCACTCTGCCTACCCACCGGCCACCAGCCGCAGGACCTGCACCGACTCCGCCTCGACCGCGGCGTCCTCCGGGACCGGCCGCTCGTCGACGAGCACGGTCGCCTCTGCGGGCCGCAGGTCCACGGCCGCCAGCAGGTCCGCGTAGGTCGCCGTCGCGCCGTCCTCGCCGGGCCCGGTCACGGTGACGGTCTCGGTTCCCTCGCCGAGGACCTCCACGGTCACGTCCACGCCCGCGCGTTCGGACGG
>CAZPIG010000016.1:1220-20893 GCA_964586205.1 uncultured Halobacteriales archaeon | reverse complement strand
CGGTTCCCTCGCCGAGGACCTCCACGGTCACGTCCACGCCCGCGCGTTCGGACGGCCGGGGATTGAGCGTTGTGGTCGTGAGGTGGACCCTCCCGAGCAGCACGCCGTTCTGCCCCCGAAATATCACTGGCATCGAAAGCCCCCGCCCGCTCGGCTCGGGGGCTTTGCTGCGCGCTTCGCTCGCTAACGCTCGCTCCAGTGCTTACTGCAGCCGCCTTCGCCGAGCGGGCGGCCCCTTTCATTCCCGCCCGCCGGTAGGTACGTGCTGGCCGTCGGAGCGCCCACCGCGGCTCGTCTCGACGCTACCGTGTGTGGAGCGGCGAACATCCCCGACGCTCAGGACGCCGCGGTCTCGTCCGCGCCCCGCATCCGCCGCCGGCTGTAGGTCCGGCCGATGCCGTAGGCGACCGCGCCGACCCCGAGCAGGACGATCAGAAGCGAGACGAGGCCGCCGAGTATCGGGATGCGCGAGAGCACCGCCACGACGACCAGCCCCGCCAGCAGGGCCACCCAGCGGCTGTCGACGTCGGCGAACCCCACCAGCCAGTCGCCGACCGCGAACGCGCCGTAGACGTAGCCGACCCACAACAGGACGCCGAACAGCAGCCCTCCGACCAGCGCCAGCGGGATGCCGACGATGGTTATCAGCAGCAGCACGAGCACGACGGGCACGCCCACGAGCACGACCAGGCCGGCCAGGCCGGTCGGCAGCGGCGACGACCGGGCGCGGTCCGCGACGCCCCGGGAGAACCGCGGGAACGCGGCCAGAAGCAGGACGCCGGCGAGGAGGTTCACGAGGAAGCCGTACACCACGCCCGTCCCGGCCGGCGGCGCGAGCCGCGGGCCGACGCCGACCCGGGAAACCTCCCGTATCTCGCCGCCGACCCGGGCCGCCGGGTCCCGGGCGAACGTCTCGGCGTCGTACTCGATGTCGCCGGAGACGTTCGCGGACGGCCCGAGTTCCAGCGTGCCGGCCCCGACCGCCGCGCTCCCGCCGACTCGGCCGTTCACGAGGACGTTCCCGCCGGCGGCCTCGAAGCTCCCGGCGACGGTGCCGCCCTCCGCGAGGACGACGTTGCCGGCGAAGGCCTCCACGTCGCCCTCCACCGTGCCGGTGATGCGGACGTTCCCGGAGAACACGTCGAGGTCCCCCGTGACCGTCCCCGCGACGGTCACGTCGCCGCCGAAGGTGGTGAGGTCGCCGTCGACGGTGCCGCGGACGACGACGGTGCCGGCGGTGACCGCGAGGTCGCCCTCGACGGTCTCGTCGGGGCCGATGACCACGGTTCCGCCGGTGCGGGTCTGCTGGGCGGCGGCGACCCCGGCGAGCGCGCTCGCGAGCAGGGCGGTGGCGACCACGACTGCGAGGAAGCGACGCGCGGTTCGGTTCGTGGTGAACGGGGGTGACATCGTCGCCACTACTCTACACCGGCCAGACCCATGATTCCGGCGGTGAGTGGAGGTTCGGTCGGTGGATTCGGCCGGCTCGACTGCCCCCCCGTCGACCGGAGCCATCGTCCGCGTCGACGAACCCCGGAAACCACCCGACGACGGGGCCCCGACGGAGACTCGCGGGGTTTATGAACGGGACGCGCTAGGGACCCACCATGAGCGAGACGGACGGCGTGGCCGCGGGTCGGGACGAGATATGGATCGAGAAGTACCGGCCGCGCACCCTCGACGGCGTCGTCGGCCACGACCACATCGTCGAGCGCCTGCGGAGCTACGTCGCCCAGAACGACCTGCCGCACCTGCTGTTCTCCGGCAGCGCCGGGGTCGGCAAGACCTCCGCCGCCATCGCCATCGCGCGGGAGGTGTACGGCGACGGATGGGAGCAGCACTTCCTCGAGCTCAACGCCTCCGACGAGCGCGGCATCGACGTGGTCAGAGACCGCATCAAGAGCTTCGCGCGTTCGGCGATGGGTGACGACTACGACTACCGCGTCATCTTCCTCGACGAGGCCGACTCGCTGACCTCCGACGCCCAGTCGGCGCTCCGGCGGACGATGGAGCAGTTCTCGTCGAACACCCGCTTCATCCTCTCCTGTAACTACTCCAGCCAGATAATCGACCCCATCCAGTCCCGGTGTGCCGTCTTCCGCTTTTCCGCCATCCCCGACGAGGCCGTCGCCCAGCGCGTCCGCGAGATAGCCGACGCCGAGGGCATCGAGGTGACCGACGACGGCGTCGAGGCGCTCGTCTACGTCGCCGCCGGCGACATGCGAAAGGCCATCAACGGGCTGCAGGCGGTCGCCATCACGGGCGACCGCGTCGACGAGGAGGGGGTCTACGCCATCACCAGCGCCGCTCGCCCCGAGGCCGTCGAGGAGATGGTGACCGACGCCATCGAGGGCGACTTCACGGCGGCGCGCTCGAAGCTGGATTCGCTGCTGACCGAGCAGGGGCTGGCGGGCGGCGACGTCATCGACCAGCTACACCGGTCGGTCTGGGAGTTCGACCTCCCCGAGGCCGCGACGGTGCGGCTGATGGACCGCATCGGCGAAGCCGACTACCGCATCACGGAGGGCGCGAACGAGCGGGTGCAGTTGGAGGCGCTGCTGGCGTCGCTGGCGCTGGACGGTAGCGGGGAGTAGGCGCTGGACGGTAGCGGGGAGTAGGCGCTGGACGGTAGCGGGGAGCAGGTGCGGGAGGTCGGGGAGTAGGTGCGGCCCCCGACGGGTGCGGACGGCCGGCGGACGAGGGGGAGCGCACTGCTGGCCGTGTGACCGAACTCCCGCCAGTCACACCTCGGGCCGGTCGGACTCACCCCTCGGTCCGCACCCGCAGACAGGTCCCCCCGTCCGGCCCGTCCTCGACCGCGACCGACCAGTCGAGCGCGCTGGCGATGCGCCGGACGATGGCCAGTCCCAGCCCGGTGCCGCCCTCGCTGGTCGTGTAGCCCGCCTCGAACACCTCCTCGCGCACGTCGGCGGGGATGCCGCGGCCGTCGTCCTCGACGCAGAAGCCGTCCTCGGTGTCGCGCACCCGGACGGTCACGTCGCCGCCGCCGTGCTCGACCGCGTTCCGGAAGACGTTCTCCAACAGCTCCGAGAGCCGGTCCCGGTCGGCCTGGACCGTACAGAGGCCCGCCTCGAGGTCGAGGCTCGCCTCGGGGGTCCGGACGACGGCCCACGCCTCCGTGGCGACCGTCGCGAGGTCGACCGGCTCCGTCTCGCCGACGACCCGGCCCTGGCGGGCCAGCGACAGCAGGTCGTCGATGAGGTCGTCCATGCCCGACAGCGCCCGCTCGAGGCGCTCGAAGTGCTCGTCGTCGCCCTCCTCGCGGGCCAGCTCGAGGGCCCCCCGGGCGACCGTCAGGGGGTTGCGCAGGTCGTGGGAGATGATGGAGGCGAACTCGTCCAGCCGCTCGTTCTGGCGCTCGAGCTCGCGCTGGCGCTCGCGGGACTCGGTGATGTCCCGGCTGATGCCCATCACGCCCAGTAGCTCGCCGGTCTTCGAGACGTACGGGAACTTCTCGTTGACGAACACCCGGCGCTCGCCGTCGATGGTGCGGTCGCGTTCGAAGCGGACGGGCTCGCGCTCGTCCATCACCCGCTCGTCCATGGCGCGTATCTGGTCTACGTCCTCCGCGCCCTCGAAGAGGTCGGCGTCGTGCTTGCCGATGACGCTCCCGGGCTCCATGCCGAACATCTCCGCGCCCGCGGCGTTTATCATCAGGTACCGGCCGTGGACGTCCTTGATGTAGATGGCCTCGGAGGTGTTCTCGACGATGGCCCGTAGCTGGTGGTCCCGCCGTAGCTCCTCGGCGGTCTCGGTGCGGTCGTCGAGCCGCTCGAACAGCACGAGGACGTCGCGGTCGGGCGCGCCGTCGGGCAGCGTCCGCACCACCATCTCCACGACGAACGGCTCGCCGTCGTGCGGCGCGAGCGTGGCCTCCGTCGACAGCGACGTGGCGTCGCCCTCGGCGACGCGGTCGACGGCCGAGGTCAGCGCCGCGAGGTCGACGGCCCGTAGCGGCGTCTCCTCTGCGAGCACCGAGACGTGCTCGCCGACGACGGCTGACGGGTCACAGCAGAGCGTCGCGCCGAGGGCCTCGTTGGCCATCGCCACCGAGAGGTCCGCCGTGACGACGGTCACGCCGGAGTCGAGCGCCTCGACCACCCACCGGTAGCGCTCGCCGGACTCCGGGGCGTCCGAACCCTCGACGGGGCCAGTCATAGCTGAGCCGGTCGCAGTACCCGTACCACGTTCTGCTGACCAAATAACCTTTCCGGGACGGGGGCTCCGGGAAGAAGACGACGGAGGGGTGGGCTGGCGGACGGGGTCGGTCGATACGAAGGGGTCTATCCGCCGTCCCGGACCGTCTCGCAGCCGTACGTGGGCTCGACTTCCGCCTCGGACTCGAGCCCGTACCAGATGGTCAGGCTCGTGGCCGTCGTCGCTGAGCAGCCGTCGGGGTAGGCCGCGGTGAAGGAGGGGTGCTCCCGGGGTGCCCACGGGAACTCGTGGCGCTCGTCGCCGTCCACGACGACGGCGACCTGCGCGGGCGCGCCTTCCACGACTCTGTTCTCGTCGCCCGTCCGCGCGTCGAGGTCGTACTCGCGCTCGAAGATGGTCTCGCCCGCTTCGTCGGTGACGGTGACCACGAAGACGTGGGGCTGCTCGGTGCCGTTCAGCACGTCCACGTAGTGCTGCTCCGGGCCGTCGCCGAGCACGGCCGAGCAGCCGGCGAGTCCGGTCGTCGCCGCGAGGCTCGCGGTCGCTGTCAGCAGTGTTCGTCTGGAGGGCATGCCACCCCGATTCGCACAGCGTTGCAAGTGTCTTTCCATCGAGCGTGCCGAACGCGACCGCACCTCCGACGGACTGCCGCGAACGGGGGTAACCATTTATTACCCAAGATACGAAACCCTCGCCACTATGGACTGGCAGGAGGCCGAGCGGGAGTACACGGACGAGGTCATCGCGGAGACGACCATCCCCGTGATGTTCGAGAACAGCGCGGACCGCAACAGCGACCGGCCCGCCCAGCGATACAAGGGCGGCATCTACGACCGGTCGCTCACCGAGACCATCCTCCCGCCCGCGCCCGACGGCGACTACCGGGCCATCGACTACGCGGAGATGCGGGACGTCGTCCGCAACCTCGCCGCCGGCTTCCGCGACCTCGGGGTCGAGGCCGGCGACCGCGTCGGCATCTTCTGCGACACCCGCATGGAGTGGGCCCAGTCGGACTTCGCGCTGCTGGCCGCGGGAGCCGTCGTGACGACCGTCTACACCAGCTCCACCCCCGAGAAGGCGGGCTACCTCCTGTCGGACCCCGGAGCCAGCGGCGTCGTCGTCGAGAACGAGGAGCTACTGGAGCGCGTCCTGGCCGTCGAGGACCGCCTGGACCTCGAGTTCATCGTCGTCGTGGACCGGCTGGACGGCGCGTACGCCGACCGCGACGACGTCCGGACCCTCGCCGACGTACACGACCGCGGGGCCGAGGTGTTCCGGCCCGGCGAGTACCGCTCGTGGCTGGAGAACCGCGACATGGACGACCTCGCGAGCCTCATCTACACAAGCGGGACGACCGGCCGGCCGAAGGGCGTCCGGCTGACCCACCGGAACTTCCGGTCGAACCTCAACCAGCTCCGCAAGCGGTACGGCCCGCGTCCCGACCGGGGGAGCGACGTGCCCACCATCGACGAGAACACGCGGAGCGTCTCCTACCTCCCGCTGGCCCACGTCTACGAGCGTGTGGGGGGTCACTTCCTCGCGTTCGCCGGCGGGGCCAGCGTCGCCTACGCCGAGAGCGCCGACACGCTCAGCGAGGACTTTCAGGCGGTCGAGCCCATCGCGGCGACGAGCGTCCCGCGCGTCTACGAGAAGATGTACGACGCCATCCGGGCGGAGGCTTCCGACTCCGCGCTCTCCGAGCGCATCTTCGGGTGGGCGACCGACGTGAGCCGCACCTACCACGAGCGGGCCGCGCCGTCGCTGACGCTCCGCGTGCAGCGGTGGCTGGCCGACAAACTCGTCTTCCGGTCGGTCCGGTCGGCGCTGGGCGGGGAGGTCGAGCTCCTCATCAGCGCCGGCGGCACGCTCTCGGCGGACCTCGCGGCGCTGTACCACGGGATGGGTCTGCCCATCTACGAGGGCTACGGACTCACCGAAGCCGCGCCCGCCGTGACCAGCAACCCACCGGAGGACCCCAAGATAGGCACCATCGGGCCGCCGCTGGCCGGCGTGGACGTCCGCGTGGACACCAGCGTCATGCCGAGCGGGAGCTTCGACGACGCCCTCGGCGAGACGGGCGAGCTCCTCGTGAGCGGGCCGAACGTCACCGACGGCTACTGGAACATGCCCGAGGAGACCGCGTCCGCCTTCGAGGAGGTGGCCGACGGCGACGGCGGGACCCGGCGGTGGTTCCGCACCGGCGACATCGTCACGCTGCGGCCCGACGGCTACCTCGTGTTCCGCGAGCGCGAGAAGCAGATGCTCGTGCTCTCGACGGGCAAGAACGTCGCGCCCGCGCCCATCGAGGATTCGTTCGCCTCGAGCTCCGTCGTCGAGCAGTGCATGGTGGTGGGCGACGACGAGAAGTTCGTGAGCGCGCTCGTCGTCCCGAACGTCGAGGGCCTGCGCGAGTGGGCCGCCCACGAGGGCATCGACCTGCCCGCGGACCGCGCGGCGCTGCTGGAGGACGACCGCGTCCGCGAGCGCGTCGAGGCCGAGATCGACCGCGTCAACGAGCGCTTCGAGCCCCACGAGACGATAAAGCGGTTCCGGCTGGTCCCCGAGGAGTTCACCGAGGAGAACGAGCTGCTGACCCCGACGATGAAGAAGAAGCGCCGGGACATCGTCGAGGAGTACGACCACCTCGTCTCGGAGCTGTACGGCGAGGACGTGGAGGCCGCGACGGAGGCGGCCGAGGCGGAGTAGCCGTGGCGGTCGCGGCGGAGTAGTACCGCTCGACCGCCGTCCGGGTCCCCGGTGCCGGAGACGACGGAAAGTCGCTTCGCGGACGGTGGAGCGCCGGGTGGCGAGGGGACGCCGCCGACGAGGGCGCTGCCGACGGGCCCGGTCGGGTCCAGCCCCGCCGGACTCTCCGGCCTCCTCGCGCCGCTGGTCCTGGTGGTGCTCGGGGTCGCTGTCGCGCTCGCCCGTCGGCGGTGAGGACGATTCAGCCAGAAGGGGCGGGCTGTAGGTGAATCGTGGCGGACCGAGTTGGAACTGCACCCGGTGTCGCGGGACGGGCATGAACTTCACACGAACGTCCGCGTCCAGCATTCACTACCTGAATTTTTTATACTAAACAGCGGCCAGTTTGGTGGTAGAACATGTCGAGTGATTCCGAAATAGACCTCTCACTCGCCGTCCACAACCTGGTCGACATCGTGTTCGCCGTCGTCGTCGGGCAGAGCATAACGACGTACACCGACTTGCTTTTCCCACCGAGTGTGACGTCACTCGCCTTCTGGGCGCTACTTGGCGTCTACGCCTCCGTCATTCTGAGTTGGATCGGATACCACCTTCTCCTCCAACACAGCCCCTACCAGGTCCGAACGAGAGCAGGGAAATTCAGGCTCACGGACGACCTCGCTATCGTCGTCATGTATTCGTATCTGTTGGTCACTGTCGAGTGGTTCAGAGAGGGCGTCCACCAGATTCTGTTCGGATTCACTGTCGACCCCCCGGCCGCATACCTGCTGGGATACGTCGCGGTGTTCGTCCTCTATATGCTGAACGACGTTCTGGTCTGGAGCGAACAGAACCGACGCTCGCTCTGGAAGACGGCGAATCCAGTGGCTGTGTACGGTAACCGGGACGAAGTAGGGCATCTCACGCAGACAGCACCAACTTTTATTGTTTTCGTGACCATTGCTGGCCTGTACATGGTGTTTAGCCCGACCTCGCCGACCACGTCCTCCGGGCTGGGTGAATGGGCGACAGTTCTCGCCGCTGTCGCCCTCATGGTCTCGTGGCGCTGGTGGATCGGCACGGAGCGAACCGATGAAGATAGGGATTGACGTCGACGGGGTCCTCGCCGAGCAGGTACCGGCGGTCCTGGAGCCGGTGCGAGAGGAGTACGACGTCCAGATGGACAAGGAGGACGTGCAGTCGTGGTCGGAGGACATCCCCGGAACGGGCTCGAACATCAAGGTCGAGATCGAGACCCGCCTGGAGCGTCCCGAGTTCGTCCGTTCGATGGCCCCGGTCGAGGGGGCCGTCGAGGCGATGCAGCGGCTGGCGTCCGAGGGTCATCACCTCGTCGTCGCGACCGCGAGACACGAGGATTCGACGGACGCCACGGCGGCGTGGTTGGACCAACACGGCATCCCGTTCGACGACATCCGGCACCTGGAGAACGGCCAGAAGCAGCGGCTCGACGTCGACGTGTTGGTCGACGACTACCCCGAGAACGTGACCTCGTTCGCGGAGGCGGGCGGCGTGGGGATACTCTTCGAGCAGCCGTGGAACAGCGACTTCGACCCACCCGGTGGCGGTGGTGGCTCGGTCCACGTCGCCCGCGGGTGGGAAGAGGTGTCCGCCATCGTCGGCGACTGCTCGGCGCGGCTCGACGAACACCGGTCCCCCTGAGGAGTCTGCCAGCGGGGCCGTTCCGGCCTGTCCCGGCGGGATTCATCGGCGACAGTCTCCGTCGTCTGCTCGGCGAGGAGGACCCTCGCGTTGACGTCTATCTCGGCAGCGTTGTTCGCTACGAAGCCACCGTACGTCGTCACCAAGTGCCGCTCCCAGTCGTCGAATTCCTCGTCGGCCATCCGGGAGATGTAGTTCTCGCACCTCCGCTCCCCTCGTCCGACCTCGCTCCCCGCCCACGACCAGTACCGACCGCAAAGCACACCCTTTTCAATCCTCCCCCTATTCTTCCCGCACGTATGGTACCGCCGGGAGCGCACGCCGTACGCGCCGCCCCCCTCCACCGGGCCGTCGAGGCGGTCCTATCCGCCGTCGAGACGCTCCCGCTCGCCACGGGGACCACCAGCGAGCAGCTCATCGCCCTCGTCGCGCTGCTGCTCGCGCTCGGGGTCTTCGCGCAGGTGCTCGCCGACCGCTTCCGGGTGCCCAGCATCATCTTCCTGCTGCTCGCGGGCGTCCTCGTCGGCCCCGAGGGAATCGGGCTCGTCACCCGCGAGACGTTCGGCGGGTCCCTGACCGCCGTCGTCGGCCTCAGCGTCGCCATCATCGTCTTCGAGGGAGCCTTCCGGCTGTCCATCGACCGCCTCCGGGAGGCCCCCAGGGCCTCCCTCCGGCTGGTCACCCTCGGGGCGGTCGTCGCCTTCCTCGGGACCGCCGTGGCGGTCCGGTTCGCCCTCGGGGCCGCGTGGGACGTGTCGCTGCTGGTCGGCGCGCTGCTGGTCGCCACCGGCCCGACCGTCATCACGCCTATCCTCGAAGTGGTCCCCGTCCGCGACCGGGTCGCCGCGGCCCTCGAGACGGAGGGCATCGTCAACGACGTGACGGCGGCCATCCTCGCGGTCGTGATGTTCGAGCTGGTCGTCGCCGACCCCGCGGCCGGGGACCTGGTCCAGCTGTTCGCCGCCAAGCTCGGGACCGGCGTGGCCATCGGCATCGGCGTCGCGGCGGTGGTCTGGTACGTCCTCCGCAACGTCGACCTCTCGCCGGCCAACGCGCCGCAGTTCGCGCGGCTCATCGTCCTCGCGGGCGCGCTGGTCGCGTTCGGCGCGGCGGAGTACCTCCAGGGCGAGGCCGGCATCGCCGCCGTGGCGACCGCGGGGATGCTGCTCGGCAACGCCGACCTGCCCTACGAGGAGGACGTCGAGGCGTTCAAGGGCGACGTGACGCTGCTCGTCCTTTCGTTCGTCTTCATCGCGCTGGCCGCGCTGCTGGAGTTCGAGGACCTCCTCGCGCTCGGCGCGGGCGGGCTGGCCGTCGTCGCGGCGACGGCGCTGGTGGTGCGCCCGGTCGGCGTCGCCCTGTCGGCGGCCGGCTCGCGGTACACGGTCGGCGAGAAGCTGTTCATGGCGGCCGTGGGCCCGCGGGGCATCATCCCCGCCAGCGTCGCCACGCTGTTCGCGGTGGAGCTGGAGGCCGCCAACCGCCCGGACGCGGCGGCGCTGCTGGTCGGGACGGTGTTTCTGGTCATCTTCGCGACCGTCGTGTTCGAGGGCGGCCTCGCAAGACCCGTAGCGAAGTACCTGGACGTGATACCCATGCAAGTGCTCATCGTCGGCGGCGGGAAGGTCGGTCGCGCGCTCGCAGAGCGCCTCGAGGGCCGCGCCGAGAACGTCGTCATCGTCGAGCGGAACAGCGACATCGTCGAGACAGCCCGGGACGCCGGCTTCACGGTCCACATGGGCGACGGCACCGACACCGACGAGCTCCGGGCCGCGGGTGCCGAGCGAGCGAGGGTCGTCGTGGCCGCGACCGGCGACGACGACGCCAATCTGCTGGTCGCACAGCTCGCCCGCTCGAAGTTCGGCGTCGAGACGGTCATCGCGCGGGCCAACGAGCCGGACAACGTCGACGCCTTCGAGGAGCTGGGCGTGCGGACCATCTCCGCGCCGCTGGCGACGGCGTGGGCCATCGACAACGTCATCGAGCGGCCGGCGCTGTCGAACTGGATGACCGAACTGGGTCGCACCGGCGACGTCCAGGAGGTGGCCGTCACGGCCGAGGACCTCGTCGGCACGACCGTCGACGACCTCCAGGACCGGCTTCCGGACGGCTGTCTGCTCGCGCTGGTGAGCCGCGACGGCCGGTCGATGGTCCCCGAGGGGAATCTGACCCTCGAGCACGGCGACCACGTCACCTTCATCGGCCGGCGCGAGGCGGTCAAGGAGGCCGTCGACAGGTACCATCCGCACGACTAAGACGACCTTTTTGCTTCGCGCGAGGGCGCGCTCGGGGCGGCGCGCACGAACGCGCGCCGCCGACCGCGCGCCCATCGCGCTCTGAAAAAGCTCGACCAAAAATTGGCGCGTTTCGGCAGGGAGACACGGGACGTGTTGCTCCATACCGAAACGCGCCAATTTTTGGTCGAGCTTTTTCAGAGGGCGGTGCGCGGCCCGGATTCGAGGCGCTCCTCCGTGAGCGCCTCAGCGGCCGCGCACCGCGCGAAGCAAAAAGGTCGGGGGCTATTTGGACCACTGCACCCCGCCGCAGCGCTCGCAGCGGTACAGCGCCCGCGTGGCCCGTCGGTCGTCGTGGACGGGCCGCCACGCGCTCGCCTCGCCGATCCAGTCGCTCCGCTGGCCGCACTTGTCACATCGCATTCCCCGTCACCCCGGTGTGCCGTGACCCTTGTTGGCACGACACACGCAAAAGGGTTGTTGCGCCGTTGTTACCACGAATCGACCGCTTCGGACCGTGGCGTCCTCAGTTCGACCGCGGGGCTCTCGCGGCCCGGACCTCGGTGCCGTCGCGGACCTTGTCCTCGCAGTTCGGGCAGACGCGTGGCTCGTCTACGTCGTTGGGCGTGAACACGCGTGCGTACGCGGGGGTGACGAACGAGCCGCAGTTCTGACACTCGGGCATCCGTTGTCTTGCCCACGAGTATGACCGGGCATATACTTTCTGAACGACGGACGTGATTGCCGGCTCGAACGGGGCGAAAATTGTCAGTAGCGACGACCGTGCGGCGGATACCGGGCGTCCGGCAATTCGCCGCAGTCAGACGAACCCGCCGCGGAGGACCTCGTGGACGCCGTCGGCGGCATCCAGCTCCGCGACCACGGCCACGCGGTCGCCGGCTTCGAGGCGCGTGCCCGGCAGCGGGATGGTCAGCGGTTCGTGGGTCCGCCCGTGGGCGTAGATGCGCGCGCCCTCGGGTAGCTCGACGGCCGCCACCCGCTGGCCGACGACCGGCGAGTCCTCCGGCACCTCGACGGTCGAAAGCTGGAGGCGCTCGGTGAGGTCCGCGATGACGCTGAAGTCGCCGCCCAGAAGCGCCGTCTTGGCGGCGGCCGCGCCGAGGCGCTCGGGGTAGACCACCTCGTCCACGTCGGAGGCGTACTTCTGGTAGATGTCCTGGCGGTAGTCCTCGTCGATGCGCAGCACGGTGCGGGCCCCGTGGTGCTTGCCGACCATCAGGGCCGCGAAGTTGGTGTTGAGGTCCGGCGTCAGGGCGGCGACGGCGTCGGCCCGGTCGAAGTCGGCCTGCTCCAAGACGTCCTCGCGGGAGGCGTCGCCCGCGACGGCCTCGAAGCCGTCCTCGCGTGCGCGCTCGACCTTGTCCGGGTCGACGTCGATGACGAACACCTCGTGGCCCTCCTCGCGGAGCACCCGCGCGGTGCGGGTGCCGACCCGGCCGTAGCCGACGATGACGACGCGCATACTGGACAATACACGATGGGACTTAAAAACGCTACCCCCGGCGCAATGCCTGCCGGGGTGGTTCGATGTCATCCGGGGAGAGTGAACTCGGTCGGTCAGCACGCCGCAGGCCCCGCTTCCCGAGGGCACTACGTGAAGTCCGGACCGGGGCTGTCGTTCCGAACTACCGTTCCGGACCCGTATCCGAGTGATTCTGGCAGTTCAACCGTGTTGGGATGGCGATCCGACTGTCGGGGAGTTAGACGGTCACGACCGGTCGCTCCCCTGGTCCGTCCTGCTCCCGTCGAGTGGTTTCCACGAGGGCGTCCTATCGTCCCCGTCGGACCACGGCTCGGCCTCCTCGCACAGCGCTGCGAGGTACGTCTCAGTGACGTGCTCCAAGTCCGTCACGGCCTGCCGCATCCGTTTGACCTGCTCCGGGGAGAGGTCGTGCTCGAAGTAGACCGTGTCGGCGACGGCCTCGACGGCCGCTTCGACGTCGTCGCTCGTGGCATGGAGGGCGCGCCAGAGGGTCTCGCGGGCGACCGGTTCCCAGGGGTCTGTCATCGTATCACGTCTCCACCGTCGCGCTTGACGTAGTTATAGCTATCTTAGACATAGTGATAGATATGGATAGGAAGTCGATAGACAATTCTCCAGAGGCAGTTTATAGCTTTCACCGACTGGATGTCGTATGCGGCTGAGTGCCGACTGGATGACGATCGCCGACGAGCGCATCCTGGAGTTCCTGCGCGAGGCCGGTCCGCACTCGCCGAGCCGGATCGCCGCCGACGACCGGGTCCGGTTCGTGCCGCAGTACGTCGGCCAGCGGTGTCGGAAGCTGGCCAGCTACGGGCTCACCCGGAACATCGGGAACGGCGTCTACCAGATCACGGACTGCGGAGAACAGTATCTGGACGGGGAACTGGACGCCGGGACTCTCGAACAGCAGCGCGAGGACTGACGCCGGCGACCCGGCGTCCGCGGGACCCCTCGCATCGGCCGGAGGGCGAACCCTCGGCGTGCTCGTTGCTCCGATGGCTTCGTTCGACGGTAGTACCTCCGCCAAGCGGAGGTGCTAAACCGCTCGATTCGGCAGTTCGGGGCATGACGCGCCGGGTGTCGTAGATGGCTCCCATCGACTACCACGTCCTCGACTTCTTCGAGGAGCACGACATCACGGCGTCGCCGAAGGTCATCGCGGTGAACGTCGGCTACGACCAGCAGTACTGTAGCAAGCGCTGTCGAGTGCTGGAGGAGCACGGATTGCTGGAGCGGCCCGAGAAGGGGCTGTATCGATTGTCGGAGCGGGGGCGGGCGTATCTGAATGGCGAACTCGAGACTTCGGACATTGACCCCGAAGCCGAGGATAACTGAGTTCGGAGCGTCTGCTCGACCCCGAGCGCCGCGACCACGACCTACGGATGCCGATCCAAATCTATCATCTCGAACGGCGTCCCGTTGTCGTTCTCGTCGGCGTGCTCGTACACCACGTGCGCCGCCGCCACGTCCTGGATCGCCAGCCCGGTGCTGTCGAAGACTGTGATGCCATCCTCGGACGTACGCCCCGGAATCTTCCCGGTCACTACCTCGCCTATCTGGCCGTCGATGTCGTCGTCGCCCAGCACGCCCTCGCTCCACGGGACGTTTATCTCGCCGGAGTGGGTGCACTGCTCGTAGTCGTCGATTATCAGCTTCGCGTCCAGCAGAATCCGGTCGGCCAGCTCGTGCTTGCCCTCGGCGTCCGCGCCCATCGCGTTCACGTGCGTGTGGTCGCCCACGTCCTCGCGGGCCACGATGGGCGACTCGACCGGCGTCACCGTCGAGAGCACGTCGCAGTGGCCGGCGTCGCTCGTCGAGCCCTCGCGGACCTCGAAGTCGTCGCCGAACTCCGCGACGAAGTGCTCGATGGCCGCGGGGTCCACGTCGCAGACCACGACCTCCTCGATGGGCCGGACCTCGGAGATGGCCTCCAACTGGGCGTGGCTCTGGACGCCCGCGCCGACGATGCCCAGCGAGGTGGCGTCCTCGACGGCGAGGTGGTCGGTGGCGACCGCGGCGGCCGCGCCCGTGCGCTTCATCGTCAACTCCGTGCCGTCCATCACCGCCAGCGGGACCGCGTTCTCCGGGTCGGAGTATATCATCGTCCCCATCACGGTCGGCAGCCCGAACTGCTCGGGGTTGTCGGGGTGGACGTTGACCCACTTCAGCCCGGCGGCGTCCCAGCCGCCGTCCCCGCCCGGTCCGGGGGCGTCGTCATCGTCGCCCGGCCCCGAGGCGTCGTCCGCTCCGCCCTCTCGGGCGAGCGCGTCGCCCTCCCTGGCGTCGATGTAGGCGGGCATCGACCGGAAGTCGCCGTTGTACTGCGGCAGGTCCACGTAGGACTTCGCGGGCATCTGGGCGTTGCCGTTCTCGTAGGCGGCGAAGGCGTCCTCGACGGCCGGGATGACGTCGGCCATCTGCGTGTTCTCGTGTACGTCCTCGCTGTCGAGGAGCAGCGTGTCCATGTGCGGCAGGTATTGCCGGTCGGCACTTATCTTTGTAGGAAACAGTGGCCAGTCGGCCGAATCGCGGCCACGGCGGGAGCGGCCGCTATCGAACCGCGAGAAATAGAGGAGAACTGCTCGATGGGCGGTGCCGCGACGGCAGTCGGGAACGGGTGACGAGACAGTTACGACAGCCGCTCTACATCGGCTGCGTCAGGCGACGCCTGACGGCCTATGAAGTTCGGGCTCGCCCGAACTTACATAGCGCCGCCCATGCCGCCCATGCCGCCGGGACCGCCAGCGCCCATGCCGCCGCCCATGCCGCCGCCAGCGCCCTCGTCCCCCTCGCCCTCCGTCGAGAGGTCGCCGGCGGAGATGATGTCGTCTATCTTCAGCACGAGGTTGGCGGCCTCCGCGGCCGACGCCAGCGCCTGCTCCTTCGCGTGGGCCGGCTCGACGACGCCCGCCTCGAAGGTGTCCTCGACCTCGCCGGTGAAGACGTTCAGGCCCGCGCGGCCCTCGCCGGACTCGTGGGCCGCCCGCAGGTCCACCAGCGTGTCGATGGGGTCCAGACCCGCGTTCTCCGCGAGCACGCGCGGGACTAGCTCGACGGAGTCGGCGAACGCCTCGACGGCTAGCTGCTCGCGACCCTCGACGCTGTCGGCGTAGTCCCGGAGCCGACCGGCGAGCTCCGTCTCGATGGCCCCGCCGCCGGGCAGGACGCGACCGTCGGAGACGGTCTGGGCGACCACGTCGAGCGCGTCGGAGACGCCGCGCTCTAGCTCGTCGACCACGTGGTCGGTCGAGCCCCGCAGCAGCAGCGTCACGCCGTGGGAGTCCTCGCCCTCGATGTAGAGGATGTCGTCGTCGCCGCGGGTGACGCTGCCGTGGCCGAGGTCGTCGCTCGTGGCGCTGTCGAGGTCCGAGACGATGGTCGCCCCGAGGACCTCCTTCAGGAACTCCACGTCGCTCTTCTTGGTCCGCCGGACCGCGAGGATGCCCTCCTTGGCGAGGTAGTGCTGGGCGAGGTCGTCGATGCCCTTCTGGCAGAAGACGACGTTCGCGCCGAGGTCCACTATCTGCTGGACCTTCTCCCGGAGCTGCTCTTCCTCCTGGTCTAAGAACTGCTGGAGCTGGTCGGGGTCGCTGACGGAGACCTCCGTGCTGACGTCGGTCTCCTCGACCTCGATGGGCTCGTTCAGCAGGAGCACGTCGGCCTCGGGGGCCTCCTCGGGCATGTCGTCGTGGACGGGGTCCTTGTCCAGCGCCGCGCCGACCAGCAGCTCCGACTCGCCGGCGGAGCTGCCGGTCTGGGTCTCTATCTTCACGAAGTCGAGGTCCACGACGTTCTCGCCCTCCTCGTCCTCGACGGTGACCTGCCGGACCGCGTCGACGATTATCTCGGCGAGCGCCTCCTTGTTGACCTCCGCGCCCTTGCCGGTCATCGAGGTCTCGGCGACCTTCCGGAGCAGGTCGCGGTCCTCGGTGTCGACCTCCTCGGCGACCTCGTCCACCTGGCTGCGGGCCTCCTCGCTCGCCATGTGGAAGCCCTTGATGATGGCCGTCGGGTGGATGTCCTGCTCCAGCAGGTCCTCGGCGCTCTTGAGTAGCTCGCCCGCGATGGCCACGGCCGTCGTCGTCCCGTCGCCGGCCTCGTCCTCCTGGGTCTCGGCGACCTCGACTATCATCTCGGCCGTGGGGTTGTCGATGTCCATCTCCTTGAGGATGGTCACGCCGTCGTTGGTGACGGTGACGTCGCCCATCGAGTCGACGAGCATCTTGTCCATCCCCTTCGGCCCGAGCGTCGAGCGGACGGCCTCCGCGACCGCCCGCGCGGCGGAGATGTTGTAGTCCTGGGCGTCCCGGTCCTTGACGCGCTGGGCGTCCTCGCCCAGTACTATCATGGGCTGGCCCTGCTGCATTCGCTGGCTCATAGTCACCCGGAGGATTGATTGTGCTTCTATATAAAATTTGTTTTCGCGGTCGCCAGCCGTCGTGGATTCCTCGCGACGCTCCGTTGAGAACCCCCGTATTGCGGGCGCTTCCGCGACGGCGATTGTGGCTGGCTAGCACGGCACTGACCGAGAAACGCGCGCTATCGGTCGGCGTTTAAGTCAACGGGCGCGGCCGACGAGGCCGGAACGAACGAGGCTCCGACGACCGGTCCGCCGTCCCGCAGGCAACTTCGGTCGGGGGCTACTCGACGCCGGCTCTCCATTCAACGGAGTACTTTTGACCGTTGATTGGGGGGACGGGGTCACAGTCGTTGCTGATGCGGAGATACGCTCCGACGATCTCATCGCCGATTTGAGGTTGAATCATAGTTCCCTCGTCCGAGGGCCATCGTAAAGTCACCCACTACGGCTACTATCCAATTGAAGTAACGGATGGTAACTTTCCCAAAAGCACCGAGAACCAGGGTATCGTCCGTTCGGCACTCTAACTTTTTGAGGCGACGTATCCATGTGCCGGTCGTGACTACGTTCCAATCGCTCGGAGAACTGGTCGAGGAACTCGAAGTCGGTGATTGGCTCCTCTGGATCGGGAAGCACGCCGAGGAGCACGCCGGTGAGACCTCCGCCCCGAACAGGGTTACGGCCATCGAACGCGACGGAGAGACGATTCGAGTGGAAGGTGAAGGAATCCGCGGCGGTCAGTATCATTTCGAAATTCATCCCGACGGGACCAGCGAGGCGGTTTACCACAACCCGAACAGGGCGGAACCAAGAAACATGGGGCCAGTCGTCGTGGCCCGACTGACGGATTCCAGCGAACCGGTCCGTGTAGAGCGTGTCTTTGACGATACGCGAGGGCCGTCGTAGAACGCGGTGTGGGTCCGGCCGACGTGGAGTCGGTATAGCTCCTCGCTGTCGACCACGATTCGCTCCTCGTCCCCCTGTCCCGAGTGGGGACGGGGATACGGGTCGTCCTCTAGCTTGCGGAGGTTGTCCTCGACGATTCGCCGGCTCTTCCCGTCGAGGGCGACGAGGTAGTCGCGGGCGTCGTCGGACTGGCCGCCCCTTGGCACAAAAGTTTCAGCCTCCCTCCCCGTCCTGGTCCGACGTGCACCGTCGCTCGCTGCTCGCGCTGGTCGGGGCCGGCACGCTGGCGGGCTGTGCCGGCGTCCCGTCGGGCGAGCCCGGAGACGCGGCCGCCTCGTCGACCGCTGACGGTCCGGGAGACGAGACAGTCGACGGCCCTCGCGAGGTGCCGATGGGTACCCCGGTGGACCCCGAGCACGGCCCCGGTCCCATCGCGTTCGCCGACGCGCGCGTTCGGGCGTCGGTCTTCGCGTGGGACATCTTCTACACGCTCCACACGCGCGAGCGGGGCCAGTATATCGTCGTGGACGTCTCCGTGGGCGACGAACGGGCCGGCAACGAGCCGAGCGGAGACGCGCAGTTCCACCCGCGGGCGTACGCCACGCGACTGGTCGCGGACGGCGAGGAGTACCGCCCCGACGAGGCCCTCTCGGGGCGCGGCCGGCTGGTCTTCCCGGTGCCTGCGACTGCTGCTGACCGCGCCGCCGTCCGCGTCCGGGTCGGCGGCGAGACGGTCTCGTGGGTCCTCGACGACGATACCACGGCGGCGCTGGCCAGCATCCCCGAGTTCGTCGTGCGTGACGCCCGCGTCGTGGTGGAGCGAGGCCGCGCGGCCGGCGGCGACGCCGATAGCGCGGCCGACGATGACGGCGTGGCGCTCGCGGTGACCGTCGCCAACGAGGGCGACCGCGACGGGGAGTTCCGGGGGCTCGTCTGCGCGGCGAACCGGGCCGACGCCTGCCGACCGCTCTCGTTCGCGGTCCCGGCGGGCGAGGCAGCGACTCGCCGTCACGCGCTGGGGACGTTCGACGACCCCGGCCGGGTCGCGCTGGTCGGCGAGGTGTCCGCCGAGACGCGGCGGTTCCGGTACGGGGGCGAGTAACCGTCAGTTCCGGTCCGCCCAGTCTGCAGTGACGCTGCGCTCCGGGTCTTCGACTCCGCTATCGCTGCTGGCCGCGAATCGGGCCGTCCGGGCGTCGGTAGCCGCCCGTTCGAGAGCGTCGCCGCGCCGTAGACGGCGACGACGAGACAGACGAGCAGCCACACTGCCGCGGCGTGGTCGACGTAGACGCCCCAAAACAGGTCGAGGTGCAGCACGCCGTCGACGAGCACAGTCTCTACGTCGATGGGGACCAGCGCCCATCGCGTTGTCCGCGCTGTGGCTGACCATCGCCAGGAGGACGCTGCCGCCCGTCACGGCCACGACGACAGTGGCGGCGCGAGCGCCGAGAGGAAGCCCGTCAGGAACCACCGCGTCCACGACGGCTCCATCCCGGCCGCGAGGACCGCGACATCTGATGGTCCACGCGCCCGCGTACGCGAGGATAAAGCGAAGGTGGCGACGGGGTGGGCGCGGGCGAACGACCCGACCGCGGAGTGGCCGCCCTCGCCGGACTGGCCGGTGGCGTCGCCGTAATTCGGGGAGCCGTCGGCCGCCGACGTGGACGGTGATTCGGGTCCAGGACGAGAGGCGCGGGGAGGTCCGCGGTCACTTCGACGGCGCTGGAGCCGCTCCGGTCCGACAGTGGCCGGGGCGACCTACCCGCTACCGAAGGGGTCGGGCCGGCCCGCCACGACGTACAGGTGCGCGAGGAGGTACAGCGGCGTCGCGAGGAGCGCGACGAGCGCGACCGTTCCGGGGAAGTCGGCCACCGACGTGGACGCGCTCGAGAGCGGCCCCGCGACGAGCACGGTGGCGGCGACGAGTGCGAGCAGCGCGAGGACGGCGTTCAGGTATCGGCGGAGTTCGTCGTCCATGCGTCCGCGTTCCGACGCGGGGGCTTAACGGCGGCGGAGCGGACGCGAACGCCATCGACTCGTCGTCGCCCCCGTCACACTCTCACTCCCTCACCACGCCCGCCCGCTCGTACTCCCGCCGGTACCGCGACAGCAACCGATAGAGCCC
>CAZPIG010000016.1:0-1120 GCA_964586205.1 uncultured Halobacteriales archaeon | reverse complement strand
CCACGCCCGCCCGCTCGTACTCCCGCCGGTACCGCGACAGCAACCGATAGAGCCCGTAGCCCACCACGCCGTCGAAGACGACGACCACGACCAGAAAGCGCGGGAGCGTGAACTCGACCACCGCGGGCAGGTACGTCACGAGCGTGTTGTAGGTCCCGTGAGCCAGCGCCGCGAGCAGCAGGCCTTTCACGACGATGGGGCCGTAGTGGTCGCGGTTGAACTTCGCCAGCCCGAGGTAGTAGCCCGCGATGGCGGAGTAGAGCACGTGCCCGGGGCCGGCCAGTGACCGGACGGCCGCCGTGCCGAAGGTGATTGCGAACACGCCCGTCCCCGCCTCGACGGCGGTGACGTACTGGCGGACGATGTAGACGGTGTTCTCGATGGTGGCGAACCCCAGCCCCGCCATCGCGCCATAGACGGCCCCGTCCACGACTGCGTCGAACCGCGGGCTCTCGAAGGCCCAGAGCCGCACCGCCAGCCACTTGACCGTCTCCTCGACGGGGCCGACCACGAGGTAGAAGAACAGCGCTGTCCCGACGATGGGGACGGCGACGAACGCCGGGCGGGCAAGCGAGTTCGCCACGGCGGCGAAGCTAGCGAGCACCCCGCCGAGCAGGAAGGTGGCGAGCAGCAGGTCCACCTTCTCGCGGACGGTCGGGTCCACGTACCAGACGTAGGCCGCGACGGCGAGCGCCGGCACCACCGACAGCAGCGCGAACGCGCCGACGAAGGGGTCCTCGACGCTCGCCAGCGCCGTGAGCACGAACTGGGCGACCAGCAGCACCAGTGCGAGTCCGACGACGACGGCCCGCGCGGAGAACCGGACGAGGCGGTACAGCGCCCCCGCGACGGCGTCGACGCTGGTGCGGGGCTCCCACGTCGAGACGCCGTAGAGGTCGCGGTCGCCGTCGGCGTTGTCGCTGATGGGGTCCGACTCGTCCGACACGGTGAACAGTTGGACGGCGAGGGGCTTGGTTCTGTCCCCGACGGTGGGGTCGGCTTCGGTTCCTCGCTTCCGACATCACCCGCCGACCCACGTCCGACACCACCGCCGACCCGCTTCCGACATCACCCACCGCCGAAGTCCTATATGTGGCGACTCCCTACCACCGTCCATGAG
>CAZPIG010000015.1:19772-25347 GCA_964586205.1 uncultured Halobacteriales archaeon | reverse complement strand
GCGAACTCCGACTGGTGGGCGTGGAACATGTACAGCCCGGGCTGGTGGGTCGAGTAGTCGAACTCCAGGACCCCTCGCTGGGCCTGGGTCTGCATCACCGTGTCGATGCGCTTGTGGGTCGGCCAGAGGGTCGTCCCGTGGTCGTAGTAGTCGAAGAACTGGCTGTGGGTGTGAAAGGAGTTGATGGGGTCGAACTCGATGGTGTTGACGAGGTGGACCCGCAGTAGGTCGTTCCGGCTGACCTGGATGGGGTGGAGCGTCTCGCCCTCGGTCCACGTGCCCTTGCCGTCGGTGTCGGCGGGCGCGTAGCAGAACGCGCGCGTGTTGGCGGCGTACACCTCGTTGTCGCCGTCGAAGTTCGTGTCGAAGCCGTTCATCACCATCACCATCTCGTCGATGCCGTCGTACCCCTCGGGGACGTAGTCCGCGTGGCTGACCATGTTCCGGCTGCGCGCGCGCTCGACTAGCTCGTCGCGCAGGTCGCTGGTCATCGGCCCGTGGTAGTTCACGTAGTCCCGGGGGTTCTCGCGCACCCGCTCGGGGTCGGGGTCGACGATGATGGTCCCGTACAGCCCGCGGTGGATGTGGGCCTTCAGCGGCAGCGAGTGGCAGTGGTAGAGGTGCGTGCCCATCGGCTGGGCCTGCCACTCGTAGGTGAACGGCTCCTCGCCGGGGTCGATGACGCCGGGGCCGTTGGTCGGGACGCCGTCCATCTCCGGGCTCAAGTTCCGGAGGTGCGGGTGGATGGTGTGGGCGTGCTTCTCCGCGCCGTTGACGAAGTTGATGCGCACGAGGTCGCCCTCCTCGACGCGGAGGGTCGGGCCCGGCACCTGGCCGTTGAAGGTCCACGCCGAGAACGAGACGCCCGGCGCGACCTCGATGGGGACGTCGACGGCCGCGATGTCGAACTCGCGTACCGTCTGGCCGTTCTCCTCGTAGACGTCGACGTTGACGGGGCGGTCCTCGACGCCGGTGTTGAACTCCCGGAGGAACGAGTGGGGGTCGAAGTCGCCCTCGTACTCGCCGACCGCGCCGAACTGGCCGTGCTCGTCGTCCGCGGACGGGTCGTGGCCCTGGTCCGCGCTGCTCGCGCCGGTCAGCGCCGCGCCGCCGGCGATGGCCAGCCCCCCGAGCACCGCCCGCCGCGACGCCGACGGCTGCTCGACGTCGACGGTCTCGGCGAGGCGCTCCCGGAGGGCGTCCGAGAGTTCGGTCGCGCGCTCGTGGCTCATCGAGGGCACGGGATCACCCTCCTCCGGGGGGTTCGTGGCCGACCGGGTAGCCGTCTACTCGTCGTGGCGTATTGCACTCCGCTCATGGGCGTATTCGCCGGGGCCAAACAAATAACTCTACCGGTCTAATCGAATTTTTAGAGGCGTCTAATCCGCGTGGGTGCGGTGGGTCGCGGCCGTTCGTTCGACCCGAACAAACGAGCATAGAAAGGCCGATACGCACGGGGTGGGGAAGTGACTTGGGATGACGGCGTAAGTACCCCGGGATGGCGGCACCGTTCGGTTTCGTCCCGACCGGGCGACCGTTCGCCCGTCGTCGCGGAGCGCACGCCGCTCGTGGGACGTGTCCGCGGTCCCCGAGCCAGTATCTCCACCGGCCCGAGCGATTCTCGGGTGCATCCCACGTCCTCGCTCGGGGCTGTCGATGTCGGCGATTCGGACACGTTCCCGAAGCCACAGCCGAAGTGGTGGCGCGCGACGACTTCCGGCCACCGCCCCTCGGTCGCCCTATTTCTCCACCGGGAGGGCAGCGATTTTTGACCGGTATCGTTTTGTCATAGGATACTCTCGCGGTTACTATGCTCTCGACGGCGCTAAAACTATCCCGTCTGTCGACGACGTTCGTCGTCGCGGTCCTCCTGTTGTCCGTGGTTGCCGGCCTCGGTCCGGCCCACGTGGCGGCCGTCGGTCAGACGACTGCCACGACGCTCGTGGTCGACGGCGACGGCGGTGCCGACTACCGGTCCATCCAGGCGGCCGTCGACGCCGCCGGCTCCGGCGACACGGTCGAAGTCCGGCCGGGGACCTACGCCGAGGAAGTCGTCGTCGACGAAACCATCACGCTCGTGGCACCCGGCGGCGCGACCCTCGACGGTTCGTCGATACCGGCCCGGCCGGCCGGCATCACCATCCCGCCCGGGAGTGGCGCTGAGCCCGTCGTCGTGGGGTTCGAGATACGGGGGTACTACGACGGCGTCAACGCCTCGCGGACGACCGGCGCGTGGACGGTGCGGAACGCGACCATCACCGAGAGCGGGAACGACGGCCTCGTCGCCACGGCGTCGGCGGGCGCGTGGACCGTCGCGGACGCCACCCTCGAGGGCAACGGCGACGAGGGCATCGACGCGGAGAACACGACGGGGTCGTGGACCGTCCGGAACACCACCATCGTCGACAGCGGCGACGACGCCATGGACGTCGACGGGTCCGCGGCCACCGCCGCGTGGACGGTCCAGAACTCGACCCTCCGGCAGACTGTCGACGACGGCATCGACGCCGACGACGGGTCCGGCGCGTGGACGGTCCGCGGCACGACCATCACCGGCACCCGGTCCGCCATCCAGGCCCTCAACACGACCGGCGACTGGACGATACGCGGGTCGATACTCCGGAACAACACGAACTACGGCGTGACCACCTTCCAGAGTACCGGGAACTGGACCATCGCCGACAGCCACGTCAGGTACCACTCGGTCGCCGGCGTCGAGGCCGCCCGGACCACGGGGGCGTGGACCATCCGCGACAGCACCATCCACGACGCGAGCGTCGGGGTACACGCTGGCTCGTCGACCGGCGCGTGGACGGTCACGAACTCGACCGTCCGGAACACGTCGGTCCCCGCGTTCGACGTGACCGGGGAGGGGACCGGCGTCTACGCCGGCAACACGACGGGTGCCTGGGCGGTCCACGGCTCGAACCTCGCCGGGCACGCGAAGCACGGCCTCAACGCGACGGGGGCCGCCCCGCCGGGCGACGCGACCGGCAACTGGTGGGACCAACCAGGTGGGCCGGCCGGCGACGACTGCGTCGGCAACGTCGACTGCGGCGACGCGCTGCCCGCGCCCGCCGACGTCGCGTCCCCGCCGACCGTGGGTCCCGGGTACTTCACGGAATCGGCGGGCCCGCTACCCGGCGGCGTCGGGCTCCCGTCCATCGCCATCATCGTGTCGCTGGTCCTCGTCCTCGTCGTCCTCGGGACGCTGTCGTGGCGGATCACCTGACGCCCGCCCCGGTTCGTGGGCGGACACTCGCGACCGGCCGCCCGACGCCGTCGCGACGGTCCTCCGGCCGTATCGAGACGCGGGCTCCGGCGGTCGGCATCGTTCCGACGGGACGGTGGTGGATTGCAACCTCGGAGCAGTAATCCTTAATTGGCCAGTGCGCTCAACGGGGGTAATGGCGACTGATTCACCGCGCCGTCCCGACCGTCGCGCGGCCGGTCCGACGGCCCGCTCGCTCGCGGCGCTCTCGGTGGTCCTGTTGTCCGTGCTCGGCGTTGCCGTCGCGGTACAGGGAGCGGGTGCGACCCCGACGGCAACTCCGTCGACGGTCGCTGCGGCCCCGGCAGGAGTCGCCACCCCATCGACGGCCCACTCGACCGTCGTCCCGACACCGCCGACAGCGACCGCGACCGACGGTGCGACGGCGCTCCCCTCGGCCGGTGGCGTCGCGGACGGCGACGCCTGTCGCCCCGTGGCGAACGGCACCCCGCGCCCGGACCCCGACGCCGACACCCTCGGCTGGGAGAACGGGTGCTGGTACGACGAACGCATCGACGTGGACCAGCGCGACGGCCTGAACGCGACGGAGTTGGACGCTGTCCTGGCGCGCGCCATGGCGCGGGTCGAGCGCGTCCGCCGACTGGAGTTCGAGGCACCGGTCCGGGTCGACGTGGTGTCGCGGGCGGGGTTCGAGGACCGGGTCGAGGCGGCGTTCGCGGACACCTCGGAGGCCGAGCGTCTCAGAAAGAACGTGAAGTGGGAGGCGCTGCTGATGGTCGGCGAGGACGAGGACGCGGTCGCCGTCCGCCGCGAGGAGGCGGACGCGGCGAGCGGGTACTACAGCCCGACCCGGGAGCGCATCGTCGTCGTCTCCGCCGACGGCACCACCCCCACGGTGTCGGAGCTGACCCTCGCACACGAGTTGGTCCACCCGCTGCAGGTCCAGCACTTCGACGCGGCCGACCGGTTCGACCTCGCGACGTTCCAGCAGCACCGGACGACCGAGTCGCTGAACGCCATCAACAGCCTCCTCGAGGGCGATGCGGAGATCGTCCGGATGCGCTATCGCAGCCGGTGTGAGGCCGAGTGGCGCTGTCTGACCCGGTCGCCGGACGGCGGGGGCGACGGCGGCGGCAACGCGGGGATGAGCTTCGTGGCCAGCTACCCGTACCTCGACGGCCCGAAGTTCGTCGAGCAACTGTACGACGAGGGTGGCTGGGCGGCCGTCGACCGGGCCTACGAGACGCCGCCCGAGTCGACCCACGAGGTCATGCATCCGGAGCGCTATCCCGGCGACGGGCCGCCGGCCATCGACGTCACCGACAGGAGCGACCCCGAGTGGCGGGTCCTCCGGGTCGACACCGGCCAGCCCGACTACGTCTCGGTCGGCGAGCCGGGCCTCACGTCGATGATGCTGTACACGGACCTCGACGGGAACCCCGAGGGGTCGCCGGTGGTGCCGCTCCGCGCCCTCGTCAACGGGAGCGACGGCGAGGTGAACCCGCTCGACCCCCTCGCGCTCGAGGCCAACTTCTACGCGTCGGGCCTCGAGGCGGAGCGGCTCTACCCGTACGTGACCGACCGGTCCCCGGAGACGGGCGAGACGGGCTACGTCTGGAAACTCGTCTTCGAGTCGGCCAACGACAGCGCGGAGTTCGTCGACGGCTACACGCAGGTGCTGGCGTACCACGGCGCGCGACCGGTCGAGAGTAAGGAGGACACCTACCGCATCCCGGCGGGCGAACCGTTCGCCGACGCCTTCTACGTCGAGCGGACTGACAGGACGGTCCACGTCGTGAACGCGCCCACCGTCGGAGACCTCTCGGCCGTCCGCGCCGGAGCCGCACCCGGAGCCGGGTGGTCGCTCGCCGCGCTCCCGTTCGCCGACGAACCGGCGTGGGTGCAGGCCACCATCGGCGTGCTGCTCGTCGCGGTCCTCGGGCTCTCGGGACGGCTGGTCCTCGTGGTGCGCCGCGGCTGACCGGTCGAATCCAAAAAGTCGGGCTCGGGTCGACCGCGATGCTATTGCGGACTACACCAGTCGGAGGTGGGTCTCTGGGTGCAGTAGTCGTCGACGCAGAACGCGATGGTCATCTGCCCGATGCGGTCGGTGCCGGCGTCGACGGACCCGTCGTCGCGGTCGTACTTCGCCTCTATCCGCTGCTTGGCCTCCGTGTCAATGCGTGCCATTGCGCGACGTAAGATGTGAAGCCACCACATATATTTTATGGTGAAAGTGAAAATTTTACTAGTCCGAGCAGTCACTTCCGGTATGGATGGCCGCGGGGGGATAGTGGGCCTACTATAGCTGGCATTCGGCGCTGGGCGTGTGATGCAGTCGAC
>CAZPIG010000015.1:0-19672 GCA_964586205.1 uncultured Halobacteriales archaeon | reverse complement strand
GGATAGTGGGCCTACTATAGCTGGCATTCGGCGCTGGGCGTGTGATGCAGTCGACCCGGCAGAACGCGACGGTCATCCGGCCGACGTGGTCGGTCCCGGTGTCTATCGAGCGGCCGCGGTGCTCCGATGGACCGGGTCACCGGGAGTCGACGGGTGACCGCACATTCGTGTCTGCGATCCACGATACGAGTTCGGTAGTTCGAGCAGTCACTTCCGTGGTCACCCCGACGACAACGGGGAGTTGATGGTGCTACGCGGGGCTCAGAACTCGTCGTGGCAACTGCGCTCCGTGACGCAGTCGGCCGCCACGCAGAACGCGATGGTCATCTGCCCGGCGTAGTCGGCGTCCTCGACTGCCCGCTCGTCGCGCTCGTACTCGGCCTCAATGCGGCGCTTGACTGCCTGGGTACCTGCCATTGCCTCCCTACAGTGACACTCATCACCCATATATTTTCCGTATGTGATATAAATTGACTAGTTGTGGGCATCTCATCTATAGTAGCCGCGTCGACCGGCCGCTCGGAGCCTCGAGGGGGGCGGCGTCGGTGGCCACCGACCGTCCTCTCGGAGCCGGCCGTTCCGCCCCTCGCTCGCCCCGCCAGCGCCGGACCTACTGGGGCGGCAGGCAGGCCCACTCGCCGCTACAGACGGCGCTCGCGCAGAACGCGATGGTCATCCGGCCGACGAAGTCCGCGGCGGCGTCGACGGTCCGCGCCTCGGGTCGATACTCCGCTTCGATTCGACGCCTGCCCTCGCTTCGGGTGCGTGCCATCGCGAGAACCGGGTCGGACTTGTGATCTCTTCGGTCCGGCACCTTCGATGAACACGCCCGGTAACGGTCCGTACCCCGGAGCCGCCGGCTACCGTCCGGACCCCGGCGGACTGGTGGCTCGGGTGCTCGCCACCGATAGGTATATTATCACTGTGTCGTTCCCCCACTAACGGACTGCTATATATGGATTTACTATCCCGCGAAGACAAGGAAACAATCGCCGGGCGGGCGCGCACTCTCCAGGAGCACCTCGACCGAGACGAGGCCGACCCCGAGGCCGTCGAGACGCCGCCCGACGTCGCGGCGTCCGTGGACGACTACCTGGCGGAGTGGTGCGACGCCGTCGCGGGCGGCGACGAGGACCTCTTCGAGCGCCGCCTGGGCTTCGAGGACCTCGACAGGGCGGCGTGCCGGCGGCGCATCGCCGACGACGGCTGGCGGGACGACGACCTTCCGGGCTGGGTCGACCGCCTCGAGGAACTGCTGGCGTTCGTCGTCGAGAACCCGTCCGCCGACGTGACCGTCGACGGGGAGTACCCGTTCGTGGACGTGCTGGCCCCGGTTCTGGCCTTCGCCCGCGAGGCGGTCGGCGACCCGCCCGAGGAATACGTCTCCGAGTCCGCGGCGGCGGGGCTGCTCGGCGGCCTCGCGTTCCGGGTGACGCGGCTCTGGTCCCGGCCCCTGTTCATCGAGTTCAAGACGCACGTGGCGAGCGACGACCCCGACCTCGTCTTCGACGACGACATCCAGCCCGAGGCGGGGGCGACGGAGTACTACGACGAGTTCACGGCGGCGCTGCTCGACGGGGACCTCCGGTCGTTCGTCCTCGAGTACTCGTTTCTGGCGCGGCTGCTCGTCACGGTGGTCGACCACTGGATAGCGCGGGTCGACGAGTTCTACGACCGCGTGGCCGCCGACTGGGCCGCTCTCGGCGACGCCTTCGCTGACGGCTCCGAACCCGGCCGCATCACCGACGTCAGCACCTACGGCGACCCCCACCAGGAGGGCCGGGAGGTGTTCGGCGTCACCTTCGAGTCCGGCCGGCGGGCCGCGTACAAGCCGCGGAACGCCGGCATCGTCGTCGGCTTCTACGAGCTTCTGGAGTGGGTCAACGAGCACGGCGACCTCCCCGACCTCCGGACCCTCGAGTTCGTCTACCGAGACGACTACGCGTGGATGGAGTGGGTCGACCCCCAGGAGTGTGCGACCGAGGCGGAGGCGGTCGCGTACTACCGCCGGGCCGGGATGCTCGTCTGCCTGTTCTACGCGCTGGCGGCGACCGACATGCACCTAGAGAACATCATCGCCGAGGGTGGCCAGCCGGTGTCGGTGGACCTGGAGACGCTCGCCGAACCGGTCGCCAGCCCCGAGATGCGGGTGATAAACGAGACGGTCAAGGTCGTCGCCGGCACGGTGGTCCGGACCGGGGTCGTCCCCCGGCACGTCGTCAGCGACGAGGTGGGCGACATGGCGGGCTTCTCGGTCCAGCGTGGGGAGGTCACCATGGAGGGCCAGCGGTTCACGGACCTCAACACGGACCGGATGGACCTCGTGGTCGAGGAGTACCCCGACCGCGAGGGCGCGAACCTCCCGGAGTACGACGGCGAGGTGGTCGGCCCGAGGGACAACGTCGAGGAGATACTCGGCGGGTTCGAGGAGATGTACCGGTTCGTCGTCGACCACCGCGAGGCGCTGCTGGCCGGGGACGGCCCCGTCGAGGGGCTGACCGACAGGGAGTCGCGGGTGCGGGTGCTGTACCGCCCGACCTCCGTGTACGGCCAGATAATCGACTCCACGAGCGAGCCCGCGGCCCTCCGGACGGGCGTGCAGTTCGGCGTCCGGACCGAGGCGCTAGCGAAACTGGTCGTCCGGGGCGAGGTCGACCGGGCGGTCTGGTCCGTCTTCGAGGCCGAGCGCGACGTTCTACGGGATTTCAACACGCCCCGCTTCAGTGCGAAGCTACACAGCACCGACCTCTTCGACCTCGACGACGTCGTCGTCGCGGACTTCTTCCGCAAGCGGCCCATCGACCAGATACGCGACCGGTTCGACGCCCTCGGCGAGGACGACCTCGAAGAGCAGCTAGCCTACCTCCGGTGGGGCTACGGCGGGTACGACGCTGCCCACACGCGGACCACGGAAACCGACATCGACGCGCTCGCGGGCGGGGACGACGCGCTCGCGGGCGGGAGCGACGATAGCTCGGTCGCCAGCACAGACGACGACGCGCCCGCCACCACGGACGACGGCACGGTCGTCTCCACGGACGACGGCGCGCCCGGACCGGACGCACCTCCGGGGGCGACGGCCGGCGGGTCGGCCGACGCGGCGTTCGAGCGGACCGCCGGCGACGCGGCCCGGGCGGTGTTCGACCGCGTCGAGGCGAACGCCCTCGTGGAGGACGGGGCCCCGACGTGGGTGCTCCGGAAGGTCGGTGCCGACGGGGGCCTCCACGTCCACCCCGTCGAGGACCGGCTCTACGACGGTCGCGTGGGCGTCGGCCTGTTCGCGGCGGCCGCGGCGCGCGCCCTCGGCGAGGACCGCTACGCCGAGTTCGCGCGCGAGACGCTCGCGCCGGTCGTCCGGGCGGTCGAGGAGGGGACCTTCGAGAACGACCCCGACTCGCACCGCTACCCGCCCCGGCCGGTCGGTGGGGGCGTCGGCCTCGGCTCTATCGTGTACGGGCTGACGACGGCCGGGACGCTGCTCGACGACGCGACGTACCACGGGACCGCGAGCGAGGTCGCCGCGCTCGTCGACGCCGACCGCGTCGGCGACGACGACGCCTACGACGTGCTCCACGGCAGCGCCGGCGCGGTTCTGGGGCTGCTCGCGCTGGACCGCGCGACGGCTGACGGCGGCGCGCTGGACCGCGCGACGATGGCGGGCGAACACCTCCTCGCGAACGCCCGCGACCACGACGGCGCGCTCGCGTGGCACGCCGCCCACTCGCCGCGGCCCCTGTGCGGCTTCTCCCACGGCGTCGCCGGCATCGCGTACGCGCTGGCCCGCCTCGCCGACGCGACCGGCGAAACCCGGTTCCACGACGCCGCGCTCGCGGCCGTGGAGTACGAGAACGAGCTGTACGACGACGGAGCCCGCAACTGGCCCGACCTGCGCGCGGAGACCGACGGCGACTGGTTCGACGGCTGGTGCCACGGGCGGACGGGCATCGGCCTCGCCCGCCTCGGGATGGTGGAGGTGGCGACGGCATCGGAGGCGACGACGTCGGAAGCGACGACGTCCGGGGCGACGACATCGGCGTCGTCTCCACCGCCGAACCCGCGCCGCGACGTCGACCGGGCGCTCGACGGCCTCGACCCGACGACCGCGTACGGGACCGACCACCTCTGCTGTGGCAACTTCGGACGGGTCGAGCTACTGCTGCGGGCCGGACGGACGCTCGACGACCCGGCCGCCCGCCGCGACGCCGAACGGCTGGCGGCAGCGAGCGTCCGTCGGGCCGAGCGGGCGGGCCGGTTCGCCGTGCAGTGGCAGACCGACCACTGGTACAACCCGGCGCTGTTCAGCGGCGAGGCCGGCGTGGGCTACTCCCTGCTCCGGTTCGTTGACGCGTCGCTGCCGTGCCTGCTGCTCTGGGAGTGACCCGAAGAATGCAAACCCAACACCGACGCGGTGTCGATACGACCGACGGCGACGCGCAGGGGCGATGCAACCGATGGTGACCACGAGTAGAACCGAGCAGCCGGCCGACCGGAGCGAGGACGCCGAGCCCGGACTCGCCGTCCGGGACCTCACGAAGACGTTCGGTGGCGGCGTGACGGCCGTCGACGGCATCTCCTTCGAGGTCGGGAAGGGCTCCGTCGTCGGCCTGCTCGGACCCAACGGTGCGGGGAAGACGACGACCATCAAGATGATACTGGGGACGCTGGTCCCGGACGCCGGGACCGTGACCGTCCACGGGCGGTCCGTCCACGACGACCTGGAGTGGGCCCACGAGAACGTCGGCGTGATGTTCGAGGGCTCCCGGGACGCCTACTGGCGGCTGACCGTCCGCGAGAACCTCGAGTTCTTCACGCGGTTGCAGGGCGTCCCGGCGCGCCGCCGCCGGGACCGCCACGACGAGCTCCTAGAGCGCCTCGACCTCGCCGAGAAGGCAGACGTCCCCGTGCGGAAGCTCTCGCGCGGGCAGAAGCAGAAGGTCGCCGTCGCGCGGGCGCTCTCCCAGGATGTCCGGGTCGCGCTGCTGGACGAGCCGACGCTCGGCCTCGACGTCGAGACCTCCCTGACCCTCCAGGACGAGCTCCGGTCGCTCGTCCACGACGAGGACCTGACGGTGATACTCACGAGCCACGACATGGGGGTCATCGAGAACATCTGCGACGAGGTCGTCGTGCTGTCCGACGGGCAGGTCATCGCCCAGGAATCCGTCGCGAACCTCGTCGACGTGTTCCAGAACGACGCCTACCGCGTCAGGCTCGACGCGCCCGTCCCGGGGGGCACCGAAGCGGAACTGCGCTCCCGGTTCGAAGTCGCCGACCACGACCAGTTCGGCGACGTCCACGAGTTCGAGGTCACGCTGGTCGACGGCGACGTCCACGACCTGTCCGACGTGCTCCGGAATCTGGAGTGCTCCGTGCGGAGCTTCGAGACGACCACCCCGGACTTCGAGGAGATATTCCTCCACATCACGCGCGAGGAGGGGGTGGCCTACGATGCGTAAGCACGCGGTCCTCCTCTACGGCTTCCTCGACCGCCAGCTCATCATGCTCCGCCGATACCCCATCAACTTCGCCGGGTCGTTGCTGACCTACCTGCTGGTCTTCTTCATGATATTCTACGGCGGACTCGCCATCGCCCCGCAGGGGTTCGAGGAGAGCCTCGACGCCATCATCGTCGGGTACTTCCTCCTGACGACGGTCCTCAGCACCTTCTTCTCCCTGTCGGGGATGATAAACACCGAGGCCCGGTACGGCACCCTCGAGTTGCTGTACGTCTCGCCCATCCGGTTCCCGGTGGTGATGGGGACGGCCGTCGTGGCGGGGCTCGTGACCAGCATCAGTATCGGCCTCGTGAACCTCACCGTCGTCCTCGTGGTCACGGGCGAGCGGCTGACCATCGACGTGGTGACGGTGCTGCCGATACTCGTCCTCACGCTGGCCCAAGCCATCGGTCTGAGCTTCCTGCTCGGCGGCGTCGCGCTCATCTACAAGCGCATCCGGTCGATGTTCTCGATACTGCAGTTCGTGCTCATCGTGATTATCTCCCTGTCCCTGACCGACCGGTTCTGGCCGAAGCTCCTCCCCGTCGGCCAGGGGGCGGCGATGATGAACGAGGCGATGGTGAACGGGGTCGGGCTGGCCGGGTTCTCCGCGTTCGACCACGCCCTCATGGTCACGACGGCGGCGGTGTATCTCGTCATCGGCTACCTCTCCTTTCACCTCGCACAACACTTCGCGCGCCAGCGGGGCCTCCTGGACGACTACTGAGCGGGGTCGTCTCCGGGACTGACGTCCGCTCCGCTGGTGGGTTCGGAGAGGATCGGCGCACACCGCTCGCTCCACAACGCGGCCCGGGCCGCTCACCGCCGGTCACGTGGGCGGTTTCGCGAGCTAGTGTGCACTGTCGTTCACTCGACGGAGCTACAGGGCCAGCAGGAGGCGGGGTCCTCGTAGCAGAACGCGATGGTCATCTGCCCCACGTGGTCGTGGCCGGTGTCGGGGGTGGCCTCGTCCCGCTCGTACGCCGCCTCGATCCGTTGCTTCACCGCGCCGCGTTTGGTATCAGGTGCCATACCAACGTCCAATTCTCATCACCCTTTATGAACCTTTGCATTATCATAATTTTATCGATAGGCGTGCTCGTCGGCGGTCCCCGGCCGGCAGCGGGCGACGACCGCACACTTTTGGCACATTGACGAGAACACGTGACCGTGCCGGCCGACGACCTCCAAGCGCGCCTCGAAGGCCTCGTGGTGCCCATCGATGGGTCCGTCCCCGGCGGCGGGGTCGGAGACCTCCGACCGCTGGCCGACGTCCTCGCCGACAAGCAGGTCGTGGGGCTCGGGGAGGCGACCCACGGGACGCGGGAGTTCTTTCAGCTGAAACACCGCCTCGTCCGGTTGCTGGTGACCGAACTCGACGTCCGGCTGTTCGGGCTGGAGGCGGACTTCGCGGCGGCGCTGGCGGTGAACGACTACGTCGTCGCCGGGGAGGGCGACCCCCGGGACGCGCTCTCGGGGCTGGGGTACTGGACCACCCGGACCGAGGAGTTGCTCGCGCTGGTCGAGTGGCTGCGGGCGTTCAACAGCGGCCGGCCCGACGGGGACCGGGTGCGGTTCTACGGATACGACGTGGGTTCGGGGCGACGGTCGGCCAGCGCCATCGGGGAGTTCCTCCGGCGGGTCGACCCCGACTACTTCGACGAGGTGGCGGCCGACGTAGAGACCGTCGCGACGGGCGTGGACGGCGACGACTTCGAGGCGGTCAAGGAGTGGCTGGTCGCCGCAGAGACCGTCGGGACGCTGCTGGCGGACCGGTTCGACCAGCACGGGGACCGCTACCGCCGGGAGACGTCGGACCGGGAGTGGCGGCTGGCGCGTCGTCACCGACGACTCGTAGAGCAGGCCGTCGAACTCCGGGCAGCGCGGACGTTCGAGGACAGGGGGTCGCCGAACGGCGTCCGCGACGCCGCCATGGCCGAGAACGTCTCGTGGCTCCTCGACCACGCTCGCGCCGACCGGATGGCGCTCTGGGCCCACAACGGCCACGTCGCGACGGGGCGGTTCCGGGTCGGCGAGTGGGACGACCCTCCGAAGACGATGGGCCAGCACCTCCGGGAGGCGCTCGGCGACGACTACTACGCGCTGGGGTTCGAGTTCGGCCGGGGCTCGTTCCGGGCCCGGCCCGACCCGGAGACGACCGCGAACCCGGCGGTCGGGACGTTCTCGCTCGCCGCGCCGCCCGAGGGGTCGGTGGCGGCGACCCTGACGCAGGTCGACGGCCCGGCCTGGTTCATAGACGTCGAGACGGCGAGCGACGACTCGGTCGTGGACGAGTGGCTCCGCGAGGAGCGCCTGCTCCACAGCGTCGGGGCCGTGTTCTTCGACGACGCCGCGGAGGAGTACGTCCCGGTCGAGGTCGGCGCGGCGTTCGACGGTCTCGCGTTCGTCGCCGAGACGACCACAACGGTCCCCCTCGGTGGGGAGTAGGTCGCGGCTGGTCGCGCGACCGGTTCGCCGCCGACCCGCCCGCCGGCCCGCGTCCAGAACAGTAGGTTTATCAGTCGCTCGGGGCGAATTACGTACGAGATTACTCCCCTGGGAGGTCAGATGACAGGGAACCACAGACAACCGGAGGTGAACATCGGGCTGGTCGGCCACGTCGACCACGGCAAGACCACCCTGGTCCAGGCCCTATCCGGCGAGTGGACCGACCAGCACTCCGAGGAGATGAAGCGGGGCATCTCCATCAGGCTCGGCTACGCCGACGCCACGTTCCGGCGGTGCCCCGAGTGCGACGAGCCGGCGGCCTTCACGGTCGCGGAGACCTGCGGCGAGCACGGCGTCGAGACGGAGATGCTCCGGACGGTCTCGTTCGTCGACGCGCCGGGCCACGAGACGCTGATGGCCACGATGCTCTCGGGGGCGGCCATCATGGACGGGGCGGTGCTGGTCGTCAGCGCCAGCGAGTCGGTCCCCCAGCCCCAGACCGAGGAGCACCTGATGGCGCTGGACATCATCGGCATCGAGAACGTCGTCGTCGCCCAGAACAAGATCGACCTCGTCGACGCCGACCAGGCGCGCGAGAACTACGAGCAGATACGGGAGTTCGTCGAGGGCACGGTCGCCGAGGACGCCCCCATCGTCCCCATCAGCGCCCAGCAGGAGGTCAACGTCGACCTGCTGATAGAGGCCATCGAGGAGGAGATACCGACGCCGGAGCGCGACCCCGACGCCGACCCGCGGATGTTGGTCGCCCGGAGCTTCGACATCAACCGTCCGGGCACCGAGTGGGCGGACCTCGTCGGCGGCGTCGTCGGCGGCAGCCTCGTCTCGGGGCGGCTGACAGTCGACGAGCGCCTCGAGCTCCGGCCCGGCCGCGAGGTCGAGGAGGGCGGCCAGACCGAGTACCGGACCATCGAGACCGACGTCCGGTCGCTGCAGGCCGGCGGGCAGTCCGTCGACGAGGCCACGCCGGGCGGCCTGCTCGGCGTCGGCACGGGGCTGGACCCCGCCATCACGAAGGGCGACGCCCTCGCCGGGAAGGTCGCGGGTCCGCCGGGCACGCTCCCGCCGACGTGGCAGCAGTTCACCATGGACGTCGAGCTACTGGACCGCGTCGTCGGCGAGTCCGGGGGCAGCGTCGACGAGATATCGACCGGCGAGCCGCTGATGCTCACCGTCGGCACCGCGACCACGGTCGGGTCGGTCACCAGCGCCCGGAGCGGCGAGTGCGAGGTCGCGCTCAAGCGGCCCGTCTGCGCCGAGCCGGGGTCGAAGATAGCTATCAACCGCCGCGAGGGGACCCGGTGGCGGCTCATCGGCGTCGGAACGCTGCAGAAATGATGGATGGGCGACGTGAAACGGCGGCTGGCGACGGTCGACGCGAAACGGCCACGGTCGAGGAACCGACGACGGTCGAGGAACTGACCACAGTCGGCAGGGAATGACAACAGTCGTGATGGACACCAACGCGCTCATGATGCCCGTTCAGTTCGACGTGCGGCTGTTCGAGGAGGTCGAGCGGCTGCTCGACGGCTACGAGCCCGCGGTGCCGCGCGCGGTCGTCGAGGAGCTCCGGGAGCTGTCCGACTCGGGCATGGGCGAGGACGCCATGGCCGCGAGCGTCGGCCGGGACCTCGCGACCGAGCGCTGCCGGGTCATCGAGCACGGCGAGCCCCACGCCGACGACGCCATCGTCGAGCTCGTCCGCGAGGGGGTCGCCGACTACGTGGTCACCAACGACGCCCCGCTGCGCGAGCGCGTGCTCGACGCGGGGCGTCCAGTAATTGGTTTAAGGAGCGGGAACAAACTCGGAGTCACTCAACCGTAGCATGTACAAGCGCGTCAGGCTGCGGGACACGGTCGAAGTCCCGCCCGAGGAGCTCGCGAACGTCACGCCGGAGCTGGTAAAGCGCCTGCTCCAGGACAAGCTGGAGGGTCGCATGGACGAGGAGGTGGGCAGCGTCGTCAGCGTCGTGGAGGTCCACGACGTCGGCGAGGGGACGGTGCTGCCGAACCGCCCGGGCGTCTACTACGAGGCCGAGTTCGACGCCGTCACCTTCGACCCGCAGATGCAGGAGGTCGTCGACGGCTACGTGGTCGAGGTGGTCGAGTTCGGCGCGTTCGTCGGCATCGGCCCCGTGGACGGGCTGCTGCACGTCTCCCAGATATCCGACGAGTACCTCACCTACGACGCCGAGAACCAGCAGTTGGCGTCGAACGAGTCCAACCGCACGCTCGGGGTCGAGGACGCCGTCCGCGCCCGCATCGTCACCAAGAGCATCGACGAGCGCAATCCGCGGGACAGCAAGATCGGGCTGACCGCGAAGCAGGTGGGGCTCGGGAAGATCGGGTGGCTGGAGGACGAGCGCGAGAAGCGCCAGGCCGCGGCAGGTGAGAGCTGATGGCCGACCGGATGGTCTGTCGGGAGTGTCACAAGGTCGTCGAGGACGAGAACGCGAGCACCTGCCCGAACTGCGGGTCGTCCAGTTTGACCGAGGACTGGGCCGGCTACGTCATCATCGCCCACCCCGAGGACAGCGAGATAGCGAAGCGCATGGAGGTCGACACGCCGGGCAAGTACGCCCTGAAGGTCCGGTAGCGTGCCGAGCGACGAGTCGGGGGGTGGCGAGTCGGGCGGTGGGGCGTCCGGCGAGGACGTGGCTAGTGGCGGGTCCCGGGAGGACGCGAGGAACGGCGAGCCGGCGAACGGAGACGACGCTGCCGACGTGGTCCTCCAGCTCCCCGACGACGTGCGCGAGGAGTTCCGCGACCCGCTCGGGCCCATCTACGCGGACGCCGACGAGCTGTTGACGGATGCCGGGAGTCCGATTGTCGCCGTCGGCGACGTGGTGACCTACCACCTGGCGCGCGCGGGCCGGACGCCCGACGTGTCGGTCGTCGACTGGCGAACGGAGCGGGAGGCCGTGGACGACGAGGTGGGGGGTGTGGTCGGCGAGCTGGGGGAGGCACACCGGCTCGTGACCGTGGCCAATCCCGCCGCGACACTGACGGCCGGGCTGTTGGGGGCGCTCGGGGACACTATCGGGGATTCGACAGATGGTGATGGTGAGTCGACTGTCATCGAGGTGTCGGGCGAGGAGGACCTCGCGACGCTGCCCGCGGTGTTAGCTGCTCCTGATGGGGCGAGCGTGGTGTACGGCCAGCCCGGCGAGGGGATGGTGCTCGTGGTTGTGGACGGGGACGTTCGGGAGCGAGTGCGTGGGCTGGTGGAGACGCTGGAGGGTGAGCACGGGCGGGCGCGGCGTCTGTTGGGGTTGGACGGCTAGGCAGTGTTGGTGGCGGATTTTCGTCGAACGAGGCTTTCGGGAGTGTCGTGACGGGTGTGTCTCGACTACCGTTGGCATTCGAAAGCCCCCGGTCGCTCGACCACCCGCGGCTCGCTGCGCTCCTCGTTCGCTCCCTCCCTTCGCTCGGTCGCTCTCTGCGGTGCTTGCGTCGCCGGGGGAGGATCGAGCGACCGGCCCCTTTCGGATTTCCGGCGAGCAAGCTCGCCGACGTCCCGCTCACTTCGTTCGCGGGACTCCCACCCACCAGTGGATTGCAGAGGTGCCCACCAGAACGCCAGACGCCGAGCGGCAGAGAGCGACGTTGTTCACCACGTCGCGCAGGAACCAAACGCGACGACAGCATCATTGACCTACATCGGATGGAAAATATTACCTTCTTCGACTATCCAAACCACACCAAATGACGGCCACTGAACCACAGACCAAACGAACCGCCCTCGAAATCGGTGTCAAATCGTGGGGGCAGTTCCAGAAAGACGCCATCGAAAAGGCCCGCCAATTCGACGCAGAGCTGGAACGGGAACGAGCGTCGGGTGACGAACCGGAAGACCATTCGGACGACGAATCTAGTAGCTCGTTTCCGCCGGTGCACACCCACTACTTCCAGAACCCCGCGCACCTCCACCGCATCCTCACGCCGAAACGCCTCGAACTCCTCCGCGCGATAATGACCGACCCGCCGGAGAGTATCCGTGACCTCGCTCGCCGCCTCGACCGCAACCCCAGCGACGTCCACACGCTGGCGGACTACGACATCGTCGAACTGGAGACGGACGGCCGCGCGAAGCGCCCGGTGGTGCTATACGACCGCATCACAATCGAGGTGGAGCTGACGAAGCAGGACGCGGCGGACGATTCGACCGACGACCGACAGTAGAATTGGCGATTCGGCCATCGTAGGGAATCGACGCATCCCACCGCTTTACAGCCGATTCCACATTCAACAGCGGGGGCGGGACTCCGGAAGGGGCGGCCCGCTCGGCGACGGCGGCCGACGCAAGCACCGCAACCGAGCGAACGGAGTGAGCGAGGTGAGGAGCGCAGCGAGCGCGTGGCGCGAACGAAGTGAGCGCCACGTTCGCGCGAACGGCGACCGAAGGGAGCCGTGAGCGGCCCCCGAGTCGAGCGGGCCGGGGCTTCCGAGCGCCAAGCAGTAGTTCGATAGCTTCCGGTCCCTCCATCCAAACCTAGACCCCCTTCGAAATCCTTTTACCCGCTTCCGGGGGACATACGGACAACTGAGCAGCCATGGACGTCGACATACTCGACGAGGACGACAACCCGATGTTGCACAGGACCGACGTCACCTTCGAGGTGCGCCACGAGGAGGCCTCGCCGTCGCGGCTCTCCGTGCGCGACAGCCTCGCCGCGATGCTCAACAAGGACGCCGAGGAGGTGGTCGTCCACGAGCTGGACACGGGCTTCGGGATGCGCAAGACCGTCGGCTACGCGAAGGTGTACGAGTCGCCCGCGGACGCCCAGGACGTCGAGCAGGAGTACATGCTGGAGCGCAACAAGATCAGCGCGGGTCAGGACGCCGGCGACGAGGAGGCCGCCGACGAGGCCGAGGCCGAGGCCGAGCCGGAGGAGGCATAATGCCCCGCGGCGACTTCTACGAGGACGGCGAGATGACGCGGGAGACCTGCCCCCGCTGTGGCGACGCCGTGCTCGCGGACCACGGCGACCGCGTCCACTGCGGCATGTGCGGCTTCGCCGAATGGCGGTAGGGCCGGGTCGTGGACTGCGTTGTGGCACCCTGACTGACTACCGTCGGGTGGGACTGGTCGCGAGTTGCAACGTTCCAAGATGGCGTTCGAGCGACAATTCGGCCTCGGAAGCCCCGGCCCGCTCGACCGGCCGCGACGCTCGCGGCTCCCTCCGGTCGCCGCTCGCGCGTTCGAGGTCCTCGCTTCGCTCGGACCTCGCGCTCGCTGCGCGCTTCGGCGCTCACTTCGTTCGCGCCTGCAGTGCTTACTTCGTCGGGGCCGGGTCGAGCGCGCCGCCCCTTCCGGAGTCCCACCCCTAGTGGTTAGCGAATCGGCCACCGACCGTCGGCTGTTTCACTGGCCGAAACCCCAACTGACCGCAGCGAAACGACGACCGACCCGCCGCTTCACACCAGCACGTCCACCTCGTAGCCCGCCGCCTCGATGGCGGCCAGTAGCTCCGCGACGTGCTCGGGCCCGCGCGTCTCTAGGTCCAACTCGACCTCCGCGGAGTCCATCGCCACGTCCCGCGACGTCCGGTCGTGCTGGATGGCGAAGATGTTCGCGCGCCGCTCGGCGACGACGTCGAGCAGGTCCTCCAGCGACCCCGGCCGGTCCTCGAGGACGGTCCGGAGCTTCACGTAGCGGTCGGTCTCCACCAGCCCGCGCATCACGACGGTCGTCAGCGTGTTCATGTCGATGTTGCCGCCGCTGAGCAGCGGGACCACGACCTCCCCCTCGTCGTAGTCGAAGCGGTCGTTCAGCAGCGCCGCCAGCCCCACCGCGCCCGCGCCCTCGACGAGCGTCTTGGCGCGCTCTAAGAGGTAGACGAGCGCGACCGCTATCTCGGAGTCCGAGACCGTCACCACCTCGTCCACGCGCTCGCGGATGACCTCGAAGGTCCCGTCGCCGATGCGCCGGGTGGCGAGGCCGTCCGCGATGGTGTCGACGCTCTCGCGCTCGTACACCTCGCCCTTCTCCAGGGAGCGCGCGACGCTCGACGCGCCCTCCGGCTGGACCCCGACGACGCGGGTATCGGGGGTTTGCTCTTTGATGGCGGTGGCCACGCCACTGATCAGTCCGCCGCCGCCGATGGGGACCACGACCGTCTCGACCTCGGGCAGGTCGTCCAGTATCTCCAGCCCGATGGTCCCCTGACCCGCCATCACCGCCCAGTCGTCGAACGCCTCGACGTAGGTGCGCTCCTCTTCGGCTTCGATGGCGTGGGCGCGCTCGGCGGCCTCGTTGTAGTCGTCGCCGTGGAGCACCACCCGGCCGCCGTAGCTCTGGGTCGCCTCTATCTTCGAGATGGGTGCCGTCTCCGGCATGACGATGGTCGAGTCCACGCCGAGGCGGGTGGCCGCGAGCGCGACCCCCTGGGCGTGGTTGCCGGCGGAGGCGGTGACGACGCCGCGCTCGCGCTCCTCTGGGGTGAGTGTGGCGATGCGGTTGGTCGCCCCGCGGACCTTGAACGACCCCGTCCGCTGGTGGTTCTCCAGCTTCAGGTGGACCTCCGCCCCCGTCATCTCCGAGAAGGTGTGCGAGAAGTCGAGCGGCGTGTGCCGGGCCGTCTCCGCCACCCGGTCGCGGGCCTCGCGGACGTCGGCCAGCTCGAGCATGGGTGATGATTCCCGCGGCGGGGTGTTAGGGTTTCCGACGCGGTGATTTATCGGCGGTGGCTACGAACCGCCGGCTACCGAACTGCGTCGACGCGGGCCGCCGGAGGCGGCCGCGCCGGAGAAGGGGTGGGGGAAGGGGGAAGTGGCACGAACCGTGTGACGTGCGAATGAAGCATGGTCCCGTTCCAACATAAACCTCAGCGAAGCGCGGTGAAAGTGGAAGTAACGGACGGCGGGGCGTCCCGCGCGGCCGTGTGACGGCTGTCGGACGCCGGCCCCGCGGAGTGGGTGGGTGGGTGGGTGGGTGGGTGGGTGGGTGGGTGCGAGAGACGGTTGCGCCGTCGCACCGGCCACCACCGTGACGCTTTTGGACGCCCGGTATCCATCGGCCGCCATGCTCGCGCTCCACCAGAAGGCGCTGGTCGCGGCCATCGTCGTCGCCATGAACCTCTTCGTCTTCATCTTCTTCTCGTGGCTGGTGGTCATCCCGGCCATCCCGTCCGCGCTGTTCCTCGCGGCCGTCTTCAGGCGGTGAGCGTCGGACTTCCGGTGGTGAGCATTGCACCTCCGACGGGACGTGACGCCGGAGTATCTCCGCTGCCGGTAGCGTGAAAGTCCGGCCCCCCGAACGACCGGCCGGAGGAGCCACGTGTCGGAGGGCCTGCGCGACCGGGTGCTGGACGTCTGGCGACGGGTGCTGGCGCTGTCGTGGCCCGTCACCGCCGAGCACGCCTTCCGGACGCTGATGCGGACGACGGACGTCGTCGTCACCGGCACCTTCTCGCCGGCCGCCGTCGCCGCGGTCGGCCTCGCGGACCTCTACGCCCGCCTGCCGCTACGCATCGGCCTCGGCCTCGGGGCCGGAGCCATCGCGCTGTCGAGCCAGGACACGGGCCGCGCCGCGGCGGCGAGCCGCGACGAGGCCGTCTCCCAGGCGCTCGCCATCGGCGCGCTCGCGGGCGTCCCGCTCGCCGCGTTCGGCCTCCTGTTCGGCCGGCCCGCCATCGCCATCCTCGGCGCGCCTCCGGCTGTCGCGCGCATGGGCGGCGCGTACCTCGCCATCATCTTCGCCACGGCCCCCGCGCGCCACGTCGCCCTCGTGGGCGCGCGCTCGCTGCAGGGCACCGGCGACACGCGGACGCCGATGTACGTCAACGTCGTCTCCAATGCCCTGAACGTCGTCGGGTCGGTCGTGCTGGGGCTGGGCATCGGCCCTGCACCGGAGCTACGCATCGTCGGCGTCGGGCTCGCGACGGCGTTCGGGAACGTCTTCACGGCGGTCGCGTTGCTGGCCGCCCTCCGGAGCGCCCGGACCGCACCCGAGTTCGTGCGGCCGGGCGACGCCGTCGTGACCCGCCAGCTCGGGGTCGTGAGTGCGCCCCGCGTCGCCGAGGGGCTGGTCGCCACGGCGGCGGAGTTCCCGTTCAACGCGCTGCTGCTCGGCTTCGGCACGGAGGTCAACGCGGCCTACCAGATTGGCCGGCGGGCCTACCAGCAGGTGACCAGCCCGCTGTCGCGGGGCTACAGCGTCGCCGCGAGCGTCGTGGTCGGCCAGTCGCTCGGCGCGGGCGAGCAGTCCGACGGCCAGCCGTCCTCCGACGACGCCGCGTCAGCCGACGACGCCACCGCGCCGGCCGACGACACTGCCGGCCCGGCCGTCGACGCCGCCGCGCCGGCGGGCGGGGCGGCGGCCGCGCGGTTCGACGGCTGGGCGACCGCCGCGCTCGCCCTGCTGACGGTGGGCGTCATCGGCGTCGGCCTGTTCGCCGGCGCGGAGCCGGTCGTCCGCGTCTTCACCCGCCACGGCCCCACCGCCGAGTACGCCGTCGGCTTCACGCGCGCCTACGGGGTCGCCGCGCCGTTCCTCGCGCTGTTCGTCGTCCTCTCGGGGTCGCTGCAGGGCGGCAGCGACACCCGCATCCCGTTCGTCGCCCGGACGACCGGGCTCGTGGGGTTCCTGCTGGGCTTCTCGTACCTCGCGAGCGTGGTGCTGGGCTGGGGCGTCGTCGGCGTCTACGCCGGCATCGTCCTCTACTACGTCTGGGCGACGCTGGTCGTGGGGTGGGGCTTCGCGCGCGGCGACTGGGCGAGTCGCGCCACGGCGATGATGGAGGAGCGGAGTGCGGACGCAGGTCCCGATTGAGACGTGAGCACTCGTGCAGCGGACTCGCGCCGGGAAAGAGCCGCTAGCTCGCGGCTCCACTACCGCTCGTCCAGTGGCACGAACTCCTGGTCCTCGGGACCCACGTACCGCGCCCGCGGACGGATGATGCGGTTGTCCGCCTGGTACTCGACGACGTGGCCGATCCAGCCGCCGATGCGCGACAGCGCGAAGATGGGCGTGTAGAGGTCCACGGGGATGCCTAGCTGGTAGTACACGGACCCCGAGAAGAAGTCGACGTTCGGGGCGATGCCCTTCTCGCCGAGCCCCTGGTCGGCGACGTACTCCTCGATGGCGCTCGTGTACTCGTTCCACTTGCGCTGGCCGGACGTCTCGGCCAGCTCCTCGGACTTCGCCTGGAGTATCCTCGCCCGCGGGTCCTTGACGTTGTAGACGCGGTGGCCGAAGCCGGGGATGCGCTCGCCGGCGTCCATCTGGCTCGCGGCCCACTCCGCGGGGTCGAGGCCGCGCTCGTCGATGTCCAGCAGCGTCTCCATCACGTCCTGGTTCGCGCCGCCGTGCAGCGGCCCCGACAGCGCCGCGACGCCCGCGGTGACGGCGTTGTAGGCGTCGGCGTAGGTGCTCGCGACGACCATCGCGGTGAACGTCGAGGCGTTCAGCCCGTGGTCGGCGTGCAGCGTCAGCGCCGCGTCGAACGTCTCCGCGGCCACGTCGTCCGGCTCCTCGCCGGTCAGCATGTACAGGAAGTTCGCGGCGTGGCCGAGGTCATCGCGCGGGGCGACCGGGTCCTCGCCGCTCCGCAGGCGGTGGTAGGCCGCGAGGACGGTCGGAGCCGCGGCCGCGATGCGCCGGCCCTTCCGGAGGGTGGCCTCGCGGTCCTCCGGGTCGACCTCCGGCTCGGGGTCGAGCGCGGAGAGCATCGAGACGCCGGTGCGGAGCGCCGCCATCGGCTCCTCGTCGCGCTCGGCGAGCGTGGCGACGGTCTCGACGACGGCGTCGTCGACGCCGCGCTCGTCGGCCATGGCGCTCTCGAAGTCGGACAGCTCCTCGCGGTCGGGGAGGTGGCCGTGCCAGAGCAGGTACAGCACCTCCTCGTAGCTCGCCTCCCGGGCGAGGTCCTCGATGTCGTAGCCGCGGTAGACCAGCCGACCCGCGTCGCCGTCGATGTGCGACAGCGCCGACTCGGCCACGAGGACCCCGTCGAGCCCTTTGTGTAGTTCGTCGCTCATACCCTTGCGGTTCGCCTCCCCTGCCGAAAAGGGTTGCCGTTCGGTACGGAGTGACGTAGTTCGCCCGCAGCACGGTGGCCTGGGGCTGACGTAGTTCGCCCGTAGCGTGGCCGCCTGGTGGCGGTATCGGAGGGCCGGGAGCCGGCCCGTCGAAGCAACCCTTTTCCCGCCACCGGGCGAACTCCGAGAGGACCGGAAAGGGACGGAGTACCCCCATGGACCCACCTGGAGCCGACGAGGCCGAGCGCGCCACCGCGGTCGAGTACGAGCCGGTGAGCGTCAAGGCCGTCCTCGCGGAGATGAAGGACACCGCGGAGCTGCTGGTCGACCTCGCGTACTCGGCCGTGCTGCTGTCGGACCCGGCCATCGCGCGGGAGGTCGTCCGGCTGGAGGACCGGATGGACGTCCTGCAACTACGGGCCCAGATGAGCCTCCTCGTCGCCGCGCGCTCGCCCGAGGATGCGGAGGCGCTCGCGCCCGTCCTCGGCGTCGTCGGGGCCGCCGAGTCCATCAGCGACGCCGCAGGCGACGTCGCCGAGGTCGTCCTCGGGGACATCGGCCTCCCCGACGCGATGCGCGCGGCGCTGCCCGAGGCCGTCGAGACGCTCGTCCGCGCCGAGGTCGCGGCCGACTCGCCGCTGACCGAAGCGACGCTCGGCGAGCTGAACCTCGAAACCGGGACGGGCGTCCGGGTCATCGCCGTCCGCCACGGCGACGATGGCGGAAGTGGCGGCGGCGATGGTGGCACGGGGGAGGCCGGAGCGACCGGCGACCGCGACGGCGTGGCCGGCGAGTGGAACCTCGACCCCGACCGCGACACCCGGCTGCGCGCCGGCGACGTCGCCCTGCTCCGCGGCCCGGAGGACGGCGTCGAGGCCGTCTACGAGGACGCCACCGGCGAGCCCTACGCGCCGCCCGCGGCGGGCGAGCCGGCCGTCGCGGACCTCGAACGGGCCGTCGACGCCATCGTGCTGATGAAGGACACCAGCGAGCTGGCGGTCGACCTCGCCTACGGCGCAGTGTTGTTCGACAGTAGCGAGGTCGCCGAGGAGGTCGCCGCCCTCGAGGCGGAGGTCGACGCGCTCCAGACCCGCCTCGAGGCGTGGACGCTGCGGGCGGCCGCGCGGGTCGACGACCCCGTCGCTCTCCGGGGACTGGTCCGGCTCGCGGCCAGCGCCGAGGTCATCAGCGACGCCGCGCTGGACATCGGCGAGGGCGTCCTGCGGGGGCTCGGTCCCCACCCGGTGGTCGCGGAGGCGGTCGGCGAGAGCGACGAGGTGTTCGTCCGCGAGACGGTGGCCGCCGGCAGCGCGCTCGACGGGACCACCGTCGGCGAGCGGGCGCTCCGGACCGAGACGGGGATGACGGTCATCGCGGTCCGCCGGGCGGCCGACGGCGGGTCGGAGTGGGTCGTCTCGCCGGGGCCCGACACCCGGCTCGCGGCGGGCGACGTCCTCATGGCGAAGGGGACGCGGGCCGGTGCGGAACGACTGCAGGAACTGTGTTCGTGAGGTGGTGTTCGCGTTCGGCGGTATTCGGATTTGGATGGTGAAACTGACCGCACTGTCGCTTGGCACCCGGAAGCCCCCGCGCGCTCGGCTCGGGGGACGCTCGCGGCTCCCTTCGGTCGCCGCTCGCGGCCGAGGTCCTCGCTTCGCTCGGACCTCGCACTCGTTGCGCGCTTCGGCGCTCACTTCGTTCGCGCCTGCAGTGTCTGCGGCGCGCCCGTG
>CAZPIG010000014.1:0-26215 GCA_964586205.1 uncultured Halobacteriales archaeon | reverse complement strand
CCAAGCCACGGCCATGAGCGAGGCCGACGAGGTCCCGGACGTCGAGGCGCTGCTGGAGCGGACCGGCTTCGACCCGGAGACGAGCGTCCTCACCCGCCGGCAGGCCGAGGTGCTGGCGCTCCGCCAGCGGGGGGTCGCCCAGGCCGCCATCGCCGACCTGCTCGGGACCTCCCGGGCCAACGTCTCCAGCGTCGAGGCCAGCGCGCGGGCGAACGTCCGGAAGGCTCGCGAGACGGTCGCGTTCGCGGAGGCGCTGAAGGCCCCCGTCCGGGTGACCGTCGAGGCGGGGACCGACCTCTACGACGTGCCGGCGCAGGTGTACGCCGCCTGCGACGACGCCGGCGTGAAGGTCGGCCACACCGCCCCGGAGCTGATGAAGGTGGTCAGCGACGAGGCCGGCGACAGCGTCGAGGGCCGGCAGGTCCGCGACCCCCTGCTCGTGGGCGTCACCGCGGACGGGCAGGTCCGGGTGCGCCACTCCGAGGCGGACGAGAGCGCCGAGTAGACACCGACGAGCCCTCCGGACTCGACGCCGCCAGCGTTATCGGACCGGCCCGAGTCTGTGTCCGCATGGACCTCGAACTCTCCGACGACGCGGCGCTCGTGACGGCGAGCACCGCCGGCCTCGGGCGGGCCTGCGCGGAGTCGCTGCTGGCCGAGGGCGCGGACGTGGCCGTCTGCAGCCGCGACGACGAGCGCGTCGAGCGGGCGCGCGAGGAGCTATCCGACGCCGCGGGCGAGGTGCTCGCGGTGCGGGCCGACGTCACCGACCGGGACGACGTCGAGGCGCTCGTCGACGCCGCCGTCGACGAGTTCGGCGGCCTCGACCACGTCGTCACCTCCGCCGGCGGGCCGCCGAGCGGGCCGTTCCTCGACACCACCGACCGCGACTGGTACCGCGCGTACGACCAGCTAGTGATGAGCTTCGTCTGGACCGTCACGGCAGCCTACCCACACCTCGCCGACGGCGGCGGGACGGTGACGGCCATCGCCTCGACGAGCGTCCGCGAGCCCATCGAAGGGCTGGTGCTGTCGAACGCGGTGCGGCGGGCGGTGCTCGGGGCCGTCAAGACCATCGCCCACGAGTGGGCCCCCGACGTGCGCGCCAACGCCGTGCTGCCGGGCGCTCACGAGACCGGACGCATCGAGGAGCTGGTCGAGGCCGCCGTCGAGCGCGGCGAGTACGACGACTACGAGGCGGGACTGGCGGCGTGGGCCGAGGACATCCCGCTCGGCCGCGTCGGCCAGCCGCGCGAACTGGGCGACGTGGTGGCCTTCCTCGCCAGCGACCGCGCCAGCTTCGTCACCGGGGCCGACGTGCCCGTCGACGGGGGCCGGCTCCACGGGTAGGGCGGTCACCGGCCGGACGGCGCGTGACTAAAGCGACCGTCGAAGCCTCCTGAAGGGCTTTACCCCGCCCCGTCGACCGTAGGGGCATGGTCCATCGCACGGACGACGCTCTCCAATTGGCCGGTCGGACGTGGCTCTCCGTCGGAGCCGTCGCCCTCGGCCTCGCGCTCGTAGGCTACGGCTACGCCACGCACCTCTCGGTCGTCGGCCGCGCCCGGTGTGACGGCTGTGCTCCGTTCCACCCGCTGTTCGTGCTCGCGCCGGTCGCCGCCGGCCTGCTCGCCGTCGCCGCGGGCATCGCCGTCGCACGGCGGTGATGGGCGGTTTCGCGGTGGATTTCGTCCCCAACGGCAGCCGCGTTCCGCCCGACCGGATGTCGCGTCCTGTTCGAGTCTCGCCCCCAAGAGCTGCCGCTTTTTGATCGACCTTTTTCGGGGCGCGGGCGCGGCCCCGTCGCGAGGCGCTCCTCCGTGAGCGCCTCGCGGGCCGCGCACCGCGCCCAGCAAAAAGGTCGTGGGTAAGAAATATCCCCGCCGGGGCCCTCCGACCGGACAATGGCCTACCGCATCCCCAGGATGTTCGGGTCGGTGCTGCTGCTGGTCGGCGCGTTCCTCGTCGGCTGGGTGCTGCACCACACCCTCGTCGTCGGCGACCTCGCGGCGACGTCGCCGGTGAGCCTCGGCGTCACCGTCGCCGGCATCGCGCTCATGGCCGGCGGCCACCGTCTGGAGCAGGAGTTCGACCCCTCGGACTACGTCCGCGGCACGGACGACGAGGAGGACGAGGACGACTTCGACGAGACGATGTCGCCGGTCGAGGGCGAGTGGCTGGAGGGCCACGACCGCGACGACGGCTGACGGGGAGCGCCGACGACCGCCCGCGAAGCGCCGACGACGGTCCACGAGCGGGTCGCTGGCTGGTGTCGATACCACCGGCGAGTGTCGACGCTACCGACGCGACGCCGACGGCTACCGCTCGTTTCGCACCACGTCGTTCACGAGGCGGATGGCCTCGTCGGCCGCCTTGCGGCTCTCCTCGCCGGCGTACCGGCTCCGCTCGTATATCTCCGCCACGCGCCGGACCCGGCCGCGCGCGTCGAGCCCCTCGATGGAGTCGACGTACTGGCGGGGCGTCTCGCCCTCGCCGCGCGGCCGGTAGTTGCGCTGGAGGTAGTACTCGAGGCGGTCGAACGCCCGCGCGACGTCGCGGCGCGGCGACCCCGTCGCGGGCTGCCACCGGAGGCGGACCTCGTCGACGACCCGCTGGACGACCCCGAACTGGTGGGCCCCGATGAGCAGGCCCGCGGCCGCGGCCAGCAGCGAGAGGCGGTCGCGGTCGCCCACGCCGCGACCGCCGCCACCGACGGCGTCGCCCACGTCGCCGCCCGTCGCGTTGCTGCCGCCGCTCTGGATGGCCCCGGGTGCCGTCTCCGTCGCCGTGACGTTCGGCGGCGTGATGGTCTCCGGGACGGACCCCGGTTCGTCCTCGAGGATGCGGTCCTCGAGGTCCTGGCCTGACTGGGTCCCGGGCGTCGCGACCACGCCGGTCGGGGTTGGCGTCGGCTCGGGGGTGGAGGGAGTCGGCGCAACGCTCTCGTCGGTATCGACCGCGCCCTCGCCGGCGCTGCGGGCCGCCTCGAGGCGCTGCTGGCGCGCCCCCCGGCGCGGGTCGGCGGGCGTCGGGTCGAACGGTATCCAGCCGAACTCCGGGAAGTACACCTCGACCCACGCGTGGGAGTCGAACCCCCGGACGACCCAGCGGTTCTCGGCCACCTGCTCGCCGGGGGCGTAGCCGACCGCGACGCGGGCCGGCACGCCGCGGGTGCGCAGCATGACCGCCATCGCCGTGGCGAAGTGGACGCAGTAGCCCGCCTGCATCTGGAAGATGAAGGCGTCGGCCGCGTCCCAGCCCCGGCGGCGGACCGACAGCGAGTACTCCTTGTTGCGGGCCAGCCACCCCTGGATGGCCAGCGCCTCGTCGAAGGCGGTGTCGGCTTCGGCCGCCTCGACGATGGCGGTGGCGCGCTCGCCAACGCGGTCCGGGACGCTGTCGGGGAGCTGTGTGAACTGCTGGACCACGTCGTCGGGGTACGCCGAGTCGACCGCCCGGAGGTCCGCGGCCGACCAGTCCGGGACCTGGCTGATGACCGTGTAGGACTCGCCCGACTGGAGCGGCCGGGACGGCTGGAGGCTCCCGGTCCGGGTGACGCGGGCGAACGAGGAGGCGTCCGGGTCGAGCAGCACCGGCTTCCACGCGGCCGGCATCGCGCCCGACTCGGCCGCCACGTCGAACTGCTGCTGGACGCTGACGCCGGGCCCCGGCGGGGCCGCGAGCGGGCCGGACCACGGGGAGCTACCCCCGGCCTGTATCCAGCCCCGGCCGGTGTACCGGCCGAACGTCGCGTCCTGCCAGTAGGCCGCCCGGTCGGCGGTGACCGTGTACCGCACCGTCGGGGACAGCGAGACGCTGCCCCGGACGAACAGCCGGCGGCCGCCGATGAGCGTTCCCTCCAGGGAGGCTCCGCCGCCGCTGCCACCGCCGCCGGACCCGCCGGCGCTGGCCCGGCCGGGGACGAGGCCGACGGTCCGGGCCAGGACCACCACCACGGCCAGCAGCAGCCCTAACTGCTGTATCTGGCCGCTGGTCCCGTCGCGGCGGTCGAGCGACCCGAAGCCGAGGAGGCCGAGGACGGCCACGGCCCCGGCGACGGTCGTCGCCCGGTCGGCGTCGCCCGTGAGCACGAAGAACGCCAGCGCGAGGCCGCCGGCGACCGCCGCCCAGTCGTACCGTCGCCGGAGCGTCAGGTACCACGTGGCGAACACGGGGGCGGGGGCGACGCTGACCGCCCAGAGGTCGGCCTGCAGGAGCAGCAGGACCGAGCGGCCGGCGAGCCACGCCCGGAGGTCGTTGACGACCGCGCCGACCGAGAACAGCCGGTAGTAGGCCGCCGGCAGCAGCAGGACGTAGCCCGCGAGGCCGGCGACCAGCAGCGCGCCGGTGAGCGCGAGGCCGGCCCGGGTCGACAGGGTGCGCGCGAGCAGCGTCGCGAGCGCCAGCGCGAGCACCACGTACAGCGTCAGCCACCCGGTACCGCCGACGATGGTGGTGACGTGGTAGAAGACGGTGAGAACGGTGCCGACCAGGACGAGCCCCGCAGCCATCGCCAGCAGCCGGGCCGGGTCGCGCGCCGACCCGAGGGCGTCGAACCGTGTGCGTGAGGTCGCCGTCGTCATCGTGCAGTTGGTGGGCCGCTGAACGGCCCGGGTCTGTGGACCTGTGGAGGGGCAGACTGTTGTAGGTTTCGCCCTCAGAGCGCCTGGACGAGGGCGAACAGCACGAGCACCCCGAAGACGACGAGGAACACCGCGAGGCTGTACTTCACGGCCTGCTCTAGGACCTCTTCGTCCATAGTCGCGGCGTTGCCCACGCGAGCACTTAGTTCCACGCCCTCTGGGGCTGGTAGTGTTCAGATAAGCTAGTCAGCCGACGAGCTGTTGCCGACTGACCATCTGCACGGGCGGGACTTCGGAAGGGGCGGCGCGCTCGGCGACGGCGGCCGACGCAAGCACTGCAGGCCGCGGAGCGGCCGAAGCGCGCAGCGAGGGTCTCGTGAGCGACGGGAGGGAGCGAACGAGACCTCGGGAGGCGAGCGTAGCGAGCCTCCCGGTGCCCCCGAGCCGAGCGCGCCGGGGCTTCCGAGCGCCAAGCAGCAGTGCGGTCAGTTTCACAACCTTATCTGAACACTGCCCCGGTGGGTGTCAACGTTAGCGGTGGCCAGCGACGCAATCCACCGTCTGGTGGGAGTCTCACCGGCTGATCATCGCTTAGCTCGACAATCCTCGTCGGCGCGGACGAATCGCCGACGCTCACCACGACGCGACCGCGACGCCGACCACGAAGTACGCCGAGACCAGCGTGAACGCGATGCCGGCCCACGAGCCCCACATCAGGATGCCCGTCCGCCAGAGGGCGAGGTCCCACGGGACCGCGAGCAGCCACATCAGCAGCCCGGCACCCACGAGCAGGCTCAGGACCGTGCCGACGCCGTACCCGACGGTCAGGGCCGGGAACACCCGCCCGCCGACGACCCGCCGGTCCCCCTGGAGGTACAGCAGCCCGCCCAGCACCCCCGCCAGCCCGTAGGCGACCGCCTGGACCCACGTGGGCCCGAACGTCGCTGCCAACTGGGTTCCGCCGACGGCGACGGCGATGGCGACGCGGTGGACGGGACCGGACAGCATCGCTACGCGTCACCCCCGCCCACGGTCCCCGTCCCGGTGGCGGTAAAGCGCGTGTCGCCGTAGTAGAGGGGGACCCTCACCGTCACGGAGACGGTCCCGGCCTCGAAGGCCGTCGCGACCCAGCGCTGCTGGGCCGGCGTCGCGCGAGCCGAGTAGCGCACCGTCAGCGAGCCCTTGGCCGCGAGCACGTCGCCGCCGTCGTCGACGCGCTGGCCCGCGCCGGACGCGATGGCCTCGCCCGTCCCGTTGTGGGCGCTGACGACGCCGCCGCCGGTCACCCGGAAGCTGTAGCCCGTCGGGTTCCGGAGGCGGGCCGTGACGGTCAGGCCGTCCTCGGTCTGCGCGGCGTCCATCACCCGGACCTCGACCCGGTCCTCGACGGCGAGGACCGTGCTGACCGCGCCGAGGTCGTTCCGGAACTGCACGGCCGTCGCCCCACCCACGGCGGCGGCCACCAGCACGACCGCCAGAAAGACGCGGTTCAGGCGACGCATGTGCGGCCGGTAGGGTAAGCCCGGCCAAAAGTCCTGTGAAACCCAGGACGGGCGGGAGGACCGGAATATGGATACATTTAACCGTGCTCGTACCGCCCGTCCACCAAGCGAAGTATGAACGTGGTGGCTGACAACACGCCGGTCGGTCCGTGCTCCCGCCGAGTCACGCGCCGGCGGGGAGGTGAGTCCGGATGACCCTTCTCGACGTTCGGAACGTACAGATCCGCTACCGGCTCGACGGCGGCAGCGAGGTACACGCGGTCGACGACGTCAGCTTCACCATCGACCGCGGGGAGACCTTCGGCCTGGTCGGCGAGTCCGGCTGTGGGAAGACGACGCTCGGCAAGTCCATCATCCGCCTGCTCGACGCGAACGGCTACGTCGCCGACGGCGAGATAATCTTCAAGGACCGGGACCTGACGACGCTGACCGACAGCCAGATCCGCGACGTCCGGTGGGCGGAGATATCGACCGTCCCCCAGGCGTCGATGAGCGGCCTGAACCCGGTGTACAAGGTCGGCGACCAGATAGTCGAGGCTATCCGCCACCACCAGCCCGAAACCGGCGAGGAGGAGGCCCACGAGCACGCGCGGGACCTGCTCGACCGGGTCGGCGTCGACCCCCAGCGGGCCGACGACTACGCCCACCAGCTCAGCGGCGGGATGAAGCAGCGCACCATGATAGCCATGGCGCTGGCCTGCGACCCCGACCTCATCATCGCCGACGAGCCGACGACGGCGCTCGACGTCATCGTCCAGGACCAGGTGCTCCACGAGCTCGAGGAGCTCCAGGACGAGCTCGACGTCTCCTTTCTCATCATCAGCCACGACATCAGCGTCATCGCGGAGACCTGCGACCGCGTCGGCGTGATGTACGGCGGGAAGCTGATGGAGATGGGCGAGACCGAGCAGGTCTTCGACAACCCCGCGAACCCCTACACGATGGGGCTGAAGAACTCCTTTCCCAACGTCGAGGAGGACACCGACCGGCTGGTGTCCATCCCGGGTACCCCGCCGACGCTCCAGGACCCCGCCGATGGCTGCCGCTTCCGGAGCCGGTGTCCGTTCGAGACCGCCGAGTGCGACACCGAGCACCCGCCGATGAAGGCCGTGGGCGACCAGGAGGGCCACCTGTCGGCGTGCTACCACCTCGACCGCCTAGAGGAGATGCAAACCGACGCCACCGAGGAGGAAACATGGCTCTGATACACACCGAGAACGTCAAGAAGCACTTCGGCGGCGAGCGCGGCGTCATCGACGCCATCCGGGGCCGCGACCCCCAGCCCGTCCGGGCCGTCGACGGCGTCGACATGTCCATCGAGGAGGGCGACATCGTCGGCATCGCCGGCGAGTCCGGCTGCGGGAAGACGACGCTGGGCAAGCTACTGGTGAACCTCTACGAGCCCTCGGAGGGCGAGGTGTTCTTCGAGGACATGGCGTACTCGGAGATGACCCCCGAGGACGAAAAGGAGTTCCGCAAGCGGGTCCAGATGATATTTCAGGACCCCTACGAGAGCCTGAACCCCCGCTTTACCGTGATGGACACGGTCAGCGAGCCGCTGAAGATAAACGACATCGGCGACACCTACGCCGAGCGCCAGGCGCTGGTCGAGGAGGCCCTCGCCGACGCGGGCTTGGAGCCCCCCGAGGAGTACCTCGAGAGCTTCCCCCGGGAGCTGTCGGGCGGCGAGCAGCAGCGGGTCGCCATCGCGCGGGCGATGGTCGTCGACCCCGAACTCGTCATCGCCGACGAGCCGGTGTCGATGCTCGACGTGAGCATCCGCGCGGGCGTGCTGAACCTGATGCAGGAGCTACGCGAGAAGCGGGACCTCACCTACGTCTTCATCAGCCACGACCTCTCGCTCATCCGGTACATGTGCGACAAGACCGCCATCATGTACCTCGGCGACGTGGTCGAGTACGGCGACACCGAGGACGTCATCACCGAGCCCCAGCACCCCTACACCCAGGCGCTGCTGGACGCGGTGCCCGTCCCGGACCCGGAAGGCGGCCGCAACCGCAGTCGCATCTCGGGCCAGATACCGTCGCCCCAGGACCCGCCGTCGGGCTGCAAGTTCCACCCCCGGTGTCCGGAGTACATCGGCGACGTCTGCGAAACCGAGGTCCCGGAGATGCGGCCGGCCGGGCCCGGCCAGCAGGTCACCTGCCACCTCTACGACGAGGGCGGGGCGGACGTGAACGAGGGGACGGAGGCCAACACCGGCCCCGCCGCGAGCGGGGACGACTGAGACGTGCGCGTCACGCGGGTCGTCGGCTTCGCGGCCATCGCCGGTCTCGTGCCGGCCGCCATCTGGCTCTCCTACCGCGGCGCGGAGGCGGGGTTGTACCCCTCGTCGGCCATCCCCGTCGTCTTCGGGCTGTTGCTCGCGGTGACGTACCCGGTGCTGTTCCTCGCGATGCCGCGGCTCTACGACCGCTTCGACCGGTAGGACGGAACCCGGCGGTCGTCGCGGTTCACCAGTGTCTCCACGCTGGACGTTCCTCGGGGCGACCGTCAACGAAGCGATACCATCTCCACGACGGTGGATTCACGGCCCTGTCGAAGCTAGCGTCGAACCCCGGGAGCGAGATCGCGCGCCTCAGGGCGGCCCCTCGTCCCGCTCCCCACCGCGTACCTCCACCAGCGTCACGCTGGCGAAGAACATCGCGACGAACGCCGACCTTTTTGCTCGACGAACACGCCTCCGGCGGTTCGTCGCGAAAAAGCTCGACCAAAAATCGGCGTGACTCGGGACCGAGAAACGACTCCTGTCAGGGCCGTCCGTCGTCACGCTCCCCACCCCGCACCTCCACCAGCGTCACGCTGGCGAAGAACATCGCGACGAACGCCGCGAACATCAGCGCGACGCCGAGCACCGTCAGCCGGCCGGTGCCGCCCGCGCCGAGGAAGGCCAGCGCCAGCCCGCTCAGCCCGGAGACGTAGGTGAACAGGAAGAGTAGGTCCACCCGCTTGCCGGGGTCGGCGAGGACGCCGACGAGCCACCGGACCGGGGACGGACCGGCGGGCGGCGGCTGGACGCTCATCGCGACTACACGGACAGGCCCTTGAACGTCGCCTCGACCGGCTGCTCGACGACGTGCAGGAACAGCTGGACGACGCCCACGAGGAACCCCTCGTCCGCCAGGAGGTCGTCGGGCAGGTCGACGCCCTCCTCGACGGCCTCCGGGACGGCGCGCGCGGACGGGTCGTCCGGCGTCCGCCACCGCGACAGGCCGACCGAGAAGTTCGTCTTGTAGTCGTAGACAGACACCAGCAGGTCGCGGTCGGGCTCGTCGTCCGGCCCGGCGAAGCCCACCCGGAACAGGTACTGCCACGTCGTCTTCTCGCGGTCGGGCTGGTCGCCGCCGGCCGCCAGGCCCGGGACGTTCGGCGTGCCGAACAGCTGGACCAGCCGGTACAGCACCAGCGAGATGCCGCCGTCGACGGTCACGCCCTTGCCGAGGTGGCCGGGCAGGTCGAGGGTCACCAGCTGCTCGCCGCCGTCGAGACGCTCGCGGATGGCGTCGGGAGCCACCGGCTCCACGTCGAACCGCTCGAACCACTCGACCCGGTCCTGCCCGAACTCGTAGGCGTCCGTCGGCCGCTCACCGGCCATCGGTCACCACCCGACCGTTCGACCGGAGACGCGGATGGCCGCCCAGCCGGCGAGCATCAGTAGCTGTCCGAACGCTATCATGACGGCCTTGTCCCGCATCGTCTCGAAGAACGGCGACGAGACGCCCTCGTGAGAGGACAGGCCGATGAACAGCGCCGTCAGGCCGACGACGAGGATGGAGGTGCCGACCACCCACACCGCCAGCTCGAGGTCGTCCCGCTCTAGGTGCTCGCGGGTCCGCGCTAGCTGGACCCCGACCGCGGCCAGGACGAATCCGCTCACGACGACGGCCACGGCGAGCCACGCCGCCTGCAGGACCGTGCGCGGCGATAGCTGCAGCGACTCGAGTATCGCCGGTGCGCGGAGGCCGAGCAGGCCCGCGACGCCGAACGCCACGACGCCGAGGCCCACCAGCACCCCCAGCCCGCCGACGGCGAGGCCGCCCGTCCGCAACGCCTCGCGGTCGGCCTTGCCGCGCCACCAGCGCACGAGGAGGCCGACCACGGCGACGACGGTGCCGACCGCGATGGCGATGTTCTTCTCCGAGGGCGTCAGCACGCGGTCGGTGACGACGCCTACCGATACGCCGAGTATCAGCATGCCGAACCCGACGCCGAGCAGCCCCGAGCCTATCACGAGGCCCAGGACGAACACGGGTTCGGTCAGCCGGTCGGGGATTGTTACGCTTCGGGTACTCATCGTTAGGAACTCGTCTGTGGGTTCATCACGTCTTCGAGGCTGTAGCCGACGAAGTAGAACGACGCGGCCATCGCGGTGATCATCAGGCCGGGCGGGATGAGCCACCACGGCGCGGAGTAGACGTTACCCGTGGTCTGTATCTGCTGGAGCATCGTGCCCCACGAGACGTTCGTGAAGTCCGCGAGGCCGAGGTACGCCAGCGACGCCTGGGTCAGGACCGCGAACGCGGCGTCCTGCGCGAGGTAGATGAACCCCAGCGGCAGGACGTTCGGGAGGATGTGCCGGAAGATGATGCGGTTGTCGGACGCCCCGGACACCTTCGCGGCTTCGATGTACGAGCGCTCCTTCAGCGACAGCGTCTCGCCGCGGATGATGACGGCGTTGTTCAGCCACGACCGCACCACGATGGCGATGATGATGTTCGTCGTCGTGATGCCGTTGATGGCCACCAGGACGATGACCAGCGGCAGGAACGGCAGGCTCCAGAAGATGTCGATGAGACGCTGGATGGTCTCGTCGATCCACGTGTCGCCGTAGAAGCCGCTGATGAGCCCCAGCGGGATGCCGACCAGCGACGACAGCAGGCCCGCCGCGAGGCCGATGTACAGCGCCGTGCGGGAGCCGTAGATGAGCTTCGAGAGGATACCCTGGCCCTCGTCGTTGGTCCCCAGCGGCGCGAAGTACGGGTCGCCGAACCGCGGGCCGGCCGGGTGGGTGTTGCTGTTGGCGACGCAGGTGAGGGTGTCGCACTCGTTGGCCGCGACGTCGCTCGGGGCCGTCCAGTCGAGGTCGTGGGGCGCGATGTACGGCGCGCCGACGGCCATGACGACCATCGCCACGAGGATGACGAGGCCGCTCACGCCCAGCTTGTGGGTCGTGAAGCGCGACCAGCCACGGCTCAGCGACCGCAGCAGGCCGCGGTTGTTCTCGACGACGCGACCGAGCAGCGACTCCGAACCGGTCTCTCTACTCATTGGCTCTCACCGAACTTGATTCGCGGGTCGAGGAACGTGTAGACCACGTCGGTCAGCAGCCGGCACGTCACGATGAGCACGCCCAGCATGAAGAACGACGCCAGTGCGATGGGGAAGTCCCGCTGGAGGACCGCGCTCACCAGCAACTGTCCCATCCCCGGCCACGAGAACACCGACTCGATGATGACGCTCCCGTCGATGATGAACGCGATGCCGACGATGGCCTGGGTCGCGACGGGGATGAGCGCGTTGCGCGCCGCGTGCTTGTACTTCACGTGCGTCGGCGACAGCCCCTTCGCCCGTGCCGTCTCGATGTACGGGGCGTCCACCACCTCCTGCATCGACGTCCGCATGACGAGCATCGCGCCCGCCCAGCCGACTACCACCAGCGACCCCGCCGGCAGTATCATGTGGTGGAGCACGTCCGTCACCATCGCCCACATCGTGAACGTCGACTTGAACGACTCGGTCATGTGGGCGTCCGGCACCACGCTGACGAAGGTGCCCTCGTAGGAGAACACCAGCAGGAGCAGCCACGCGATCCAGAAGAACGGGATGCTGTACAGCGTCAGACCGCCGACGAAGCCGGTGCGGTCGGTCAGCGAGCCCCGCTTCCAGCCGAAGTAGATGCCCGCTATCACGCCCATGCTGTAGTTGATGAGCGCGGCGGTCCCGAACAGGACCAGCGTCCGCGGCATCCGGGCCATGATGCGGTCGATGACGGGCTCGGGGGACAGCAGCGAGTACCCGAAGTTCAGCGTCATGTAGTTGTAGACCCACCGCAGGTACTGCTCCCACAGCGGGTCGTTCAGCCCGTAGCGCTCGGCCATCGCCTGCCTGGTCTCGGCCGTCAGTTGGGGGTTCAGGATGAGGTCGGTGATGTCACCGGGCATCGACTTCAGCAGCAGGAACAGCAACGTCAGCACTGCCCAGATGACGAACACCGACACTGCGAGCCGCTTCGCCAAGTATTCGAAGCTGATGCGCGTCTCTGCCACGTCAGACCACCTCCCGTGGCGTGTGAGCCACAGTCATGCGTGTCGCTTTAACGTGTCCGGCGCGTCGGGGATAAAGCTTCCGGGATTCCGGGGCAAGCACGCCCTAGAGTCCCGCTATCGCCGCGTAGGGGGCCTCCCGCGGGCGTCCGTCTGTTCAGTGCGAAATCGCCGAAAGGAACCTCGGGTGCGGCCGCGACGCTCGGACCCTCGCCGGACGTGATGGGCGTGTCGACCACCCCGGTGGCACGGGAACTATGGAAATCGCTACGACGTGTCATCACCCCGTTCCGGAACGACTTCCGGGGCGTGGGTCGTCGAGGCTCGGCGACGACCCGCTCGGGACGACGGCACACTAGCTACTCGGCCGACGCGACCGCGAAAGAATGGCTGACGTGGGCTCGCGCCCGACCTACATGTCGGGGTTCTGGCGGAGGTTCAGCCAGCTACTGTTGCTGAGGATGCCGCCGACCTGCTCGATGTAGCCGGTGTACCGCAGGTTCGTCGGCTCGAGCAGGTTCGAGTACTCCGTGATGATGGTCGGCGCGTCGTTCCAGATCTGGGCGAGGATCTGCTGGACGAGCGGCCGCCGGTCCTCCGGCAGCAGCGTCTGGACGTCCTCGAAGATGAGGTCGTCCGCACCCGTGTAGCCCATCGCGTTGTTCTGGCTCGTCGTGGTGGGCTCCTCGTCGCTGTCCCGGTCTCCGAGGTCGCGGTAGCCCAGGTCGGCCTGCTCGCTGCTGTACAGCGCCGACAGGTGGGTCTGGTTGACGCCGAGACCCCAGCCCATGGAGTAGATGTCGAAGTCCTCCTGGCCGTAGACGGTCGGGATCTGGGCGTTGATGGTCTTGACCCGCGGCTGGACCGGGATGCCGACGGCCTTCATCGCGCCGAGGAAGCGCTGGCCCGTCCGCGACTGGGCCAGGTCCTCCTGGGGCGGCTGGAAGCTGAAGATCAGCGGGCCCTGACCACCCTCGCCGACGTTGTCGGTGTGGGCCTCGTTGAGGTGCTGGCCGTTGACGTACAGCTCCTGACCGTCGGGAGCCGTCGTGATACCCGTCTGGGACTCGCCGAAGCTGTAGTCGTGCTTGGCCTCCGGGTGGTTCGTCAGGAAGTCACGCGCGGCCTGCACGGCCTCCTCGTTCATCTGGAACGTGCCGGCCTCGCCCGGGAACTCGAGGTCGGGCAGCGGGATGCCCTCGAACTCGTCGGTCTCGGTCGGGGCGGGCGGCCGCCAGTTCTCGAACGCCGCGATGGAGGCGTAGTCGCCCTTGACCGCGCCGATGCCCCGGTAGAAGTCCTCGACGATCCAGTCGCCGTCCATCAGCTTGCGCAGTAGCTGCCGGAAGGCGATGTCGTCGAACGGGACGCGCCGGACGTTCACGGACGTGTGGTTGTAGCCGGCCTCCTGGGTCTGGTGGACGGTCAGCGACTCGTCCTGCTGGGCCTCGACGGCCCTGTCGACGGAGATGCCCTGGACGCCGACGCAGTCGACGTCGCCGTTGAGCAGGGCCTGCTCCTTGGCGTTCCGCGAGCCGAATATCTCCACGCGGACGCCGTCGAGGAACGGCGCGTCGTCGCGGATCCAGTCCACGTAGTCCGCGCTCGGCCACGGGATCTGGTCGTCCGGCCGGAACGACAGCTCGAACCAGTTCTCCCAGCTGAAGTCGTCGAGGACGAACGGCCCGGAGCCGACGACGCCCTCGGAGCTGTTGCGCGGCGCGTACTCGGTGTGGTCCGAGACGTTGCTCCAGACGTGCTGGGGGAGCAGGATGGTGCCGAGGATGCCGGTGAACCACCGGTTGTCCCGCTGGGTCATGAAGATGTTCACCGTGGTCCCGTCGGGGCTGTCGACCTGCACCTCGTCGACGGCCGCGAACGGGGCGGCGGTGATGCTCCCACCGGGCTGCTGCTCGGTGATGTAGTCGATGGAGAACTTGAAGTCCTCCGCGGTGACGGCCTCGCCGTCGTTGAACGTGAGGTCGTCGCGCAGGTTCGCCGTGATGGCCGGGTTGTCCGGGTCGTCGGCGATGTTCTCCGGGGTCAGCGTCCAGTCCTGGATGGACCAGGCGTTGAACGAGTAGTCGTCCGGGTGGACTGCCGTCCCGTAGTCGTATATCTTGTCGATGACCTCGAACTCGTAGGTCGTCGACGCCGTCAGCGGGTTCAGCGTCGTCGGCGGCGTGTCCATCGCCTCGATGGGCCGGCCGCCCTCCGTCGGTCCGCTCGGGGTGTCCGTCGGCGTGTCTTCGTCCGTCGGCGTGTCCTCCGGGGTCTCCTGCCCGCCAGGCGTGTCGGTCGGGTTGCCGCCACAGCCGGCCACCGCGGCCGTCGTGCCGGCACCGACCCCCGTAAGGAACTTCCGCCGATTGATGCGTCCGTTCCGTTGAATCTCGTCTTGCTCAGACATGGTTGCTGGGGTGCCGTCTCGGCATGAGTACGAATCTCACGCCATCGGGCCGATTTTCAGATTATGTATTCTTAAGGGTTTTGGTCGTTGCCTGGAATCGGGTAAACCGCCGGTTACGTCCCGGTCCGTCGAGGGGTCCCGGCCTGACATCTGTGACCTCCCACGTGGTTTTCCAGTGGTGGATCGGCTAAAGTATGGGGAGCCTATCCGGCGGTATCGAGCTTCTACGGCGGTCGAAGCCGGCTCTCGGCAGGGGGAGCGGGCCGCGGGCGCGCAACGCCGGCCGTCGCTCGGGAGCTCTCGCTACGGACTCGAGAGTTCTCGCTACGGGCTCGGGAGTTCCCTGCTGCAGGCTCACGAGCCCCACTGGGGGCTCAGGAGCCCTCGGCGCGCTGGCGCGCGCGGGAGAGGAGTCCCGCCACTGGCTCGTCGTACTCGTAGCCCGGGACGACCCCCTGGACCCACGTTCCCTCGACGAACTCCGCGAGCGCCTTCGCGTCCGCGGCGGCGCGGTCCGGGGTCGAGGCGTCGAGGGTAGCCTCGACGACCACCTCGTCGCCGATGCGCGCGACCTCCGGCTCGTCGACGGCGGAGCGGCCGACGCCGCCGGGCAGGTCCCGGACGCGGAGCGCGAACGTCTCGTACCAGTCCGTCTCGACGACGTCGGCCACCGAGTCGTCGGCCACGGCCGCCCCGAGCGTCGGGGCGCGGACTGTGACGTGGTAATGGGGCGGGTCGTCGGCGACGGCGACGCTAGCGTCGAAGACGATGGTGGTGACCGCATACGTCCCCTCGGGCCGTAACTCGAAGGCGTTGACGCGCTGGAGAGCCCGCTCGGCCGGGGAGCGAGCGGCCGTCGACTTCTCGCGCGCGCGGTCGGAGTTCGCCGGCTCGTCGATCCTCGGCGACTGGGCGGCGTCCTCCGACGGCTCGGCAGCGCTCTTCGGAGTCTCGTCGGCGTCGTCGGTCATCGCGCCCGCGTAGGCGGTCGTGCGGCAAGGGTATTTCGACGTTCGGGCGTCTCCTATGGTTCGGATGCCGCGAAACTGGGCAGATTTGAACCACGCCGAGACGTTCCGGGTCACTCCCTCACTTCGTTCGGTCGTTTCCCGGGCTGCGACTCGTCTCGTTCAAATCTGCCGCGACCCCTTCACTCCGCCCGGGAAGCGAGCGACACGCCTGCGGCGGTCGCTCGACGCAGTGGGCCGCGAGAAGTGGGTTTGGGCAGATTTGAACTACGCGAAGGCGTTCCTGCTCGCCCGACTCGCGGCTTCGCCGCTCGTCTTTCCGAGGCCCTCGCTACGCTCGGGCCTCGCTCTCGCTCCACTCCGCTTCGCTCCGTTCCGCTCGACTGCGCGGGCTCCGCCTTCTCTCGTTCAAATCTGCCGCGACCGCACTACGTGCGACCGCAACGGCTCGCCGTCGCTCGCCGTGGCGGGTCGCAAGAAGTGGGTTTGGGCAGATTTGAACTGCCGACCTCCTCCATGTCAAGGAGGTGTCATAACCGGACTAGACCACAAACCCTTCCGTGCGTGCACTGCGGCGTAGACGGCCGACCCAATTCAAGGTTTCGGAACCGCACCCGTCACCGCAGCCAGAAGGTGTCGCTGCAGTCGTAGACCACGCCGTGACTCGGGCAGACGTACTTGCAGTGCCGGCGCGCGAGCGCCGCGCCGCACCGCGGACACTCCGGAGCCCCCGAGGTCGCCATTGCCGGGGGTTCGCGGACGGACCGCTTGAGTCCTGGCACGTCCGAACGTTTTACCCGGAGCGCGCCCACACCTCCGTACGATGAAGCTTCCGGCGGAGCCCGTGGACGACAAGACCATCAAGGACAGCGTCCACGACTACATCCCGCTGACGGGCGTCGCCCTGCGGCTGCTCGACACCGGGCCCGTCCAGCGACTCCGGCACGTCAAACAGCTCGGAACCGTCCACCTCGTCTACCCCTCGGCGAACCACACCCGCTTCGAGCACAGCCTCGGCGTCTACCACCTCGCGGGCCGGGCCATGGAGGAGCTCGGGGTCGAGGGCCGCGACGCCGAGCGGGTCCGCGCCGCCGCGCTGCTGCACGACGTCGGTCACGCGCCGTACAGCCACAACTTAGAGCCCGTCCTCGAACGACACTCGACGGGCAGCCACGAGGATATCCGCGAGCGGCTGCGCGACGACGAGCTGGCGGAGCTGGAGCGCGTGGTCGAGTCCGCCGGCCTCGACTTCGACCGGGTCGCGGCCCTCCTGGTCGGCGAGGGCCGCTTCGGCGACATCGTGTCGGGGGAGCTGGACGTCGACCGCATGGACTACCTCGTCCGCGACGCCCACCACACCGGCGTCCCGTACGGCACCATCGACCACGACCGGCTGGTCCGCCAGCTAGCCTTCCACGACGACCGGCTCGTGCTCGCCGAGGGCAACATCCAGACCGCCGAGAATCTCCTCATCGCGCGGGCGCTGATGAACGCGACCGTCTACAACCACCACGTCTCGCGCATCAGCAAGCGGATGCTCCACCGGGCCACCGAGCGCCTCCTCGACGCCGGCGCGGTCACCGCAGCCGAGCTGTGGCGGATGGACGACCACGACCTCCACGCCGCGCTCCGCGGCCACGAGACGACCGCGGGCGTCGCCGAGCGACTCGCGCGCCGCGACCTCTTCAAGCGCGCCGTCTGGGCAGAGCACGACGACGTGACCGAGGCGGTCCGGGACGCCGACCCCGAGGAGATACGCGACCTCGAAGCCGACATCGCGGCCGACGCTGGCGTCGACCCCGAGTCGGTGCTGCTCGACGTGCCGCCGCTGTCGCCGATGCCGGAGTCCTCGACGCGTGTCCTCGTCGGCGGCGAGGCCCGTCGCCTCGGCGAGCACTCGGCGCTCGTCGAGGCCCTCCGCCGGGTCCAGCGCCAGCAGTGGCGCTTCGGCGTGTTCACGCCCGCCGACCAGGTGGGGGCCGTCGGTCGCGCGGCCGAGCGCGTGCTGGGCCTCGACACGGACGGCGACCTGGTTCGCGAGCGCCGCGGGCGGGTAGTGCCGCTGTCGGAGTTCGGGGACGACGGGTCGTAGGGTCGGAGCGGGGTCGACACCCCGACCCGGTGCGGTCACTTCAGCGTCTGTTCGCAGTGGCGGTCGCACTCGCAGCCGTCCGGGCAGTACGCGATGCGGCAGTCCTCGCAGCACACGAAGTTACAGCCCGACGTGGTCACCTCGTCGTCACCCGTCGCGGCAGCGCCGGTCCCCGCACCGATGCCGAGGACGCTGGTCGTGCCGACCGTCTTGAGCAGTGTGCGCCTGTTCATTTCGGGATACACCCACCCAACATCACTGCTCGGATAGCTTAAACGTACCTCCCGAACGGCAGAAGTATCGTCCCCCGGTCCCGCGTCGCGGCGTCGCCGTCCCGCCTGTCACTGCTCGTCGGGGGGTACGAACGAGACGCTACCCGGTGAATCCGACCGAAGAAACGGGCGACGCCGCTACGCGACCTTCGCGACGACCAGGACCTCCACCTCGCCGCTGAACGGGTCGTCGATGTTCCCGGAGTGGTCCCGGATGAGGGCCCGCAGGTCGACCTGGACCTTCCCGTCTCCCGTCCGGGTAGCTGTCACGTCGACGTACTCCTTCCAGATGGGGTGTTCCCCGTTCTCGAACCCCAGTTCGAAGCTCTGGATCGCTGCCTCGGCCTGCTGGACGTCGCCGAGAGGCACCGTGTCCTTCGTCGCCTCGTGCGGGCTACCCGTGTGGCCGCTCCACTCGAATTCTACCGTTCGCATCTCGATTGGCAAATCTGACACCGATTAAATCATATCTAGTTAAATCTTAGTCTTTTCTATATTGTGTAGAAATATTTAAACCACCCTTCCGGCGGTCGCTGTCGAGAACGTCCGTCGCCACCGCTTCTGCGGGGCTCGCCCGTCGGGGTCGACGAAGCGCCGACTGCTCGCTCATTCGTCTTCGCGAACGCTCCACACGTCGTTCACGGAGTCGATGTCCGCGTTCGCGAGGAGTCCGGATAGCGCATCTCCGAGCGACGTCTCCGGACTGTCGTTCTCCATGCAGAGAACCACATATTCCGCCCGTATAACAGTTCGGCCACGCGCCCGCAATCCTCACTCAATCCGCCGTAACAGCGTCGCCGTCCCAGAAGTCGCTATCCAGCGCCAGCTTCGGTATCCACGTGTCCTCCGTCTTCGACAGCAGCGCGACCCGGGAGACCGGCACCTCCTTCAGCACGTCGTGGTCGGGCATGTGCTGCTGCACCTCGCGCGCGAACGCCACCACGTCCTCGTGGTCCGGCATCGTCTCCCGGTCCAGCCGCCCGCGCGAGTGGCCCACGTGCATGTACGCCTTCAGCTCCACGAAGTTCGGGTCCGCGCGGCGGAACAGCGCGGCGTACCAGTCCGGGTCGGTCATGTTCTCGCCGGCCATGCACGTGGTCCGCAGGACGGTCCGCGTCTCGTCCTTCTCGGCGAGCACGTCCAGCGTCTCGACCAGCCGCTCCCACGCGTCGTCCTCGACGGGCCGGACCACGTCCTCGAAGGTGGCGCGCTCGGCCGCGTCCACGCTGACGTAGAGTTGGGTGGGGTCGCACTCCGCCAGCACCTCCGGGCGCGTGCCGTTCGAGACGAGGAAGGTCGTGATGTCCCGGTCGTGGAACGCCTCGATAAGCTCGGGGAGGTAGGGGTACAGCGTGGGCTCGCCGTCGAGGCTGATGGCGACGTGGCGGGGTTCCATGGCGGCGTCGAACACCTCGCGGGGGACCTCGTCGTTGCCGCCGAACCCCGAGAGGAGCTTCTGCTGGAGGTCGATGGAGGCGTCGACGACGGCCTCGGGGTCGTCCCACTCGACGCCGTCCAGTTCGTAGGCGTGGCCCTGGTGGTCGCGCCAGCAGAAGACGCAACGCTCGTTGCACCGGACGACCGGGGTCATCTGGATGCAGCGGTGGCTCTGGATGCCGTAGAAGACGTTCTTGTAACACTTCCCCTCCCCTCGCATCGCGTTCTTCGTCCAGCCGCACGCCTGGGCGGCGGTGTGGTTCTCGTTGTGGTAGTCGGGGGTGTCGACCTGCTTGGGGCCGTCGCCGGCGTCGCTCATTGGCGAGGGCAAGGCGGGCCAGCCCTAAAACGTTCGTTGCTCCGGGCCCCGCTGCTCCGCTCGGGGGCACTCTCTCGTCGCTTCGCCAGCCCGCTCTCACTCCCACAGCAGTAGGGCGGGTAGCTCGTCGGGAGCCGTCACGCGAAGCAGTTGGTAGCCGATGCCGGACAGCCCCATGAACAGCGTCGGGTCGACGATCCGCTCGGTGCCGGTGTGCAGCCGGTAGTGTCCGGTCGCCTCCTTGCGCGCGAGCGCGGCACCGAGGTACCGCCGGGCCTCCCCGACGCGCCGGCCGCGCCGGCGCTCGGCGGCCAGTAGGAACGCCGCCCGGCCGGCGTTGCCGCAGCAGAGGTGGTCCAGTGCGCCGACCTCGCCGTCGAAGTGCGACGCGGCGCGGTCGATGCCGCGCTCGACGAGGTCGTCGGCGAGGTACTCGGCCGTCCCGATGCGGGCCAGCCCGACGCCGCTGCGGCCGTGGCACCACTGGTCGACGGAGCCGTCGTCGTGCTCGCCGCCGCGGCGGTCCGGCCAGTTGCCGGCCGCCGGCGAGTACGCGGCCGCCTCGAAGGCGACGGCCTCGCGGGCCGCCTCCCGGAAGTCGTCGCGGCCGGTGGCGTCGGCCAGCCTGGCGAGCGCGTAGGCGATGCCCGCCGCGCCGTGGGCGAAGCCGGTCAGCGGCTCGAGGCCGTCGAACGTCTCCCACGCGCGGCCGTCGCCGGCGGCCCGGCTCGCCGCCAGGAGGTGCTCGCCGCACCTCGTGGCGGCCTCGACCAGTTCGGGAGTTTCCAGCCGGTCGTGCGCCGCCAGCAGCCCGAGGACGGTGCCGGCCGAGCCCGCGACGACGTCGTAGTCGTCGTCGGCCGCGACCCGGTCGGCCCACGAGCGCGCCTCGTCGCGCGCCCTCGAGGCCGTCTCCCCTCGCGAGTGGCGGTGGCCGACGCCCGCGGCCGTCCCGGCCTCGCCCGCCGCTTCCATCCCGCCCGCCGCCTCCATCCCATCCGCCGCCTCCATCCCGCCCGCCGCCTCGACCGCGCCCGTCGCGTCCGCGACCACGCTCGGCTCGTCGAGGAGGTCGCCGACGGCCGCCAGCCCGTAGGCCACCGAGCCGAGGCCGGTCGCGCCGCCGAGGTGCGCCAGAGCTGCGGCCCCGTACCCGCGGTCGATGGCCGTCCGGACCGGCCGGAGCGCGTCGAGCGCGAACTCCCGGTAGTCCGACTCGCCCGTGACGCGGTAGAGGCCCGCCCCGAACAGCGCGATACCGCACCGGCCGAAGTAGAGCGAGTCGTCGGCCGGCTGCAGCGACACGGGGTCGCCGTCGCCGGCGGTCCACGGCTCGATAGCGGCCCAGTGGTAGGTGTCGCCGGCCCGGAGGGCCGCGTCGCGGACGCGCCCGAACAGCGCCCGCGCCTCCTCGCGGAGTCGCTCGTCCGGGGGCGACGGCGCGTCGCCCCACGACGGCCCTCCTCGCCCGGCAGCCGCCCCGGACCGGGGCGCGTCTGCCGCCTCCGGCGCGGGCGGCGCGCCGAAGCTCGCGCGGACGAACTCGACCTGCTCGCGCAGGTCCTCGCGGTCCGCCGACGCGATGCGCCGGCGGCTCCGCTCCATCCCCGCCGCGTCGGCGGCCGCGAGGTCCCGGCCGGCCATCCGTACCTCGGTCCCGTCGGTCCGGGCCTCCAGCCGCGGCGGGTCGAGCCGACGGAGCGCCCGCCGCTCGGCCGCGTAGACGGACCACGGCGTCGGCTCGGCGACCTGCCCGTCCACGAACGGCACCGCGAGCGGCTCCATCTCCACGCCGAACGCGGCCCCGTCGGCGAGCGCGCGGCGCGAGCGCAGCGACCTGACGACGCTGGCGTACTCGACGGTCGGCCGGTAGACCACGCGGTTGTCGAGGCCGGCGAGGGCGTCCGGCAGCCCCACCTCGGAGAGCCGGCCGTCGGCCCGGAGTTCGAGGACCGTCCCGTAGGCGTCCTCGAAGCCGGCGACGACGCTGTCGAGGTACGCCGCCGGCGGCTGGTCGGTCCCGTCCACGCGCGGGACGTTCTCGCTTCGGTCGAGGCGCGGCGACTCCTCGGTGACGGTCATCACGTCCGTGTTGGCGGCGACGACCCGCGGCACCTGGACCTGCTCTATCTCGACGGGCTCGCCGTCGACGGCCATCCCGGCGATGGCGACGTTCAGCGCCGGACCGTCCTCCCGGTAGACGGACGTGACGTCGTGGGGCAGCAGCGCCGTCAGCAGGATGCTGTCCTCCTTCAGCGTGCCGACGCTCGTCCGCACCGGTCGGCGGGCGTAGTCGAAGTAGGGGTGCAGCACGGTCTCGGCGTCCACCAGGACGGGCTGGTCGCCCGCGACGAGGAGGTTCTCGTACTGGCAGTCGACGAACTCGAGGAAGTAGCCGATGGCGACGAGCGCGCCCGCGCGCCGGTAGTACCGCTCGACGGCCGCGCGGTCCGGACACTCGCTGTACTCGACGTACTCCACGTAGCCGTAGCCGTCGCGGGGAAGGTAGGTGGGGATGCGGAAGTCGGGGGTCGAGAGGTGCTCGCCGAGGCGGTCGAGCAGCCCGTAGAAGGCCTGCCCGGCGTCGACGCTGCGGGGCTTGTACACCACCTCGACGCCCGACTCGAAGGCGACGCAGGTCACGGCCCGGCCGCCCGCGTGGGTGTCCTCCGCGAGCGGCTCGAGGTCGGCTACCGCCCCCAATCCGTCCTCGTCCCTCACGTCGTTCGAATCGCCGAACCGCTCCGCAATCGCCGCTCGGTCGGCCCGGATGCGGCGACACAGCTCCCGGACGTGCTCGCCGAACTGCCGGACCTGGGTCTCCAACAGGCGGCCGAGCATCGGGTACTCCACGCAGAGGTCGGCCAGCCCGCCGTCGGCGAGGTACGCGACGAACTGCTCGTAGTACTCGGTCGGCGGCTCGTCGAAGTCCTCCGGGTCGGCGAGCGCCCGGTCGCGGTCGTGGGCGGCGACGAACGACTTGCACTCGACGAAGAGCACGCGGACGAACGAGGCGGCGAGCCGGCGGCGGAACCACTCGGTCATCGACTCGACGGCCGTCTCGGTCAGGACCGCCCGCACCGGGTCGTCCGGGAGGCGGGCGCGGGCGACCGCCGCGATGGCCGCCGTCACCCGACCGAACGGGGGTCGCTCGGTCGGGTCCTCCGGCCACTCCTCGCGGACCTCGAAGCCGCGGTCCTGGACCGCCGCCACGAGGTCGGCGAGCCGGTCCACCCAGTCCGGAATCGGCTCGTCGTCGGCCAGTTTCCCGGCCGCGATGGCGCGGCGACACTCCGCGATGGATGCGTCGGCCCGGTCCAGCCGGCGCTCGAAGGCGGCCTCGCTCGGGAACTGGTCGCGCCACCGCCGGAGGATGTCGGTCACGTCCGACTCGTCGAGCCGTCCGGGTTCGAGCCGGTCCGGGTCTTCGAGCCGCTCGAACAGCGTCGTCGCGCCGCCGGCGACCAGCCGGCGTTCGAGGTCGCTGAACGGTTCGGTCACGGTGGGGCCTCGCTACGTCCGCCCCGTGCGAGCGGGGTCGTCGCGTGCGTCGCGGCGACACGTCCCGGCGTCTCCGAGCGGCACCGCCGGCCCGAGGAGGGTCACGTGTGGCCCCCGGCGACCGCGGCGGCGCAGACCCTGGAGCGACCTGCCATCGACGCGGGCCCTAGCAGGACTCGCTGAGCGAGAGTTCGGTCGTCTCGCAGAGTCCCGGACACGTCGCCGTACACGTGGGGGCCGTCTCCGCCACGTTCTCGTGGTCGAAGTCCTCGGTCTCGAACAGGTCGTCGAACTGCTCCTTGAGGCCCGGTTCGTCCGGTTCGTACGCCATTCCGATGGATTCGCTTTGCACCGACATACGTTCTGTGCACTGACTCTACAGTCTTAAATTTTGCTCAGGCGTCCTCACACCCGTGCGGGGTCGGGTCTGGTAGGCCCGTATCGAGGATAGCCGCGGCGTCCCGTGCCGTTCACTCCCGCGGTCCACGCGCGGTTCACTCCCGCTGTCCGCGTGCCGTTCACTCCCGTGGTCCGTCGCCGATGGACAGCGAGTACGCGATACAGACCAGCCCGGCGAACTGCACCAGTCGCACCGAAAGCCGGAACGGGTCCTGGGCGGGCAGCGGGAGCACCCGGAACTGCAGCAGCAGCGTCCCGACGATGGAGACGCCGTAGGCGACGCCGAACAGCAGTATCATGCCGACCGAGAGGTACAGCATCTGCCGGCTGTCGTGGCGGCGCAGCCCGCGGTAGGCCAGCGAGCCGATGAACAGCCCCACCAGCGCGGACCCGGCCGCGAGCAGCAGGGTCGCTAGCTGGACCGGCGTGTAGCCGAATGGAGCGGCCATCAGACCACCCTCCGTCGGTGGATACGAACCATCAGAAGTTCCTCCATAGCTCCGTCAGCGCGTCCGCCGCGTCGGTGCCCGACTGCCCGGCGTCCCCGAGCGTCACGTCGAACTCGAAGTCCCCGTCCCGGAGCGCGACGGAGAGGCTGTCGAAGGTGGCCCGGTAGACGGTGTCGTGGTGGCCGTCCTCGCGGAGCTGTGAGCGGCCGGCCACCAGTCCGGCGTCCTCCAGCGGCTCGAGCCGGCGGTACACCGTCTGGCGGGAGGTGTCGCACTCCTCCGCTAGCTCGCTCGCCGTGCGGGGCTCCACGCTGGTCGCGCGGAGGATGGTCCGTGCGTGCTCGTCGTCCAACAGCCCCACCACGGTCGCGAGGTCGTGGTCGCTCACTGGCCGGCCCCCCGCCGGCCACCGGCGAAAGGGTTGCGGGTGCTCCGTCGGCCCGCCTGGCCCCGTCGGTAGGCGGTTCGCCGTCGACGGCCGTGGACGACAGACGCTCATGGGAACCTCGTGACGACGAAGACGCTCGTCGCCGACTCGCCGGGCGGGGAGAACTCGCCGACGAGGCGCATTCCAGACGGGTCGTCCGGGGCCGGAACCTCGATGGCGTCGCCCGGCCGGACCGTGTCGGTCACGTCGGCGAACTGGCGGTCCGTCGGCGAGCGACGGTCCTGGCGGTCCTCGACGTCCGGGTCCTCGAAGAAGAACGCCAGCGTCGCCGCCGGCACCGCGTCGCCGGCCTCGTGGCGGATGGTGACCCGCTCGCCGTCCCCTGTCTCGCCCTCGCCGTCCTCCGTCGGCCCGCCGTCGTCGAGCGTGGCTCCCCACGTCACCTGCGGGACGTCGACGCCCTCGTACGGGTCGTCGACGGCCGCGTGGGGCCGCCGTAGCTCGACGGTCGCGACGCGGCCGTCTACCCGCACGTCCACGGCTCCGGCCTCCAGCGCCCGCGTCTCGCCGGCGAGCACGTCCCGGACCGTCCGCTCGGAGACGACCTCCCCCGGCGGGTATAACTGGTGGAACACGGTGTAGACAGCCTCGTCGTCCATCGTCGTCGACATCGCGTGGTGTGCCTCGCCGCCGAACTGCATCCCCAGGCCGTCCATCCACGTCCACGCCCGCGCGCCGACGCGCTCGGTGGCAAGCGCGAACGACTCGCTCGTCTCGTGGTGGCGGGCGATTGCGCCCCGCTCGGCGTCGACCACCGCCTCGACGATGGCCCGGCTCCGCGCGTGGTTCGCCCACACGACGGCCCCGTCGCCGACGGCCGCCGTCCGCCGGCCGCCGTCGCGGTCGAACACGTCGTAGCTCCCGTACGAGCCGGCCGCGGCGTAGCCGCTGTCGGCGAGCGTCGTCCCCACGGCACCGGGGTCGAAGTCGCCTTCGAGGACGAACGTGGTCCCAAAGCCGTGGAGGTTCGCCACCCGGTCGAAGGTCTCGTAGCCGACGCCGAAGTAGTCGAGGTGGGGCACCTGGAAGGTGTGCGCGAGCCGATTGGCCCGTCCGTCGCCGTCGAAGTCGCGGTCGAGGGCTCCGGGTTCGACGTGGTTGACCCAGCCCGGGTCGAGGGGCTCCTCGTCCGAGTCGGCGTCGAAGTCGTCCGGTAGCGCCGACGCGGCCGGCAGCCAGCGCCGGTAGACCGGGTCGCCGGGCTCCGCACTCCGCTCGGGTAGGTCCACCCGGCCGTACCGCACCCGCTGTCCGAGCGGCGGCAGCGTCTCGACGCAGCCGGCCGTCCCGGCGGCCGCCAGCCCCGCGCCCGCGCGTTTCAGCAGCCGCCGCCTCGTCGTCGGTCCCGCCGTCGGAGAGTCGCGTGGTGTCATCCCGGTTGCCGGGTAGAGACGGGGGTGGCTAATAACAGGAGCCCGGTCCACAGCGGCTGTGGAGCGGCGAAGGGTTCTTGTACGTCGTCGGGTCCCGAGTGGCGTCGGTCGAACGGGGCGTCACCCCCCGAGAGTTCAGCCGCTCTTTGTGTCATGAACAGCCTTTTACCCGCTCCGG
>CAZPIG010000013.1:0-28336 GCA_964586205.1 uncultured Halobacteriales archaeon | reverse complement strand
GCTCGCACGAGCTGCTGGCCGAGGGGGTCGGACTCGCGGGGGATTCGCAGTTGTCCCTGTGAGCAACCGTGTCGATGCCAACAGCCGCGAAAAGGAGCGAACGACCGCTCTCAACTCAGTCGGCTGCCGCTGCCGCACCGACCCGCTCGCCGACGTCTTCGAGCGCCCGCTTCGTGTACACCTCCAGCAGTTGCTCGCGGAACTCGGCCGACGCCCGGACGTCCGACATCATCATGTCGGTGTCCAGACCCTCGCTCGCACGCGCCGCTGCGGCTTCGATGGTATCGCCGTCGAGCGTCGCGCCGTCGAGTTCGTCCTCGACGCCCGACAGGCGGACGCCGTGGTCCATCGCCCCGTTCGCGCCGACCCGTGCCGACGCGACGGCGTCGCCGTCGGTCTCGACCAGCGCCGCGACGCCGACCATCGCGTAGCCGGACGACGGCGACGGCTTCTTCGCGTACGTGCCGACCGCGCCGGCGGCCGACGGCACCTCGACCCGGACGAGTATCTCGTCGGGGTCGAGCGCGGTCGCGTACATCCCGAAGAAGAAGTCGTCGGCCGGAATCTCCCGCTCGCCGTCCGGGCCGGCGGCGACGAGCGTGGCGTCGGAGGCCAGCGCCGCGCCCGGCAGGTCCGACGCCGGGTCCGCGTGGGCGAGGTTCCCGCCGACGGTGCCGCGGTTGCGGACCTGCTTGTCCCCGACCTGCGAGACGGCCTCGGTCAGCGCAGGCGCGTGCTCGTGGGCGGCGTCGGCGTCGAGCAGGTCGCTGTACCGGGTCATCGCGCCGATGGAGAGCGCGTCGCCGTCGACGCCCACGCCGTGTAGCTCGTCGACCTCGCCGATGTCGACGAGCACGTCCGGACTCGACAGCCCCGTCTTCATCGCCGGCAGCAGGCTGTGCCCGCCGGCGAGTAGCTCGGTCTCCGCGCCCGAGTGCTCGTCGAGCAGGTCGAGCGCCTCCTCGACCGACGACGCCTCGTAGTAGTCGAGCTCGTCCGGGAACATCACTCGTCACCTCCCGTCTCCTCGGCCTGCTCACGGGTCGCTTCGCTCCCCGTTCGCATCGAGGGCTCGCTCCGCTCGCCCTCGCTGCCACCATCCGTAGCAGCACTCCCTTCGACGGCGTCCCAGACGCGCTCGGCCGTCATCGGCATCTCGACGTGGTCGACCCCGAACGGGTCGAGGGCGTCCGCGACCGCGTTGACGATGGCCTGTGGCGCGGCGATGGTGCCGGCCTCGCCGACCCCCTTCACGCCGAGCGGGTTGTGGGGGCTCGGCGTGACCGTGGAGTCGGTGTCCATCTCGGGGACGTGCTCGGCCTTCGGCACGGCGTAGTCCTGCAGCGACCCCGTCAGGAGCGTGCCGTTCTCGTCGTACTCGGCTCCCTCGTACAGCGCCTGGCCGACGCCCTGGGCGATGCCGCCGTGTATCTGGCCCTCGACTATCTTCGGGTTTATCTGGTTGCCCACGTCGTCGACGGCGACGTACTTCTCGAAGTCTATCTCGCCGGACTCGGGGTCGACCTCGACGACCGCGACGTGCGTGCCGAACGGGAACACGAAGTTGTCCGGGTCGTAGAACGAGGTGGCCTCGAGGCCGGGCTCCACGTCGTCCGGGATGTCGTGGGCCAGATACGACTGCTGGGCGACCGCCTGGAAGGCGATGGAGCGGTCGGGAGCGCCGGCGACGTGGAACTCCCCGTTCTCGAACTCCACGTCGTCGGGGTCGGCCTCGAGCTGGTGGGCGGCGATGTCCCTGGCCTTGTCGACGACCTTCTGGGAGCTCTTGACGAGCGAGCTGCCGCCGACCGCCGCCGAGCGGGAGCCGTAGGTGCCCATCCCCTGGGGTATCTCGTCGGTGTCGCCCTCGACGACCTCCACGTCGTCGTAGGGAACTCCGAGCTCGTTGGCGACTATCTGGGCGTACGTCGTCTCGTGGCCCTGCCCGTGGCCGGACGTGCCGCAGTAGGCCGTCACGGTCCCGGAGGGGTGGACGCGGACGAGGCTTGACTCCCAGAGCCCCGCCTGGGCACCGAGCTGGCCGGCGAGTTCGGAGGGGGCGAGCCCGCAGGCTTCGATGTACGACGAGAAGCCGATGCCGAGGTACCGCCCCTCCTCGCGGGCCTGCTGCTGGCGCTCGCGGAACGAGTCGTAGTCGACCAGCTCGAGGGCCTCGTCGAGGGGCTTCTCGTACTCGCCGCTGTCGTAGACGACGGCCACCTGGGTCTCGTAGGGGAACGCGTCGTCCGGGACGAAGTTCCGTCGGCGGAACTCCGCGGGGTCCATCCCCACTTCCTTCGCCCCGAGGTGGACGAGCCGCTCGACGACGAACGAGGCTTCGGGCCGCCCCGCGCCGCGGTAGGCGTCGACCGGCGGGACGTTCGTGTACGCGCCGGTGACGTGGGCGTGGATGGCGGGGATGTCGTACTGCCCCGAGAGGAGCGTCCCGTACAGGTACGTCGGGACCGAGGGGGCGAACGTCGAGAGGTACGCCCCGATGTTCGCCTCCGTGTCGACCCGCAGCCCCGTGATGGAGCCGTCGTCGTCCATCGCGAGTTCGGCCGAGGTCTCGTGGCCCCGGCCCGGGGCGTCGGTAAGGTACGTCTCCGAGCGGGTCGCGGTCCACTTGACCGGGCGTTCGTGCAGCTTCGCACACCACGCGACGAGCGCCTCGTCGGCGTAGTGGTGTATCTTCGAGCCGAACCCGCCGCCCACGTCGGGCGCTTTGACCCGGAGCTTGTGTTCGGGGTGGCCGATGACCCCGGACATGAGCAGCCGGTGGAGGTGCGGGTTCTGGCTCGTCATGAACACGTCCAGCTCGTTCGAGCCGGCCTCGTAGGTGGCGACGGCCGCCCGCGGCTCCATCGCGTTCGCGATGAGCAGCTGGTTCGACAGCTCGACGCTCACGGTGTGGCTCGCCGACTCGAACGCCTCGCTCGTCTTCTCCTCGTCGCCGATCTCCCAGTCGAGCGCGACGTTGCCCTCGGCGTCGTCGTGGAGCGACGGGGCGTCCCCGTCGAGCGCCTCGCTCGGGTTCGTCACCGCGTCGAGTCGCTCGTAGTCGACGGAGACCGCGTCGGCCGCGTCGTTGGCCTCGTAGCGGCTCTCCGCCACGACGACCGCGATGCCGTCGCCCTGATACCGGACCCTGTCCTTCGCGAGGAGCGGGTGGGAGACGTTGTTCAGGCTCGGGAGCAGCCAGCCGACCGGTAGCTCGAACGACCCGCCGCCGGGGGTGTCGTCGCGGTGCAGGTCGTCGTGGGTGTAGACGCCGAGGACGCCCGGCATCTCCTCGGCCTCGCTCGTGTCGACGTCCTCGATGCGGGCGTGCCCGTACTGGCTCCGGACGACCGCGAGGTGGGCCGTGTTCGGGAGCTGGATGTCGTCGGTGTACTCGGCGTCGCCGGTGATGAGCGCGGGGTCCTCGCGGCGCTCGACCGCCGACCCGAGGATGTCGGCCGCCGACACGTCGTCGGGGTCGACTGACTCGATGCTCATTCGGGCTCACCTCCGTCGTCGGCTCCGTCCTCGCCCCGGCTACCGTCCTCGACCCGTCCACCGTCGGCGCGTGGCTCGCCGCCGTCGGCGCGTGGCTCCGACGAACCTCGCGACTCGTCGAGTCGCTCACCACCGTCGGTGACGGCCCCGCTCTCCATCGCCTCGGCCGCGTGCTCGACGGCGTTGACGATGTTCTGGTAGCCCGTGCACCGACAGAGGTTCCCCTCCAGGCCCTCCCGTATCTCCTCGCGGGTCGGATTGGGGTTGTCCTCGAGGAGGTCGGTCGCCGTCAGCATCATCCCGGGCGTGCAGTAGCCGCACTGCAGCCCGTGTTCCTCCTGGAACCCCTCCTGGATGGGGTGGAACTCGCCGCCCTCGGCGAGCCCCTCGACCGTCTCTATCTCGGCTCCGTCGGCCTGTACCGCGAGGGCGGTGCAGGACTTCACCGCGTCCCCGTCCATGCGGACCGTGCAGGCTCCACAGAGGCTGGTCTCGCAGCCGACGTTCGTCCCCGTGTAGCCGAGTTCGTCGCGCAGGGCGTGGACGAGCAGGGTCCGGCCCTCGACCGTGAGGTCGTGCTCCGTGCCGTTCACCGTCAGAGTGATGTCGTGTGTCGTCATTTCGAATCAGATGAGTCCGATCCCGAGCGACCGAGCACTCGGTCGACGAGACCGGTGTCCGCGTCTTCGTCCGCCGATGCGTCCGCCGACTCCATCTCCGCGAGGGTCAGCTCGTGCAGCGAGGTCTGGATCGAGGAGAAAAAGCGCTTGACCTGTCGGTTCGCGACCGGGTTGACGACCCGCTGGCCGACGTTCGCGACCCGCCCGAACACGTCCGCCTCTGCCTCCCACTGGACCTCGACGCCCGCGTCGGTCTCGACGAGCTCCATGCCCGAGGACACCTCGAAGGAGCTGTCGCCGGAGCTACCCTCGCCCGCTACCCGCATCCGTGGTCGGTCGCGCTCCACGACGGTGCCGACCGTCTGGAACGTCGGGTTCACCGGACCGACGCTGACCTGCAGCAGCACGGCGTACTGCTGGCCCTCCTGAAACGCCCGCCGGGCGATGACCTCCGGGTCGCCGGAGAGCTCCCGGTCGCACTCGGCCGCCCGCTCGTCGAGTTCGTCGAAGTCGACGTCGCCGTCGACTTCGAGCAGGTACTCGCAGCCCGGGAGCGAGTCGGCTATCAACACCGGGTCCGAGAGCGCGAGCCATACCTCGTCGACCGTCGTGTCCTCCAGTTCGAACGTCCCGCTGAATTCCATGAGTTCGTGGTCCCCTCGCCAGTGTTCCTCACACCGTGTGTTACCAACCGTCTATGATACAAAAAACATTTGCAAAATCTGCCTATTGCGAAACGATGGAACTACAGTCGGTTACCTAAAGTGGTGTACGTAACGGGTTTCGAATGGAGACTGGCGACTGTCCCCGACCTAATCTGCAAACGCTCGTCTGTTCTCCGCCGGCGCGCGAGCGTCGGGCTGCCGCCGGTCAGCCGTCGCCCAGCGCCACCAGTTCGTCCACGTCGGGGATGGACTCGCTGGCGTCGGTGATCTGCTTCAGCCGCTGGGTGTGCTTCTCGGCGGCGTAGCCCGTCAGCTCCTCGGGACCGAGCCCGACCTCGAGGCGCTCGTCCGGAACGTCGTCGGGCGGCTGGACGATGGACTCCACCAGCGGCAGTAGCTCGCCGACCGTCTCGTGCAGTAGCTCGGCCTCCACCTGGCCGCTGCCGACGAGGTCCTTCAGCTTCGCCATCCCGAAGCCGACGTGGCGGCCCTCGTCGCTCCGTATCTGCGAGAAGCCCTCGTACAGCCCCGGCAGGTGCGGTAGCTCCGGCACCCGGTCGGGTCCGTAGGAGGTCTGCAGCCCGTAGTAGCCCGTCTGGGCGAGGATGCCCTCGATGGTGAGGTGGTAGTGGCAGTACGCCCGCGCGCGGTTCTCGGGGGTGTCCTCCTCCAGGAGGCGGTGCATCGCCGCCTCGTTGCGCTCGAACAGCTCCACGTAGCCGTCGTTGAACCACTGGTCGTCCAGCGGCGAGGACAGCTCCGCGCCGCGGCGCTCCTCCTCGGGGTGGACGACCTCGCGCCAGTAGCGGTCGAAGAAGTCGGCGTGCTTGGCCTCCTCGTAGAGCTGGGTCGTGACGAACATCTGGTCGTCGACGTCCTCCAGGACGACGGCGAGCGGCGAGAGGTCCTCGGTGACGGCGGCCTCGCCCGCCCCGAACCGCGCCAGCGACCGTTCGAGGCCCTCCAGCCCGAGGTCGTCCAGCTCGCTCACCCGCTCGCGGTCGGCCGAGAGGTCGATGGCGTGGGGGTCCCAGTGGCGCTCGACGGCGTTCCGGTAGTACCGGAACGACTTCGCGTCGTGGCCGAGTTGCATCCGTGAGTCGCTCTCTAGCTGCTTCATGGTGGTCCCCGGGTCTTGTCGCCGGGGGCACCTAAGCGCTGCCCCGTCGTGTCGGAACGATTGAAAGATCGGACGGTCCGGGTCCGCGCCCGTTCAGAGGTCCACGGCCTCGAACACGAGGTAGCCCAGCACCGGCGGGACCACCAGCCAGAGCGCCAGCAGGACGACCACGGCCGGGTCCGAGAGGTAGAAGGGGACGCCGTCGGCGAGCGACTGGACTATCATCTGCTGGCGTATCTGGCCCTGCAGGCCCTCGAGGCCGAGGACGCTGACCCGCGCGGTGACCACGGGGTTCTCGCCGCCGAAGACCAGCCGCGCCGCCAGCGACTTGAACGCCTGGGTGGGGTTGAGGTGCTGGAGGAACAGCGTCGTCCGGATGGCCGCCTCGCCGCCGAGGCCGGCGTGGTTCTGCAGCAGCCCCACGACGGTGTTGACGAGGCGGTTCCAGAGCACGGTGAACAGGATGTAGATGGTCACCGTGTTCACCATGGCCCACCGGCTGGTCGGCGCGGCCGCGGAGACGCCCACGCTGATGGCGACGAAGGCGAGGCCCAGCGCCACCGTCAGCAGGACGAACAGGAAGAAGCTGCCGAACTCGAACGGGAACGGGGTCAGCGGGAACACTATCAGCGTCGCCACGAAGCCCACCAGCACCGAGAGCGCGAGGACGCCGCCGCGGCCCGCGACCTTCCCGGCGACCACGTCCCGCCGGGAGTGCGGCAGCGACAGCAGCAGCTTCAGCGTCCCGGACTCCGATTCCCGCGAGATGGAGGCGTAGGAGAGCACGATGGCTATCAGCGGGACGATGATGGTCATCGCGTCCCGCTCGATGGACAGGAAGATGTCGGTGGTGAACCCACCGCCGCCCTGCGGAGCGTCGAGGATGCCGAGCGCGAACAGCGCCGGCGGGAGCGCCAGCAGCGAGACGAACACGACCGACAGGCCCCAGAGCCACCACGACCGCACGGCGTCCTCGAAGTCCTTCCGGGCGACGACGTGCCACGTCACGGCCACACCTCCGTCGGCCGCAGCGGCGGGGCCACGGGTCGCGCGCGGGGGCTCGTAGCGTCGGTCATGCCTCCGCACCCTCCGTGTAGGCGACGAACAGGTCCTCCAGCGACGCCTCCTCGGTCTCGAAGTCGCGGACGGTCACGCCCGCGTCCTCGAAGGCCGACAGCACCGCCGTCTTGGCGTCGCTGTCGCAGGCGACGGTCACGCGGTCGCCGTCGGCGCGGACCTCCTCGACGCCGCCGAGCGCCCGCACCGCGTCCATGGCGGCGTCGGGCGTCGAGTCGACCGTCAGCCGGAGCCGCGACCCGGTGCCGACGGCGTCGCGCAAGCCCTCGACGCTGTCGACGGCGACCATCTCGCCGTCCCGGAGGATGCCCACGCGGTCGCAGACGGCCTCGACCTGCCCGAGGATGTGGCTGGAGAAGAACACCGTCGCGCCGCGGTCGACCTCCTCGCGGACTATCGCGCGCATCTCGCGGGCCCCGTTGGGGTCCAGCCCGGTCGAGGGCTCGTCCAGTATCAGGAGGTCCGGGCTCCCGACCAGCGCCATGCCGAGCGCGAGGCGCTGGCGCATTCCCGTCGAGTAGCCGCCGGCCTTGCGCTCGGCGGCCGCGGCGTCGAGGCCGACGCGGTCCAGCACCTCGTCGGGGTCGTCGCGCGCCTCCTTCGAGTCCACCGCGAACTCGACGTGCTTGCGGCCCGAGAGCCGCGGGTAGACCCCGAAGCCCTCCGGGAGCACGCCCGTGCGCTCGCGGACGGCGACGCTGTCCTCGCGGGCGTCGTGGCCGAGCACGCGGACCGACCCGGCGGTCGGGCGGACGAAGTCCAGCAGCATGTTGATGGTCGTGGACTTGCCCGCGCCGTTGGGCCCGAGGAAGCCGAAGACCTCGCCCTCCGGGACTTCGAGGTCCAGGTCCCGGACGGCGGTCACGCCCTCGCCGAATCGTTTGGTCACCCCGTCCAGCTCGATTGCGGCCATACCCCGGGGTTGTGCTATCTCCGGTAAAGGTTTTTAGATACGGTCGGGGCCTGCCGTGGCGAACGCCTCCAGAATCGGAGACGTCGGCCCGGTCGGAGACAGCAGCGACCCGACGACGGAACTTCGCGGGACCCGACGGTTTATCACCGAAAGCGGGGCCACCCCGGAGTGCCGATGGACGACGCCCTCGAACGGATGGTCGACCCGACCGTCCTGCTCCCGGTCGTGCTGCTCGTGGTGGCGGAGTTCGGCACGCTCGCGCGGGACTTGGACCTCCAGGAGGCGATCGCCGAGGAGCGGCCGCCGCTCGTCGTGGACTTCGTGCTTTACGGCGGGTTGACGTACCCGGCAGTGGTTCGACGACGTGCCATCACAGCTCTCGGTCCTGCGGGTCCCTTGATTCGGGACCGCATCAACTGGGACCGTGCTGTCTCGATTCGACCGGACGTGCCCGTTCGCGTCCGAGCGGCAGTACTGACTGCCAAACGGGTCCTGGTGCCGAATCTCGGTCGATTCGGTATCGTCCACCTGACGAACGTCGGTTTGCTGGTCTTCGTGTTTGCTGCAACGACGAGGGGGCCGGACACTGGCCTGTCTTTCGTCCAGTACCTCCTCGCGTTCGTCGTAGTGGCGCTCCCATTGCTGGAAGTGGGGGAGTACGACACTATCCAGACGGCCGTCGACCCGGTGTACTCCTTTGCGTTTCACCTCGCAGTGAACGTCGACATCGTCGTTTTCGCCGCCCCTCCCGCCTCGATAATCGACGCCGAGGTCGGTCGAACGCCGACGCTCGCAGCGCTCCCGTACGTCGCGTGGTGGTTGGCTGCCGGCTACCTCTATCTCGTCGTGTTGGCCATAGATATAAGGCGCATCGGGAACCACCAGTGACTACGGGACGAGAGGCAAAAATGACTACGCCATCGACCGAAGTCGACGAAGCCATCGGAGACGCCATCATCCTGCTCGTGCTCGCCGCACTGATTGTGCTGGCGTTCGCGGACTTCATCGCGAAGCACTTGGAGGCAGTCGTCCTCTCTGTTGCCGCCGTCGCCGCTATCCTAGTCGGGGTGAACCTCCTCGGGAGGCGATTGGCGGAACAGAGCTAGTACCTGACCGTTGCGTCGGGTTCTGTCGCCCGGCCTCAAACTTCGTTGGTCGATTCGAACTGTCTCACCCAGGTCCCCCGACTGTCGTACGTGCCGACGAGGACGGCCCGGACCACCTGTTCGCCGGGGCCGGTCAGCGCGTAGGCGTCGTCGTGGCGGCGGACGAACTGACCCTCTAGCTGGCGGAGGTGGTCGGCGAACTGCGGCGTGTTCGCCGCGTCGACGCGCTCGTACAGCGCAGAGAACGACAGCGCACGCTCGCCGTCGTCCGTGGCGCGCGAGCGCGCGAGGATGGCGAGCCGTCGCTCGTCGGCGAGGAGCGAGACGGCGGCCTCGGTGGTGGTCCCGTCGTCTGACCTCCCATCGCCCCCGGACGTCCTCGTCCCGTCCGCTGGGTCCGTGGTCGCGGGAGGCAGCGAGCGCCTGATGTCTCCCGGTCCCGCCGTCACGCCTCCGCCGACTCCCCGCCGACCGCGTACAGGCCGTCGACGGCCGGCACGTAGACCGCTCCGTCGGCGACGGTCGGCTGTGCGACGACGCCGGCCGTCGCCACGTCCCCGGCGACGACGGTGGCCGGGAACGGCTGGGTCCACAGCTCCGTGCCGTCGCTCGCGTCGAACGCGAACAGCCGGCCGTTCGCGCCCTCTGTGCCGGCGTACACCGCGTCGGCTCCCACAGCGGGCGTCCCGAAGCTGTGGTCGCGCGACGCGGCGGTCCAGTGGATGCTCCCGTCGCTGGCCCCGAGGACGGCCAGCGTCTCGCCCGCGCCGACGAAGACCCGCTCGCCGTCCGCGGCGAGGTCGGCGGGCGCACCGTCGAACGACCGCCGCCACAGTTCCTCGCCGTCGGCGAGCGAGAGTGCTCGCACCACGCCATCGCTGGAGACGTAGACCGCGCCGCCCGCGACGACCGGGCCCCGGGCAGCGTCACCCGGGACGGTCGTCGACCACTGCTCGTCCCCGCCGTCGAGCGAGAGCGCCCGCGCCACACTCTTCCCGCTCCCGAAGGATCCCGAGACGGCGACCACCACTCCGTCGTCAACCGCGACCCGTGCGCCGCGGTTCGGCAGCGTGGTCGTCCACCGGTGAGTCCCGTCCCCCAGCCCGTAGGCCCGGACTGCGCCGGACTCCCGCCCCGGAACGCCGACCACGACCGTGCTCTCGACGATTGCAGGGCTCTCAGGGAGCCGGTCACTGGTCTCGGGGACGCCGAGGTCCTGGCTCCACTCCCGGTCGCCGCTCTCCACGCCGAATGCGGATAGCTGCCGCCCCGCCGTCACCACCGCGTCGTCGGCGACCGCGGGCCAGCCAGCGACCGCCCCGTCGCTACCGACGGAGCCGTCTCCACCACCGACGGAGCCGTCTCCACCGCCGTCGAGACGTGCCGACCACCGGACGCGGCCGTCGCGGGCGGCGCGAGCGACGAGCCACGGCTCCCCGGGTCGGGCGTAGTGGAACAGTCGTCCCTCGGCGAGGACGGCGCGGCCGCTCCGGTCGGGGCCGAGCCGCCAGAACACGGACCCGCTCTCCGACGGCCCCGCGCTCGCGGAGACGCCCGTGCGGGCGGCGTCACCGCCAGCCTGGGGCCACGCCCCGGCGATGTCGAGCGCCCGTGGAGTCCGCGGCGTCCGGCCCGGCCGGTCCGTTCCGAAGGGCGATTCCTCCGTCGACGGTCCGGCGATGGGATTTCCGTCGAGACACCCGGCTGTCCCTGCGACGACCGTCGATGTGACCGCTCGGAGGGCGTCACGGCGAGACGGTGGGTGGGACACGTTGTATTCGGAGTGGAACACGTACGGTACGAAGTGCTTTCTGGGGCCGACGGCGACGGGGCCCCGACGCTCCCGCCCCGCCAACGTCACGTTCAAACCCACTGCACCACTACCACTCCACGACATGGACGCGGCGACGGTCCGCGAGCGCGCGGGCGACCTCCCGACCGAGCCGGGGGTCTACCAGTTCCTCGACGGCGACGGGACCACGCTGTACGTCGGCAAGGCCGTGGACCTCCGGGACCGCGTCCGCAACTACGCCGACCCCCGGAGCGACCGGATGCGACGGATGGTCCGCCGGGCCGCCGAGGTGGACGTCGCCATCACCGACACCGAGACCCAGGCGCTGCTTCTGGAGGCCAACCTCGTCAAGCGCCACCAGCCGAAGTACAACGTCCGCCTGAAGGACGACAAGTCCTACCCGCTCGTCCAGGTCACCGACCACGACGCCCCGCGCATCGAGGTGACCCGCGACCCCGAGCCGGGAGCCACCGTCTACGGGCCGTTCACCGACAAGGGCCGCGTCGAGACGGTCGTCAAGGCGCTCCGGGAGACCTACGGCGTCCGCGGCTGCTCGGACCACAAGTACGCCACCCGCGACCGCCCCTGCCTCGACCACGACATCGGGCTCTGCACCGCGCCCTGCACGGGCGAGATAGACGCCGACGCGTACCGCGAGGACGTGACCTCGGTGAAGCGCTTCTTCGAGGGCGAGACGGGCGTCCTCGCGGACCCGCTGGAGCGGGCGATGGACGCCGCCGCCGAGGACCGGGAGTTCGAGCGCGCGGCCAATCTCCGCGACAGGCTCGAGGCGGTCGAGGCGTTCCACGAGGGCGGGCAGGCCGCCGTCGCCAGCCCGCGCGAGGAGCGGAGCGTGGACGTGCTCGGGGTCGCCATCGAGGGCGACGAGGCCACCGTCGCCCGCCTGCACAGCACGGACGGCCAACTAGTCGACCGCGAGCGCCACCGGCTCGCGGCCCCGGAGGGCGGCGAGGACCGCGTGGCGCGGCTGCTGGCGGCGTTCGTCCCGCAGTTCTACGCCGAGCGCGACCTGCCCGACGCGCTGCTGCTGCCCGAGCGCCCCGACGACCCCGGCGTCACCGACTGGCTGGAGCGCGAGGGCGTGGCGACCCGCGTGCCGGGCGCGGGCCGGGAGGCGACGCTCGTGGACCTCGCGCTGAAGAACGCCCGCCGCGGCGTCGCCCGCCCGGACGGCGTGGCCGACCTCGCGGACGCGCTGGGCATCTCCGGGCTTTCCCGCATCGAGGGCTTCGACGTGAGCCACGCCCAGGGCCGCGCCGTCGTCGGGAGCAACGTCACGTTCGCTGGTGGCAGCGCCGACACGTCGGGCTACCGGCGCAAGAAGCTCTCCGACGAGAACGACGACTACGCGAACATGCGCGCGCTCGTGGGCTGGCGCGCCGAGCGCGCGCTCGCGGGGCGGGACGACCGGCCGGACCCGGACCTGCTGGTCGTCGACGGCGGCGAGGGCCAGCTAGCGGCCGCCCGCGAGGCGCTCGACGAGGCGGGGTGGGACGTTCCCGCCATCGCCCTCGCCAAGGCCGAGGAGTTGGTGGTGACCCCCGACGGCGTGCGGGACTGGCCGGACGACGCGCCGCGGCTGCACCTGCTCCAGCGCGTGCGCGACGAGGCCCACCGCTTCGCGGTGCAGTACCACCAGACCGTCCGCGACGAGGTGAGCACGGTGTTGGACGAGGTGGAGGGCGTGGGTCCGGAGACGCGCCGCCGGCTGCTCCGGCGGTTCGGCAGCGTCGAGGCGGTGCGGGCGGCGTCCGTGGAGGAGCTGGAGGCGGTGCCGGGTGTGGGGGAGAAGACCGCGGAGACGCTGGTGGGGCGGCTCTGATTCGTGAGTGGGACGGGGCCCGCGGTCGATTCGTCGTCGGGGAGGGAGTTCCACGAACCACCGCCGGGTGAAACCGAAGTTGACATCCCGCTGTCGTTAGAGGAGCCACCACTTGCCCCCCGACCAGGCTTCATTACGGAGTAGCTGAAAGGATGGGGGACCGCATGACACATCGAACGACGGGGGGTCGCCGGGGGCGGCGACGACGAGGTGGGGGCCGACGATGATACGGGAGCAGCGACAATGAGACGAGGGTGGCGAGGATGACGTGGGGGGCGGGGGCAGTCGCCTATCCGAAGCTGGCGGCGGTGGCCGTCGCGGGCGGCGCGCTGCTGGCGTTCGCCGCGGGGCTGACGGTCGCCGCGCCGGCGATGGGGGTCGACGCCGGGGGGGCCGGCCACAGCCTCGGCGTCGTCGGCTACGTCCTGCTGGTCGTCGGCGGGACGGCCTACGTGGCGGCCTCGCAGATTGAGCGGCGGCGCGAGCGGTAGCGCCACGTGCGAGCGGTCGAACCGACCACGGAGCCGGCAGCTCCACGCGCGCAGCCTCAGTCGGCCGCCGGAGCCGCGGGCTCGCGCTCTTCGAGCGACCGCAGCCCGCCGACCACGGCGTAGACGAACGGCGTGTCCGCGACGGCGACCAGCAGCTTCAGCAGGTACTGGCCGACCATCAGCTGGACCGCCACGCCCGGCGGCACGCCGGAGCCGACGCCCAGCGCCGGCGCGAGGACGAACGCCACCGAGACGAAGATGACCGTGTCGATGGCCTGGCTGGACGCCGTCGAGCCGACGTTGCGCGCCCAGAGGTGGTCGCCGTCCGTGTACTCGCGGATGCGGTGGAACGCGAGGACGTCCCAGTTCTGGCTGACGACGTACGCCGACAGGCTCCCGAGGACGACCGCGACGCCGGGCAGCACCACGGCCTCGAACTGGGCGTCCGAGACGGGGGAGTTCGGGCCCGTCGGCGCGACGGCCGTCGACCACACGAGCACCAGCAGCACGAAGTTCATCGCGAACGCGACGTTGACGACGACCTGAGTCTCCCGGCGGCCGTACAGCTCCGCGTAGCAGTCCGAGGCGAAGAACGTCACCGCGTACGCCAGCGCCGCGCCGGGGAGGACGAGCAGGTCGCCGGTAATCGGTAGCGACACGGGCAGCGAGAACCCCAGCAGCTTCGCGGCCGTCAGCTGGGAGGTCACCAGCGCCGTCACGAACAGCGCCGCCAGCCCGATGCGGCCCACGAAGGCAGGGTCCGAACGCGGGTCGATGCCGCTCGAATCGAAGTGGGTAGCGTCCGGTCCGCGATTGTCATCACTCATCCTCGAGCCTCCCGTGGCGCTCGTCGATGTCGTCGAGGATATCCAGCGTCTTCCGGATGGACGCGCGGATGGCGTCGCTGCGGTTGACGAACTTCCCGTCGTCGCCGACGTGCTCGTCGAGGTCGTCGAGGAGCTCCTGGGGCACCTCGACGCTTATCTTGGGCATACTCGGATATTATCAGTAGGTCACTTAAGGAAGCCGGTCGGGTCGTTCGGAACTCGCTATTGCGGACAGTCACCGGCTAGAGGCGGTAGGAATTCTACAGTAATGGTTAGATAACGTGCTTGAAAGTGATCGCATTACAGCCTGGTGCCCGGAAGCCCCGGCCCGCTCGGCTCCCGCGGCTCGTTGCGGTCCTCGGGCCTTCGGCCCTGCGGTCCTTGCGTCGCCGGGGTTCGCCGAGCGGGCCGCCCCTTCCGAAGTCCCACCCCTCCGGGCTATCGAGTGGGCACTAGCTCGCAGACTGACCGGTATATCTAAACACCGTTGGATGATCTGACATCTTCAAAGCGACTGCAGACGTGGTTCCAATTCAGCACGCATCTCGTCCATTTGTTGAACGGCCCATTCAATGAGAGACTGCTTTTCCATGGCACTCAATCCCTCTATCTGGTCATCGATCGGCCTTGCGACCTTGATTCGACAGGCTCGCTTGTCAGGGAGTTGCTGCCAGACCACATCACCGAGTTCGGATTCAATCGCGTCTTGGTCCGCTTTGAATTCCGAATATATCTCCTCGTTTCTCTCTTTCTCTCCAGTATCGATGTAGAGTTCGGTTGAGAGTTCCGGACCCTGATGGAACGACCACCCGATTCGAACTCCACTGATTCCGGCACCAAACGCCAGCCAACTCTGGGGCTGGGCTTTGAGTCGATTCCAATTCGGATTTGCTTCAGCATAGGCCCTGGTCAGTTCCGAGAAAAATTCCTTGTAGGCTTTCTCTCTCGAAGTCAGCGACTCCTGAAGCTCACGTTCCCAATCGTTCGGTTCCACGACGACCACGAAATCGAATCCCGGCTCCTCGGATTCGGTTAGCCGCATCACCCGAGGCTTCACGGCGAAGAACTTCGCACCGCCAGGAGCACCGCTGTTCAACCACTCGATGACCGACCGATGCTCGTCACGGAACTCCTCTGCGAGCCAAATGACGAACTCCGCATCGGTGCCCGCGCCGTATGTGAGTAATTTTCCCAGATGGTCGTGGTCCGTGGTGCCAAATTGGTTCTCAATGACGACCTTCCCATCGGTATTCATCTCGGTTCCCGTGATATCTGCGCTATATCCGCCCACCGTATCCTCCCGTTCAACGTCGTCGAATTCGATTCCAATTGCCTGCCCGAGTTGGTCCATGTGGTCAACGAGCCACGGGGTGAAATTGTGTTCTTCGTGGTCCCACACATCGTCCAAACTTAGATATTCCACAAATCGGAGGTCTTCAGGATTCACACCTCGGCCCTTGATTGGACGAATATTAAATGTTGGTCCGTTCCTTCCCAAATAGTGATAGTTTCGCGTCTCAGGGAAGGCTAACCACCCATGCCCCACGTTTCAAGCCCCTCGCCACCGTTCGAACACGACGACCCACCGTGACCAGCACCAGCCAGACCGACGGCCGGCAGGAATCCACCTCCAAACGACGCCTCCAGGACCGCCTCCGGACCGTCAACAAGCACGTCCTCAATCCGCTCGCCCTCGGCTTCGCCGGCCGCCGCTACGTCCCCTACGGCCTCGTGCGCCACGTCGGCCGGCGCTCGCGTCGCGTGTACGACACGCCCGTGCTGATGGCGACGACCGACGACCGCGTCCTCGTGCCGCTGCCCTACGGCTCCGACACCGACTGGGTCCGGAACGTCCGCGCGGCCGGCGACTGCACCGTCGTCCGGCAGGGCGACGCCTACCGGGCCGAGTCGCCGCGGCTGATAGCCCTCGAAGCCGGCCGGGACGCGGTCCCGGGCTGGCTCCACCGGTCCGTCCGGGCCGTGGGGACCGAGCAGTACCTCGAGCTGGACCGCGGCGAGCGACTGCCCGCGGAGTACCTCGCCATCGCCGAGGACCACCCGACCCGCCCGGCGGCCGCGGTGCTTGCGGGCGTGGTCGCCCTCGCGGTGCTTGCGTGGCGGGTGGTGAGGCCGGATGGGTGACCGGGGTCGGAGTAATCGGCAGTAGTACTCGGGTATTGCTCGGTCACGCCGGCGGAGGACTTGACGGCGTCTGAAGCGGTCAGAGGACGGTGTTCGACCAGTAACTTGGCGCTCGGAAGCCCCGGGCCGCTCGACTCCCGCGGCTCGCTGCGCTCCTCGGCGCTTCGCGCCCTGCGGTGCTTGCTTCGCCGGGGTTCGCCGAGCGGCCCGCCCCTTCCGAAGTCCCACCCCCGAAGTGGATGGCGGATCGGCCATCGACCGGCGGTTTGTTCGCTTCCACGATTGACGGTGGTCGTCCATCGCAAACCCGTGGATAGCCACTCCTCTCGATTACCCGTCTATCAGATCAGGTATCTCCCGAGCCAGTGCTTCGAGCTCCGAATAGCCGACGTGACCCTGTCCGAAGAACGGGGCGTCTACCATGAGAACTGACCGGTCCCCCTCCAGGTAGCATTGGTGTAGCTCGAACTCGTTTCGCTTGTTTGCCGGCCGCGTTCCGACGGTGTCGTGGTCGACGCGGTCCATCACTGGCCCCACGAACGAGTCCGTCCCGGCGTAGCTCACGACGACCTCCACGTTCGGATTGATCCGGAGGAGTTCGAGCAAGCGGTCAATTCGTTCCGGAAGTACCTCCTCCTTGTACGTCCGGGGCGTCTGCCAGACGCTCCGATACGGATCGAACGTCTCGGGTTTCTCGGGGTGATACCGGAGGGGAAAGACCTCGCCGCTGAAGTGGTTCCCGCCCCGCCGTCCGAACCGCCGCTCGGTGAACAGAAACGACGACGTCTTGCTCTCCCCCGTCTCCGGGTTCCTACCACGGGGGGACGTGCCGTCGAACGCGAGGAGGAACGCAGCCTGGTAGTGCCGCGTGGTCGTCGAACTGGTCCCTTCGGCGACCGGGCGGCCGTACACCTGCTCCCACGTCTCGACGAAATCCTCGGCGATGTCGAACTCTCGCCGGACCTCGTAGTAGTCCCGGAGGCCGTCGAGATGTCGACACCGCGCGAGGGAGTCGTATTCTTCGCGGCCGAGAAACCAGTACTTGCCGCTGGGATTTCCGAAACCGAACCAGTTGTAGAGGTTTTCGCGAACGAGGTCGGGCGGTAGCGTCGTGTCCGTTGGGGTCATTGCAATATTCTCGGTAGTGAACATCGAGTTACAAGTAAGTGCCCGACCTGGTGTCCGCCAGCGGGACGCTATAGCAGCCCTTCTACGAGGTTGCATCCACGACGAACCACGTCCACTAACACGTCGACCAAGCGGACGGACGCCCAGAGATTCAGTCCCCGGCCGCGGAGCCCACGTCTATCACGTCGTCCTCGCCCACGCCCCGTCCTGGCGGCTTCTCGCGCCGCCCGCCGAGCGTGAGGAGCCACAACAGCCCGAGTCCGACCCAGTAGGCGAGCATCGTCGGGATGGCCACGAGGAACATCGACAGCGTCGTCGCGGGCGTAAAGAGCGCCGCGGCGACGAACGACGCGATGGTCACCTCGCGCCAGCGCCCGCGCATCGTCCGATAGCTGGCGATGCCGCCGAAGTAGAACAGCACCATCGTCACCGGCACGTCCGCGAGCAGGCCGATGCCGACCGTGGTGAACACCACCAGCCACATGAAGTTATTGATGCGGTAGAAGATGACCATCCCGGCCTGGATGGAGTCGCTGACGAGGTAGGAGATGAGCGCGGGCGCGATGAAGCCGAAGCCGAGCGCGCTGCCGCCGACGAGGCCCGCGACGACGGCCCCGCCCCAGCCGAAGAAGATGCGGCGGTCGCCGCTGACGAGGCCGCGCTCCTGCAGCGCCGGCCACGCGTGGTACAGCACCATCGGCAGCACCGCGACGGCCCCGATGACCACGCTTATCTTGACCTCGAAGATGAGCGCCTCGACGGGGTGCAGCGCGATGACGTCCACGTCGTCCGGCCGGACCTCGGCGGGCAGGCTGCGCAGGAAGCTGGCCTTGACCTGCCCGAGGCCGCCCGAGTAGAGCCAGAAGAACACGACGGCCATCACCCCGATGAACACCCCGGCGATGCGGAACATCTTCGAGGTGAGGCTCTCGAAGATGAACTGGAGGTCGTAGTACCAGCCGCCGATGTCGTCCTCGGTCGTCTCCTCGTCGGTGAAGGCGTTGACCACCCCGGTCGCCGTCTCGGTCACGACGTCGCCGTCGTCGCCCCGCGAGGCGCGCGCGCCCGGGGCCTCGGCGGTGGCGACCTCGCGCTCGGCGTCGTCGGCCGCTTCGCCCGCAGCCGCACCTTCGCCGGCTGCCGCTTCGCCGGTCGCGGCGGCCTCGCCGGCCTCGTCCGCCGCCTCCGCTTCGCCGTCGGCTCCCTCCGCCGCGGCGACCGCGTCGTACCGGTCGAGGATGGCCTGGGCCCGGTCGGGGTCGTCCTCGTCCATCGCGCGCTGGGCGTGGCCGAGCGCCTGCTCCTCGGTCATGTCGGCGAACACCTCGTCGGGCGCGGCGCGGACGCCCGCCTCGTCGAGGTCGGCCACGTCCACGTCCGCCGGGTCGGGCGACGCCGGCGGCGGGGTCCCGGACGCGTCGAGGGAGTCGTAGATGGCGTACATGGACGCCAGCACGACGGTCACGAGCGCGGCGACGCCGGTGACCACCGCGAGTGCGGGCGTGGGGTCGAGCCCCAGCAGCGCCGGGACGGTCGGCAGCGGCCCCGGGCGGACCGCCGACGGCAGCGCCGGCAGGAGGGTCGCGTTGACCCAGCCCACGGCGTCGTAGGAGACGGCGGCGTAGGCCGCGCCGCCGCCGAGCACGCCCGCGCCGGCTATCTGCGGGGCCCGCCGGCGGAGGATGCCCCCGACGCCGGCCTCGTCGCTGCCGCGCTTGAGCGTCACGACCACCTTCGCGAGGTAGAGGCTGAGGCCGTACAGCACGATGAGCGGGGTCGCCCACATCAACTGCGTGAACGGGTCCGGCGGCGAGAACAGCGCCCCGAACGCGAAGATGCCGACGATGGCGTAGCGCCACTTGTCCCGGAAGGTCTCGTAGCGGACGATGCCCGTGTAGGAGAGGCCGCTCATCGCGAGCGGGAGTTGGGCCGCGAGGCCGAAGGAGAGGGTGAGGAAGAAGATGAACTCCGTGTGCTTGACGATGGAGTACTTCGGCTGTATCTCGGCGTTGATGGCGTTGGTCGCGAGGAAGTTGAACATCACCGGGAAGAAGACGAAGTAGCCGTAGACGATGCCGCCCGCGAGTAGCAGCAGCGACAGCAGCCCCAGCAGCGCGACCTTCCAGCGCGCGACCGGCACCGTCGGCCACATGCCGCGGGCCTTCAGCCCGTCCCGGGAGTAGTAGAGCAGCACGGGCAGCGCGAAGATGATGCCCACGATGGCCCCGATCTTCACCTGCAGCAGTATCACGTCGAACGGCGTCAGGGCGATTATCTCGACCTCCTCCGCTACGGAGGCCGTCATCTGCTTCTCGGTGACGTCCTTCAGGAACTCCCAGCCCCACGCCATCAGGAAGTAGATGGTGCCGAGGAAGAAGGCCACCCAGACGACGAACACCTTCCGGAGGTGCGACCGCGCGGACACCACGAACGAGCCGAGGGCCGCCCGGCCCTCGGCGACCGTCTCCGCGGTGTCCTCGTCTATTGCACCGCTCATGCTGGCCGTTCGTAACGGCCTTCCGATTATCAATCTTCCCGTGCGCGGCGGAAAATTCCGCCCCGAAAATTCTCGCGGCCGTCGGCTACAAAAAGGCCTATAACGCGAGCGGCGTCTACCTCTCGTTGAATGGCCGACGAGACGGACTCCGACCCGCCGGCCGACGCCGACCCGCAGGACGCGGACGACGGTGTCGAGGAGCCGGGAGACGGCGGTAGCGGGCGGGCAGACGGGTCCGAGCCGGGCGGCGGCGACGGCTCCGCCGACGACTCCGGCGGCGGCGACGGCTCCGGCGGCGGGCTCTCGCCGGCGGAGCCGGAGGACCACTCCGCGCCGGGGCAAGCCCCATCCGAATCCGTCGAGACACCGCCGGACGACGCGAGCGACGGCGACGGCCCCGCGTACGGCGAGGGAGCGGTGGACGCCGCCGACGCGGACGCTTCCGATGCCGATGCAGACACTGACGACGCGAACGATACGGACGCTGCCGACGCGGACGCCGACGACGAAACGGGGGACGCGGACACCGTGGACGCCGAAACGCCGGACGCGGACACTACCGGCGTCGAGACGGCGGACCCCCTCGCCGAGCCGGAGCCCCCGACCGGCGAGGCCGACGGGGGCGTCATCACCGACGACGACGCCATCTCGCCCGTCGACGACGAGCGGGACGGCCACCTCGTCGACGAGGCGCTCGTCGACGAGCAGCCGACCGAACCGCCGGACGACGAGGAGATGCCGCTGGCGGACCACATCGAGGAGATGGTCCGCCGGCTGGCGGTCGTCGTTCTCATCGCCGGCACCGTCAGCCTCGTGCTGTTCCCGCTGGCGGAGTACCCCATCGACTTCCTCTGGAACAACATCCTCCCCACCGGCGAGGCGACGGACCCGCGCGTCTACGGCCCCCTCGAGCTGATGTTCACGCGGCTGAAGGTGGCCAGCCTCGGCGGCCTCGTCGTGGCGCTGCCGGTGTTCGTCTACGAGACCTACCAGTTCATGCGCCCCGGGCTGTACCCCCACGAGCGCCGGTACTACCTCGCCGCGGTCCCCACCAGCCTCGTGCTCGCGCTGGTCGGCATCGGCTTCGCGTACTTCTTCGTGCTGCCGGCCATCTTCATCTACTTCCTCGAGTACACCCAGGGCGCAGCGCTGGTCGCCTTCTCGCTGAAGAAGACCTTCGACCTGATTCTGATCCTGATGGGCTATCTGGCCATCGTGTTCCAGATACCGCTGTTCATCATGCTGGCCATCATGATGGGGCTGACCACCCGCCAGTGGCTCGCGGACCGCCGCATCTACTTCTGGGGCGGCTTCCTCGGCGTGTCCTTCTTCTTCGGCATCGACCCGACCGGCATGGCCCCCATCATCGTCGCCGCGACGATGGTGGTGCTGTTCGAGGGCACGCTGCTCCTGCTGAAGTGGACCGGCCGGGGATGACGACGCCGCTGGTCTCGCCGGTCCTGCTCGGCTCGCCGTTTCTGGTCGTCTCACCGCTCCTGCTCGCCTCGCCGCTCACCGTCGCCGCCCCGCTCGTCCTCGCGGTCGCGGTCGCGCTGCTGGTGCCGGTGGCCACGCTGCTCGCGGTGCGGTGGGGCCTGGTGGCGGCGCGCCCGCGGAGCGCCCGCCGGAACCTCGCGTGGTTCGCGCTCGTCGCCGCGGCCTTCCTCGTCGCCCCCGGCGGCGTCGGCCCCGGAGCCGTCGTGCTGGCCGTCGCACTCGTGGGGCTGTTCGAGGCGACGCTGCTGGGGGTGCGCCGCGGCGCGCCGTTCCGGAATCACTTTAGGTGACAACAGGAAACGTCCGGTAACGATGCGAACGCTCGGTCGGCTTCGCTACTTCGTCGCGACGGCGGGCCGGCGTCTCGGCGCTGCCGCCGGCGCACCGGTGGGGCTGTTCTACGTGCTGGCCGGCCTCGTCCACCGGGAGACCGCGCTGTCCGTGCCGCCGGGCGAGCTGTTCCGCGCAGTCGTCGTGACGCCGCTGCTGTCGGGCGACCCGCTGCCGTGGCTCGCCGTGCTCGGGCCCGCGGCCGTCGCGGGCGTGGCCGTCGCCGCGGGCGAGGCGGTGGGGCTGGTCGAGGCCCCCGAGGAGCTGCCGACGCCCGCGGCCCGGTCGCTGCTCTGGGCGCTGCCCGTCTCGACCGCGCTGGGCGTGCTGGCGGTCGGGGCCGGTCAGGTCACGCTGCTGCTCGTCGAGGCCTACCTGGAGCTGCCGCTGTTCGGCGTCCTCGGGCTGGTGGTGGTGTACCTCCAGGTCGTCGTCGCGGACGTGTTCGTGGTCGCCCTCGCCGTGGCCATCTACGCGACCATGGGCTGTGCGGCGGCGGGCGCGGGCTACCTCCTCGTCCGCGGCGTCGCCCGGAGCTTCGACCGCGCGGACGCGGAGTCGGCCGGGTGACGGGCGCGACGCGGTGGTCGTCGCGCGAGGGCAGTCGCCGTCACGGTGGCCGCTGGTGTCGGTGCGGTGGTCGCCGTGATACTTACCCCTGGCCCGCGTAGCTCCCGGCGTGGCCCACCACGTTCTCGTTCCGATGGACGAGTCGCCGCTGGCCGAGCGGGCCCTAGAGCACGCGCTCGCGGAGCATCCGGACGCCGAGATAACGGTGCTGCACGTGGTCGACTTCACGCGCGCGGGCTACTCGGCGGCCGAGTTCGTGCCGGGCTACTGGGAGGAGTGGTACGACCAGGAGCAAGCCGCGGCCGAGGAGCTGTTCGAGGCCGCTCGTGCGGTCGCCGCCGAGCACGGCGCGGAGATAGCGACGGTCACTGAGGTGGGCACGACGCCCCAGGCCATCGTCGACTACGCCGACGAGCACGACGTCGACCACGTCGTCATGGGGAGCCACGGCCGCCAGGGGGCCTCGCGGATTCTGCTGGGGAGCGTGGCGGAGACCGTGATTCGGCGTGCGCCCGTTCCCGTTACCGTGGTTCGGTAGGTCGGTTGGTGGATGGGGAGTCGCGACGGGGAGAAAACCAGAGGATGAGGACGTATCTGACGGATGGACCAAGGCGGTTCCGGGGAAGGAACCGCACAATCACGCGTCCTGGAAAGGACGCGCCGTATTGTCACATCACACGCTGTCTATAAGTATCTTACTGCATATCGTAGCAGAGGGGCGTCACCTCCGGAATTCCACGCTGTGAGGGCTCTTACGTTGCTATGTCGCCGGAGAACCAAACGAGAGGTCCAGCAATACAGTGGTGAAAATCCAACACGGGGTCGAAACTCCTACGTCAGGGTCAGCAAAACGGGGCCACGAGGGGTCGTAATAGGGTGAAGACCCGCCACGGAATGCGGACCAGTCACATACAAAAGAGGTAAAGCCCCGCCCCGTCTACCATCCCCCGTGGCGAAGCCGCTCCGTTTCCGACACGCACCGGACCCCTCGTGGGACGAGGGCCGCGTCCGGGCCGACCTCTACGACCCGCTCGACGCCAACCTCGGGGCCGACCTCTCGACGCCGTGGTTCCGGCCGCCCGACGGCTGGACCGCGCGCCGCCTCGAGATGGGCGACGGCTCCATCGCCCTGTTCTGCTGGAACGGCGACGAGGCCTACTGGCTGGGCAACACCGAGACGCCGTCGGCGCTCTGGCAAACCGACAAGGAGTCGTTCGCGGAGGCCCCCTACGAGGTGTCGCGGTGGGCCCAGCGCGAGTTGACCGCCCAGCTACACGACGAAGCGCCGTGGCTGGAGCCGTACCCGCACGTCTCGTGGTTCTTCCTGCCCGTCTTCCTCTCAAAGGACGGCCGGGAGACCTCCCGGGCGTTCTTCCGGGACCACGCCGCCGGCTTCCCCGACGCCGACGCCGAGGACGCCCTCGCGTTCTACGAGTCGATGCTCTCGACGGGCATCCTCGACGACCACCGCCACGTCATGGCGGGCAAGCTCGGCACCTCCGAGCGGCTGGACCCCACGCGCATGGCCGCGGCGATGGCGGAGTTCACCGCCGCGAAGGTGCTCCACGACGCCGGCTACGACGTGACGCCCGAGATACCCGTCTCGACGGGCCACTCCATCGACTTCCGAGCGGAGGACGAAGGTGGCACCGACGACCCGCTCGTCGAGGTGACCCGGCCGCTGCCGCCCGGCCGGCGGTCGGCGGGGTCGGCGGCCGCGGCGGTCCGCGAGACGGCGAGCACGAAGACCAGCGGCCAACTGAGCGCCCACGGGGGCGGCGTGGTGCTGTTCGTGGATGCCTCCGGCTTCCCCGCCGCGGTGTGGGAGAGCCTGCTCGCCGAGCGCCCGGCGGTGGGCCACCGCCCCGCGGTCGTCTACCGCGCGCGCCCGGACGGGAGTCTGGAGGGCTACACGCTCGGGAGCGTCCCACTGGACGGACTCCAGTTGGCGGCTCCCGAGGCGGCGACGCGGTAGGTGGCCCTCGCCGGTAGATGGCCTTTGCTGATGAGTGGCTCTCGCCGGTAGGTAGCCCCGCTCGACGACGGTCGCCCGAAAGAAGTTCCGGACCGGGCCCGCCCACCCCGGCGAGAGGCTGTGGCCCCGGCCACTCCCCACCGCGTTCAGTGGAGGGCGACCGGAACGTCATGGGGAAAAAATAAATGGTTTGGCTAGGGTGAAACTACGACTGTAGTCTTCGCCCCTCCGCCGGACCCGCGGGACGCCGATGGCGGCGTGCACGCGGTTGCACTGACAGTGGCGTGGACGCTTTCGGGCGCTCCCGGACGGTCAGACAGACAGCGGCGTACAGGCTTCCAGCCGCTCGAAGGCCGTCGCCACCGCCTCCTCGGGAATTCCCCACTCCCCGACCACGTACTCGCGGACGCGCGCGAGGTCGGGCGCGACCGTCCGGTCGACGGCGTAGTCGTCGGTCACCTCGGGGTCCAGAAACAGCGCGCGGACCGTCTCCGCGTCCTCCACGTCGATGCTCCCGTCCGCGTCGAGGCCCGCCGCCTCGACGACGCCCCACAGGTCGCCGTGCTCGCGGACCGCGTCCAGCGCGGTCACCGGGCCGTAGCCGTGGACGCCGTCGTTGTAGTCGGTGCCGCAGAGGACGGCCACGTCCACTAGCTGCTCGCGGGTGACGCCGTGGCGCTCCAGGGTCGCCTCGAGGTCCAGCAGCTCCGGGGAATCCCGGCTGGTCAGCTTCCGCAGCGTCAGCGGCGCGCCGAACAGCAGCGCGTCGTAGTCCTCCGTGCCGACGTAGCCCGCGTCGCCGTGCCGGGCGACGTGGGCCGCCTGGGTCTCGCCCTCGGCCGGAGCCTCGACGACGGACACGTCGAGCAGCGCCAGCAGCTCCCGGGTCGTCTCGCCAATGACGGGCGTGAGCCGCTGGGCGCGTGCGTCGAGCTTTCGGGCCCGGGCCTCCTCGCCGCGCTCGCGCGCGGCCGCAGCCCGCTCGGCCGCCCGCTCGCACGGCGTCCGCGCGAACGGAGTGAGCGCGGGCTCGGGAGAGCGTGCTCTCCCGGCGCTCGCGCCGCGCGGCCATCTCGGGCCGCTTGCGCTCGACCACCCGCCCGTCGAAGACGAACGCCGGCAGCAGGCCGTTCTCCAGGAGCTTCGGCAGCCCCCGGACGACGCCGAGGACGTTCGGCACTTCGGTCCCGTCCGCGGTCGTGTACGCGTCGGGGTCGGTGAACTGCACGGTCGTCGCGAGGTAGCGGTGTAGCCAGTTGTGGGCGTCCACGGCGACGACCGAGCCCGCGACCTCGTCGTAGCCGACCTCGCGGACGACCGCTAGCTCGCGGAGGTGGGCGCTGCCCATCGTCGTCCGGAGGTCACTCCTCGCTGGCCGACGGCCCGCCGCCGTCGGCCGGCGGGCCACCGTCGTCGGCCGACGACCCGCCGTCGTCAGCCGCCGGCTCGGCGACGACCGAGCGGCCGGCGTCGACCGCCTCGACCTCCTCCGCGACCTTCTCCAGGGCGCGCCGGGCTATCTGCTCCTTGACCGCCCGGCGGTCGCCGTCGAACTGGTCGCGCTCGACGCGCGCGTACGACTCGCCGCTGCCCCACGCCGCCGCGCGCGCGACGCCGACGAAGACGGTCCCCACGGGCTTCTCCGCCGTCCCGCCGGTCGGCCCGGCGATGCCCGTCGTCGAGACGCCCCACGTCGTCCCCGCGACGTCCCGGACGGCGCGGGCCATCTCGCGCGCGACGGGCCCGCTGACCGCGCCGTGCTCGTCGAGCGCCTCCCGCGAGACGGCGAGGTGGCGCTGCTTGGCGTCGTTGGAGTAGGTCACCACCGACCGGTCGAAGTAGTCGCTCGCCCCCGCGACGTCCGTGACCAGCGACCCGACGAGGCCGCCCGTACAGGACTCCGCGACCGCGATGGTCTCGCCCCGCTCGCGGAGCGCCTCGCCGAGCCGCGCTTCGACGGGCGGGTCCGTGGCGAACTCGCGCATGGTCGGGTGTCGACGCCCGCGGGCATAAAGCCGGGTGGGGCGACCGCCGCCGCCACGCACCGAAGGGCACGAATCGCGCGGCGGCGGGCGAACCGGACTGCCGGCGGTCCGCGAACGACCACCCTCGGATGGATACGTACCGCTATATAATCGCGTTCAGAATATATACCGATACGTCCTTTTAAAGTACAAACATAGCAACGTTTTATGGTCGTATTCGTGTTGCGTCCCCACATGCGGAGTAGACGAACATTCCTCGAACGCGCTGGCGCGGTGGGCATCGTAGGTGCGCTGGCAGGGTGCATGGGCAATCAGAGCACGCCGACCCCGGAGCCGGCGGACGACTCCACGCCGATGTCGACGCCGGAGCCGACCGACACGCCCGAGCCCGGACCGGCGGTCACCTTCGGCGGCAACGCGGAGATAAACTTCAATCTCTCGCCGAGCGTCCCCCAGGAGGACCTGTACGTCCAGTACGCGCCGCTGCGGGACTACCTCGAGGGCTACATCGAGGACAACTACGACGTCCCCGAGGCGCTGGACGCCAACATGAACGTCGGGAGCAACTACAGCGCGGTCATCCAGGCGCTCGGCCAGGGGACGGCCGACGTCGCCGAGACGGGGCCGTTCGCCGCCGCGGTCGGGGCCCAGACCGGCAACTCCGAGGTCATCCTCCAGCGCCACGGCTTCGGCACGTGGACCTACAAGAGCCTCATCGCGGTCCGGAACGACAGCAGCATCGACGACCTCTCCCAGCTCGAGGGCAGGCGCGTCGCCTTCAGCGACCCGCTGTCGACCAGCGGCTTCCTGTTCCCGACGGCCGCGATGAAGGAGGCCGGCATCGACGTGGGCAACCTCCCCGAGGGCAACGGCTCCCAGGCCGCCTTCGAGCCGGTGTTCGCCGGCGGCCACGTCCAGGCGTTCAATCTCCTAGAGCAGGAGCAGGTCGACGCCGCGGGCATGGGCGGATTCGTCCGCGACACCGGGTCCGGGCCGTCGCCCGAGGACTGGCAGAGCGTCGCGACGACGCTCCACGAGGACCAGGGGCTGCCGCGCGCGCCCATCGTGGTCAGCAGCCAGCTACCGGACGCCTCGAAGGACGCGCTCCAGCAGGCGTTCCTCGAAGCGTCGGACCGCATCTTCTACGGCGCTGACGGCGAATCCGGCACCGACGACGACCTCTGGTTCGACGGCGTGCGCGAGGCGTCGGTCGACGACTACCAGGTCGTCATCGACAAGGCGGAGACGCTCGGCGTCGACGCAAGCTTCTTCGGCTGACCCGCACGGTCCTAGAACGGAGCTCACAACCACCATGCCCGCCGTCACGTTCGACGACGTCACCAAGGTCTACGGCGAGGACACCGTCGCGCTGGACGACGTGACTGTCGCCATAGAGGAGGGCGACTTCGTCGTCCTGCTCGGCCCGTCGGGGGCCGGCAAGTCCACGTTCCTCCGGCTGATAAACGGCCTCACCCGGCCGACGGAGGGCACCGTCTCGATAGCGGGCGCGTCCGCGGCCCGCAGCCGCGAGGAGGTCGGGATGGTGTTCCAGGAGCACCACCTCGTCGAGAGCATGAGCGCCTTCGAGAACGCGCTGACCGGGGCACTGTCGCGCAACGGCTTCGTGCGCAGCCTGCTGACGTGGCACGGCGACGACGACAAGACCCGTGCGCTGGAGGCGCTCGACACCGTCGGGCTGCTCGACGCGGCGGGCCAGCGGGCCGGCTCGATGAGCGGCGGCCAGAAGCAGCGCGTCGGCATCGCGCGGGCGCTCGTCCAGGACCCCGACGTGGTCCTGGCCGACGAGCCGGTCGCCAGCCTCGACCCGAAGGCCGCCCACGACGTGATGGGCTACCTGAAGCGCGCGGCGACCGAGCACGACCTCACGACCGTCACGAGCCTCCACCAGGTGAACATCGCCCGGGAGTTCGGCGACCGCTTTCTGGGGGTCCGCGACGGCGAGGTCATCTTCGACGGCGAGGCCGACGAGCTGACGATGGAGGTCGTCGACGACATCTACTACGGCGGCGACCGGGACGACGACGAGACCGAGACCACCGTCGAGCGCGACCGGGAGGCCGCCCCCGCGCCCGAGTCGGTGGCCGACGGGGGTGAGCCGACGTGAGCGACCCGAACGACGGGGAGACGATGGGAGATGGCGGTGGCGACGCGGCTGCGGACGGCGGCGACGCGGCTGCGGACGGCGGCGACGCGGCTGCGGACGGCGGCGACGCGGCGGAGACCGTCGAGCGAGCCGCCG
>CAZPIG010000012.1:26681-28670 GCA_964586205.1 uncultured Halobacteriales archaeon | reverse complement strand
AACGGTGAGCCCGGGAGCGTCGGAAGGGGACTTCCAGCTTCCGAAGACTCAAACGTAATACCGGGACGAACTAGGGGTGTCAACGTTAGCGACGGCTACTTCCTCAATCCACCGTCGGGCGGGACTGAAAGGGGCGGCGTCTGCGCGAACGAAGTGAGCGCAGGCTCGTCGGAGCTTGCTCCGACGGTGCGCTCGGCGACGGCGGCCGACGTAAGCACTGCAGCGACCGCAGGGAGCGAAGCGCGCAACGAGGCCCCCGAGCCGAGCGCGGCGGGGCTTTCGAAGGCACGGTAACTGTCGAGACGCGCCTTCACCAGGACTTCGAAAGCCCCCGGTCGCTGGACTCGCGCGGCGCTCGCGGGTCGTTCCTCCCCGCTCGCGCGAACGTGGCGCTCACTTCGTTCGCGCCACGCGCTCGCTGCGCTCCTCGCTCCCTTCGGTCGCTACGGTGCTTGTTCCGGAAGACGGTCCTGCTCGCTCCTTGCGGTCGCTACGCGGGCTGCGTCTTCCGTCGCTCGCCTCACTTCGTTCGGCTCGCCGTCGCCGGACTTCGTCCAGCGACCGGCCCCTTTCAGTCCCGCCCGACGGTGGGTTGACGCACTGGTCGAAGCTAACGTTGACACCCCAGGACGAACTCACACTGAGATGTCGTTCCAACGGTGGGTCGTCGACGGCACCCGCGGACCCGCACCGCTACCGCACTGGTTCACGGCGTACCTCGCGAAGTTCGTCGTCGAACTCGCGTGCTCGATGGCGATGGCGAGTGTCGTGATTGGAGCACTCTCACTCGTCACTGCCGATCTGAACGCGGCGTTCCTGTCGACCGTCGGTGCGACTATCGGCCTCCCGACGCTGGTGGCGACGCCGCTCGTCGTGTTCGTGGTCGTCACCGCACTGATGCTGGACCGACTGATGTGGTGTGCGCTGACCGAGCACGTCGACGGTCAGTAGAAGGCACGGGCCTGTCGCTCGGCCGTTTCGAACGATTCTGTCGAGACGTTCCGCAGTCCGAACAGCACGACAGCGGCCCTCTCGACCACGACCGTCGAGACGCCGACGACCGAGAGGTATCGCGCCCTCCGACGTAGCCGCCGGTCGAACAGCGGATAGCCGAACGCCACGACGACGGCCGCGACGGGGCGGCCGACCCCCGCGACGAGGGAGGCCACGGTAGCCGACCACAGCAGCAGTGCACCCAGTGCCGTGGCGACCAGGGCGTACGTGACCGTCGTGTGGAGCCACGTCCAGTCACCGGCCACGGGTCGGGACGCTTCGGAGCCCGATCCGGTTTCGCCCCGGACCGCCGTCCCGACGACGTGAATGACGAGCGTCGTGGCCCCCATCGCCATGAACGGAACCAACTCGGGGTGGACGACGAGTGCGACCAGGAACGCGCCCGACGAGTAGATGCCGGCGACTACCGTCCACACCAGGCCCTGGCCGAGGACCTGCCGGAGCCGCCGACCGAGTGCGCGAGGGACGCCGGGGTACTCGGAGTCGGCGGGGTCCTCCGCGTCGGTGATGTCGTCGGAGTAGTCTGAATCGGCAGTTGCCATCGGACGTGCGGAATTTACCCCACCTTCCGGTAAGTATTCTCGGGCCATCCCGGAACAGAACTGCGTAGAGCGGTGACCGAAGCTGGTCGAGCGAACTCACACGTCTGTTCACACGGGCCCTTCACAGCTCCCGTTCACACCTCCCCACCTCACCACGGAGTCGTCCCTCCCGACTCCTAGCCACTGCCCCCGTCGAACGTGATGACCTCGTCCGGCCGAATCCCCACGACCACGCGCTCGGTCTCGATGAGGTTCCGGTAGCCGTCGGTGCCGACGTAGCGGCGGGATCGCGCCAGCGCCGACGGCCGCCGCGCTGATGCCATCTACCCCCACGCCGCCTAGTGGTTTCAAGTAGGGCCTTGCTGTACGTTCACACGACGCAAGGGGGTGGGGAGAGGATGGTGCGGTCAGCGGTCGGGGTGACGTTCTGTCT
>CAZPIG010000012.1:14059-26581 GCA_964586205.1 uncultured Halobacteriales archaeon | reverse complement strand
CCGGGCAAGTGCAACACCGCACGGCGAGCGAGCAGCGACGCGACCGTGCCGAACCTCACCATCATACCGCACGAGAGCACGGTGGCCGCCGACGAGTGGGGGGCCGCCGTCATCTGCGTCGTCAACCCCGCGGGACGGAACGAATCGGTGGACCTGTGGCTGGAGGTCTGGTACAACGGGACCGCCGAGGACGCGTCGCTGTTCCTCGTCGGCCCCGACGGCCGTCGCCCCGGCGGGGCCACCCAGCGGGTGATGTCCATCGACAGACGGTCCAACCGGGGGCACGCACACGTCGTCGATGCGGGGGTGCTCCCACCGGGGACCGGAACCCAGTACGCAGTCGTGGTCGAGGCGGGAGCCGACGTCCGGGACTACGAGCTACGGGCGTGGCTGCTCCCCCGGCTGCCGCCCAACCCCGACGACTGGGCCACCATCCACGTCGTCGAGTCGCGGTGCGGGTGGTTCTGCGGCGTCGGGCGGGGCGTCGACGCGACGGTGGCCATCTTCGCAACGGGCGTGCACTACCTCCGGACCCACCCGAGCGTGCTCGTCGGCTTCCTCACGGTGCTCGTCGGCGTGGGGACGTTGGCGGCCAAGGTCTTCTCCTCGAAGTGGTTCCAGACCCGCGTGTTCCGCGTCGAGGACGGAACTGAGGAGTCGCGCGAGGAGTGACGGGGGACTCTCATCCCTCGCCAGCCGCCCACGCCATCGCCTCCTCGCGGTCGTCGGTCGTCAGCACCTCGAGGCCCGGCACGTCCACGCGGTTCTTCACCGCCAGTCGCTTGATGTCGTCGGCGACGACGGCCCACCGCCGGACGCCGTGGTCGACCCCGGTCCTCGCGGCCGACTCCACCGCGTCGAGCGCCTCGAAGTCCATGCTGTCCTCGGCCTCGATGACGACCACGTGACCGGTCACCCCCTCGCGCACCACGACGTCCTCCCAGCGACGCTCGACGGCCGCCGCCGTCTCGGCGTCGAAGACCGTCCCCGGCGGGAACTCCACGACGACGACGCTGCCCTCGACGTACATCCGCCAGTCGCGGTCCGCGGGAGTCACGGGCGTCCTTGCGGCCGGCCGTACGTAAATGTGTCGTTTATTCTTCACCTTCGGGCGTGGCGAGCGGGCTAGCGCGGCTTACCGGGGAAACCACCCAGTTACGAAGGCCGCTGGTGGGGTCCGGTCGGCCTGCCATGCCGATTCACCCCCGACGGCTCGCGGCGGCCGGGCTGGCCGGTGCCGCGAGCCTCCCCGTGTACGTCGTGGCCAAGCCCCGCTTCCACGGCCCGGCCGCGTGGCGCGTGCCCGTGGTCCCGCCCGGGGCGTCGACCACGGCGTACCACCTCCTCGAAACGGTGCCCGTCGTCCTCGTGCTGGTGGGGTTGGTGGGGTTCGCGCGGACCCGCTCGGTGCTGCAGGGCCCCGGCGAGTTCGCGGGCTTCGCCGTGACGGTCGCCGGGCTGGCCGGGACGGTCCTCGCGCACGTCGGCGAGCACCTGCTGCCGGCGGTGCCGACGCCCGGTCCGCTGGCGGGCAACGCCTTCGTGTACCTCTACTTCGGGTCGTGGTTCCTCGCGGCCGCGGGGCTGGGCGTCTACGGCCTCGCGCTGCTCGCCGCGGGCGACGCACCCGTGACGGGGACGCTCGTCGCGGCGACGCTGCCGCTGGGAGTCGCCGTCGGCCTCGCGGTGGTCGCGCTCGGTGTCGACAACTTCGGCGACGGCCTGAAGCTCCCGTTCGCGCTCGTGGCGGCCGCCACCGCCTACCGGACGTGGACGGCGAGCGCGCGCGACCCCGACGCGCCCGGCGTCGGCTGGCGGACGGAGCGTCGCCGGCGGTCGTGACCGTCCCCGGGAAAGCGCCCCATTACCGAGGAGCCGGCTCCCGGACGGCCGGTCGCGCCGTGACGACCCATCCCCGCCGACTCGCGACCGCCGGCGCGGCCGGAGCCGCGGGCCTGCTCGCCCACCTCGCCGCGCGCCCGCTGTTCGACGGCCCCGGCGCGTGGCGGGTCCCGGGAGTCCCCCCCGGCGCGTCGGCCGCCGCGTACCACCTCGTCGAGACGGTGCCCGTGGTCCTCGCCCTCGCTGGCGTGCTCGCATTGGAGCGGGTCCGCTCGGTGGACCCGGAGCCCGCGCGGCAGGGCGGCGGGACCGCTAGCCTCGCCACTGGCTCGGGCAGGCGACTCACCGGCCGACGACGCATCGAGACCACCAGACGCGCCGGCTACGCCCTGACGGTCGGCGGCGCGCACGCCTCCATCTACGCCCACTTCGGCGCGCACCTCCTGCCCGCGGTCCCTCTCGCCAGCACGCCGCTGGACGACGGCCTCGTCACCCTCTACCTCGGCGCGTGGCTCCTCGCCGTAGCGGGCCTCGGGGTCTACGGGGTGGCAGTCCTCGCCGCCGGCGACGCGCCGGCGACCGGTGCGACCGTCGCCGCGACGCCCGTGCTCGGCTTCCTCGCGGGCGCGACGGTGGTGGCGCTCGGGGGCGGCAGCGTCGGCGACGGCCCGAAGCTGGCGTTCGCGCTCGCGACGGCCGCGGCGGCGGCCCACGCGTGGGCCGCGAGCGACGCCGGGACGGCCGACGCGGGGCGGCGCGTGGAGTGAACCGGGCCGCGCGCACCGACGGCGATTGCCGCGCGTCGGTCGACGGTCGTCCGTCGACGCGACGGCGGAACAGCTCCCTACCGGTGCAGGAAGCGCCCGAACCACGACCGGTGGTCCGCCACCCAGCGGTACAGCGGCTCCCGGACGCGCTCGCGGCCGGGGACGCGCCGGAACGCCGCGACCGCGTGGCGGACCGGCGAGTCCGCGCGCGCGAGCACCTCCTCGGTGGCCGCGCCGCAGGAGTACACCGCCCCGTCGGCGAGCAGGTGGGCGCACTCCTCGTAGTCGTCGGGGAGCCGTCGGCGCTGGGCGGCCGACAGCTCCGAGAACCCCACTGTCTCGAAGTCGCCGTGGCTGGCGGCCCACTCGGCCGACCACGTGCAGAAGCCGCAGTCGTCGTCGTAGACGACGACGGGCCGGTCGTCGCCCCCGGTCGTGGTCCGGACGCCCGCCATCTCAGGTGAAGCGGCCGGTCTCCGCGCCGCAGTCCTCGCAGACCGTCACGAGGGCGTCGCGGTCGCCGGTCATCTCGATGGACTGGGGCGTCCGGTCGCTGCAGTCCGCACACTCCCGCAGTATCTCCGCGTCGCTGGAGTCGGGGGGTGCGCCCAGCGCGAGCGCGACGACGCGTTCGCCGTCGGTAGCGTCGTCCCCGGCCGCCGCGTCGTCACCCGCGGCCCCGCCAGTCTCGTTCACGCCGCGCTGGAACTCCCCGGGCGCGAAGCGGACGACCTCGCCGGGTCCCACGTCGACGGGCCCCTCGTCGGTCTCGAAGGTGGCGGTGCCCCGCTGGACGTAGAACACCTCCTCCTGGTCGTGGTGGGCGTGGTAGCCGAAGGCGAAGCTCTCGCCCGGCGCTAGCTCGTAGTAGTTCAGCGCGAGGTGCTCGGCACCCACCGCGTCGCTGACGGGGCGCTTGACGTCCGCGGGCCCCATGTAGGACTCCAGGTCGTCGATGGTGGCCTTCTCCATGTCCCTCCCTTTCCGGGTCGGGGCGAAAAAGGCTCCGGCGGCCGAGGAGGCTCCGGTGACGAGGCTCCCGCGACCGAACGGGGGAGTCCCCGCCCACCCGAGGTCGGAGCCGGAAATCTAGTTATATAGCTAACTAGTATATTTTTCAATAATTATCTAGAATAAATTTTTATATCGAAATCCCCCCTCGTAGACCGTGGGTCACACCATGAACTCCAGCCCGAACCACGACGACTCCGAGGCGGTGAACAGGCGGCGCAGACAGTTCCTCGGCGGCGTAGCCGGAGCGGGCGCGGCGTTGGCGGGGATGGGGACTGCGAGCGCGCGCGACGCGCTCGGCGCGGCCGCCGGCGACGAGGTGACGACCAGCGCCGACGAGGTCGTCTTCGACGGCTTCCGGCAGGTGGCCACCGGCAGCGCCGAGCTAACGGTCGAGAACGACACCCTCGTCGTCTCGGACTTCGACGGCGGGCTCGACGACGGGACCTGCGTCCCCCTCGACGACGTCGAGGCGTTCCAGGCGCATACCACGCTCGACCGGAACGACCCGTTCGGGTCGGCCCGGCGGTTCCTCGGCCGCGGCAACATCGAGGGCGAGCCGGGCCAGCGGTTCGGCTTCGTCGACGTCGAGCGCGTCGAGGAGCCGAACGGCTTCACTTTCCAGCCGGACTTCCAGGGCCTCGGGGCCGAGCAGTACGGCCTCCGGCTGTTCGACGACGGCGACCTCGTCCTCGAAGAGGGGCCGTTCGTCGACCCGACGATAGCGGAACTCGAGTCGTCCGCGACCATCAGCCCGTCCACCCACCTCGACGTCGTCGAGGTCTGGTGCAAGTGGGTCTGGTCGCCTTCCGGGTTCTGGATCGTCTACTGCATCGACATCGACCTGCCGTTCTACCTCCCCGACGGCAGCGTGTGGGGAATCGACGAGATATGGTTCTGTCCGTGGGACCCCATCTTCGCCCCCGGCCGCATCACCGAGTGTGACATCTTCGGATTCGGGATGCGCTCGTTCACGGTGTTCGCGCAGGCGCTGGGCTCCACCGGCTTCCAGTAGAGCGCTGCCGACGGCCGTCACGGTTCGGTTGCCGACGGCCGTCACGGTTCGGTCGCCGATGGCCGTCACGTATCGGCTCTCCGGTGCGGAATCCAGGGTCGCCCGGCGACGCGGACCCCCGCCCCCGGAGCGGGGGCGACGAGCTGCTGGTCGACGACGTCGCCACCAGCGACGACGTCCCCACCCACTTCGGAGGCGTTGGCGTGGACGAGCACGCCGCGGCGTGACCTCTGCCGCGACGAATCTAGTTACATAGCATACTAATATAAATTACACTAGTTAGTTATGGGGAAGATTATTGGCGGGGTAGTCCTACCTATTGGCCGGTTCAACATGAACCCGGACAACCACATCGACGACCGCGACGTCGGCCGCCGACCGGTACTCGGCGCGCTGGCGGCCGGCGGGGCCGCGGGCCTCGCCGGGTGTAGCTCGCTCGTGGACAGTGTACCCATCGGGGACGCCTCGGCGGCCGACGAGGTGCTGTACGACGGCCTCCGACACGCCGCCATCGGCGACGCCTCGCTGGCCGTCGAAAACGAGGAGCTGGTCGTATCGACCGGCGGGGACGGCGGCGTCCGCTCCGTCTTCGGCACCGTCGGGGCCGCGTCCATCGGCTTTGCCCCGTTCGACTTCGGCGAGGAGGGCCGGCGCTTCGAGTTCAGCGGAGCCGGCACCGTCGGCGGCGAGTCGGGACAGTCCATCGGAACGGCCGCCCTCCGGTCCACTGGCGACACCATCGAGGCCCTGGCGGACTACTCGGACGTCGGCTCCCAGGCGGTCCGCGTCCAGGTCCTCGACGGCCAGGAGGTGGTGGCCGACACCGTCGTGGAGGGCGGTGGCGTGGTCGCGGAGGTCGAGCCCGGCCCGCGGGGGCTCCCGCGGCTCCACCACTGCTATAAGGACATCACGCCGGACTTCCCGCTGCCCTGCTGGCGGCCCATCTGGGACCGCGACGGCGTCGTCGCCGCCATCGACGGCACGGAGGGGCGGGGCAATCGGCTCCGGCTGCTGGCCGCGGACGGCGAGGACGCCGTCGAGAACCTCCAGGCGTTCGACCTGGTCGCGGGCGGGGCCTCTGGCTTCCGCCTGCGGGACGTGTCCGTCGGCCTGTTCGGGAACCTCCACAGCGGCATCGGCGATGCAGTGTTCGAGACCCAGTACCCGGAGTCCAAGCTCGGCGTCGGCAACGTCGAGACCGGCGCGGAGGGCGTCAGCGTGAACTTCGGCGGCGTCTCGGCGGCCTCGGTGAGCTTCGACCCCGTCGACCTCGGAGAGCGGGGGCGGCGCTTCGACGTGGCCGGCACCGGCACCGTCGATGGCGAGGCCGGCCAGTCCATCGGCCAGATATCGCTCGGGGGCACCGGCGACGCCATCGAGGCGGTCGCCGACTACTCCGATGTCGGCTCCGAGACGGTTCGCATCCAGGTCGTTCGGAGCGGCGAGGTGGTCGGCGAGACCGTGGTGCCCGGCGGCGACATCGTGGCGACGGTCGAACCCGGGCCGGAGGGGCTCCCGCGGCTCGACGGCTGTGACAAGGACATCCGGCCGGACCCGCCGTTCCCGCCGATTCCCTGCTACGTGCCGGTCTGTGACCGCATCGGCCGGGTCGTGGCGTCCGACGGCACGGAGCTCGCCGGTGACCGCATCCGGCTGCTGGCCGACGAGCCGGAGCGCAGCCTGGAGTCCATCGACACCTTCGACCTGACGGCGGCCGGCGTCGGGGAGTTCACCGTGGCCGGCGAGTCGACCACGCCGCTGGGCTAGCTGTCGGCTTCGAGCAGCCGACCACGTGGCGGCCGGCGAGGTGCCCACGTGGCGGCCAGTGCGGCACTCACGTGACGGCCAGCGAGGCACTCGCGTGGCGGCCCGTCCGCCACGGCGTCACGACGGTGCTCGGCGACGTCGTCCTCCTCCTCGCCGACGGGATTCGACGCCCCCTCTGCCACTGGCTTCGAGAGGATGCACGCCGGCGACCATACACGTTTAAGTCCCTGTTGGCCCTCAGTCAGCGTATGGCCATCGACCCGCTGTTCCACGAGAACAGGGAGAAGGTCGGCGAGCACGAGGGCCACGACGTGTGGGGCCCGGTCGACGAGCCGGAGAAGCTGGGCATCCACGGCACCCACGTCGCGGTGGACTTCGACCTCTGCATCGCCGACGGGGCGTGCATCGAGGACTGCCCGGTGGACGTCTTCGAGTGGATGGACACGCCGGGCCACCCCGAGAGCGAGGAGAAGGCCGACCCCGCTCTGGAGGCCCAGTGCATCGACTGCATGCTCTGCGTCGACGTCTGCCCCGTCGACGCCATCGACGTGGACGCGGGCCGCGCCGGGTAACGGGCTCCTTTCTTCGCGGAGTCGACGGCGGTCGGTCAGTCGGCCGAGCGGTGCCGTCCGAGTGTTCGGTGGCGGTGGCCGGGGACAGGCGGTGCACGACGGTCCCCCGCGCAAACGAGGACCGGCAGACGGTGGGGAGCGGTGCGGTCAATCGCCGGGAGTCCCCCGTGACTCCCTCCGGTACAGGACCGCGAGCACGACGAACAACGCCGCTTCGGCGAGTTTCGACAGAGCTGCTAGGGGGTAGGTGGCGAGGTGGGAGACGACGGCTTCGACGGGGCCCAAGCCGTGATACAGGGGTTCGCGCCCGGGTAGGAAGCCGCCGTGCCCCGACAGGTGCCAGGCGAAGTACCCGACGAAGTAGGTGGCCACGAGCACCATCCCCAGTGCGTAGACGCGCCGCCGCTCGACGCCCAGTATCGCTAGCTTGACGCCGATGAGGACGGCGAGCGCGGAGAGGACGAAGGCGAGCGGACGGGGGTCGGTGACGAGCAGGGACTGGTTCCCGGTGGAGAGAAGCAGAACGAGCCGCGGGAACCCACGCTTCGGATGGAAGAGGTGAATGCCGACGACGAGATAGGCGAGCGCGACCCCGAGGTAGCCGAGGTACCCGTCCACCGACCGCCCTCGCCACTGCGGCGTAGCCATCGTTGCGCGATGGTGCTCCCCGAACGCTGATAAGGGGACCCATTTTCGACAGCGGTTCGGGACCGAGCCGCCCCGGCGAGCGGGCGCGACGACCACACCCTTTTTCGCCGTCCGCACCGGAGCCGCGGGCATGCGGACGCTGGCGTTCGACGGCCGGATGGGCGCGAGCGGGGACATGGTCCTCGGCGCGCTGCTCGCGGCCGGCGCGGACCGGGACGCCCTCGCGCCGGTCGAGGACGCGCTGGACGTCGAGTACCGCGTCCGGCGCGTCGAGAAGTGCGGCGTCGCCGCGACGAAGGTGGACGTGGTGCTCTCCGGGGACGGCGGCGACGACAGTGACGACACTGCTCCCGGCGACAATCACGACCACGCCGGCGACGACCACTCCCACGAGCACGACCACGCCGAGGGCCGCGGTCCCACCCGGACGCTCCCGGAGGTCCGCGAGGTCGTCGCCGGGATGGACCTCCCGGACGACGTGGCCGCCGACGCGCGCGCGGTCTTCGACCTCCTCGCCGAGGCGGAAGCGGCCGTCCACGGCTCCGACCCCGAGGCGACCACGTTCCACGAGGTGGGCGCGGACGACGCCATCGCCGACGTGGTCGGCGCGGCGCTGCTGCTCGACGACCTCGGCGTCGAGCGCGTGGTCACCGCGCCCGTCGCCACGGGCGGCGGCGAGGTCGACACCGCCCACGGTACCTACCCGGTGCCGCCGCCCGCGGTCGTCGAGCTAGCCGAGCGCGCCGACTGGGAGCTCCGCGGCGGCCCCGTCGAGCGCGAGCTACTGACCCCGACCGGGGCCGCGGTCCTCGCGCACTACGCCGACGGGGTCGAGACGCTGCCCGCCACGACCGTCTCGGCGTCGGGCTACGGCGCGGGCGGCTACGACGTGCCCGACCGTCCCAACGTCCTGCGCGCGCTCGTCGGCGAGGCGCGGGGCGGGCTGGTCCGCGAGGGCGTCGCCCTCCTCGAGACGACCCTCGACGACGCCGCGCCGGAGGTGCTCGGCGGGCTCCAGGACACGCTCCGGGAGGTCGGCGCGCTGGACGTGTCGGTGCTGCCGCTGACGGGCAAGAAGTCCCGTCCCGGTCATCTGGTAAAGGTCGTCGCGGACCCGGCCGACGCCGGCCGGGTGGCGCGGCGGCTGGCGGTCGAGACGGGAACGCTCGGCGTCCGGGAGTCGCGCGTGGACCACCGCTGGGTGGCCGACCGCCGCATCGAGGCGGTGACGGTCACCGTCGACGGCGACGAGCACGGAGTCGACGTGAAGGTGGCCACCGACGACGCCGGTGAGGTCGTCGACGTGAGCGCGGAGTACGACGACGCCGCGGCCGTCGCAGCGGGGACGGACCTACCGATTCGGGAGGTCATGCGCCGCGCGGAGGCGGCGTTTCGGGACGGGGAGTAGCGGCGTGGTGGGGTTTCACTGTCGGCGACTGCCCGGAGGCGGTCGCGGTGGCGGAGAGCGGTGCGTGCCGTGCGGGGTCGGTGTCGTCGAGCGCTAGCGGCTGGGCGTCGCGGGGCGGGGGGCGGTGCGGAGCGGGGGCGGCGCGGTTTCAGGAACGTCGAGCGAACGCAGCGGCGCGGTTGCGGTGCGGAACGGTCGCGGTGCGGTCGCTGTTGCTGTAGCGGGGACGGTTTCAGGAACGTCGAGCGACCGCGGCGGTGGTGGGCGGTGCAGTCGCTGTCGCTGGAACGGAGGCGGTCGCTGTAGTTGAGGCGGTCGCTGTAGTTGAGGCAGTCGCTGTTGCCGGAGTGGCGCGGTTTCGGGAACGTCGAACGAGCGCGAGGAATCAGCGAGCAGATAGAGCGACACACAACGCCCAAGCCCCCACCCAACACACCCACCACACACGATGCGAACCAGAGTCTCCTCGGGCACCGAGTGGGAAGAGCGGGTCGGCTACTCCCGCGCGATTCGCGTCGGCGACGTCGTCCGCGTCTCCGGGACCACCGCCACGGACGACGCGGGCGACCTCGTCGGCGTCGGCGACCCCGAGGCACAGGCGCGCCAGGCCATCGAGAACGTCGCGGCCGCGCTCGAAGAAGCCGGCGCGAGCCTCGACGACGTGGTCCGGACGCGCACGTACGTCACCGACGCCGACGACTGGCCGGCCGTGGGCCGGGCACACGCCGACGCGTTCGGGGACGCCCGGCCGGCGACGACGCTGGTCGAGGTGAGCGGGTTGGTCGACCCCGAGATGCTGGTCGAGATAGAGGCCGAGGCGGTCGTCGGCGACGGATAGCGCGGCGGCCCGGGCCGACGCCTCGCGGTTCGAGCCGACGCCCCGCGGCTATCCGTCCCCGCGGTGCTCCGCGAGCGCCTCCTCGATGGTCAACTCGCCCGCCGCGACCCGGCGGGCCAGCGCCTCGTCGATGGCGCGGTTGCCCGCCGAGGCCTCCCGGGAGCGCTCCTGGATGACCTGAAGCTCCCCCCGGGTAGGCTCGACGGGCCGGCGCTCGACCGCCTCGCCGGACCGGCGGGCGATGTTGACGGCGGCGAGCACGTCGCCCATGCCACGCGCGCCCGTGCCGAGCGTCGGGGTCGTCCCCGTCTCGTCGACTAGCTCGACCCGAACCTCGTCCAAGGCCTCGATGATGCGCCGGCCGAGCAGGCGCGCGCCGTCGCCGACCCGGACGACGGGGTCGACGGCGTCCGCCACGGCCTCGCGGACCACGTCGGGCACGTCGGCGAGCGGGACCTGGTAGGCGGCCACCACGACGTCGCCCGAGAGCACGGCGACGCCGGGGCGGGTGCCGGGGTCGACGCCGACCACGGTCCGGCCGGTCTCCCCGCGCGCCAGCGCGAGCGCCGACTCGACGGCGCGCCGCGGGTGGCCCGCGCGGGCGACGATGCCCGGGATGCCCCCATCGTCGGTCGCGCGCTCCGGGTCGTCCGTCGGACGGTCGGCGTCGCCGTGCGAGCGCCGACTGTCGTCACTCCCCGAGCGCCGACTGTCGTCCCCCGCCTGGTCGCCACCGGCGTCGCGGGGCGTCGCCGCGTCGGGCACCGCGTCGTCGGGGCCGACGATGACGACCGTCGTCCCCTCGGGCAGCGGGTCGCCGGGCTCGACGGTCGTGAACGTGGCGTCCCGCTCGCGTAGCTCGGTGACCACCTCGTGGTAGACCTCGAAGTCCTCCGTCGCGACGACTATCACTGCCGGGGGTTGACCGGGGGCGGACAAAAGCCTCGTGGCGCGGGCGGCCACGAGGTGCACCGCCGGAACCCCCGACGCTATCACCACTGCGTTCGGAAACTGTCTACGCTGATTTTCGGGAGTTCTAATCTAACGTAACAGTGCCGGGGGAAAATTGAAGTACCACCGTGAAAATTGATGGGTGGATGTCCCGGAATACGGCACCCACCGATTACAGCATCGACGGCGACGACGACGACCTGCGGGCGGAGTTCGACGAGGAGTTCGACTGGGAGGATCCCGACGAGTACCGCGCCAGCACCTCCTACTGCGACGAGTGCGGTGGCGGCGGCACCGGCTCGCTCGACCTCTGTTGCGTGTAGGTCCGCGAGCAGTCCGAGTGTACCGGCGACCGAACGGCGGATTCTTTCCGGCGTCCGCGTGGAGCCCCGCCCGACGGGCGCGCTGTGGCCGTGGTCCGAGCCGACCGCAGCCACTCGTCCGGCTCTCATCCGGTCCGGTCGACGCTCACGGGCAGCGACTGGACGCCGTAGACGAGCTTGGACGCGGTCTCGATGGGCTCCAAGCCGTCGGTGTCGACCTCGATGTCGGAGAGTCGGTCGAACACCTCCGTCAGCGCGACCTCCGCCTCGAGGCGGGCCAGCGGCGCGCCGAGGCAGTAGTGGATGCCCGAGCCGAACGCGAGGTGGCGGTTCGGCGACCGGTCCGGCCGGAACTCCTCGGGGGCGTCGAACACCGCCCCGTCGCGGTTGGCCGACCCGAGCCAGAAGACCACGGTCTCGCCCTCGTCGATGCTGTGGCCGCGGAACTCCGTCGGCTCCGTCGTGAACCGTGCGAGCGCCTGCAGCGGCGAGCGGTACCGGAGCGTCTCCTCGACCAGCCCCTCGACGGAGCCGTCGCCCGCCTCGTAGGTGGCCAGCAGGTCCGGGCGGTCGCCCAGACACCAGAGCGCGTTGGCGAGGAGGTTCTTCGTCGTCACGGTGCCGCCGAACATCATCAGCATGCAGAGCCCGAGCATCTCGCGGACGTCGAGGCCCTCGCCCCCGTGGGTCCCCGTCGCGACGCGGGTCACGAGGTCGTCGCGTGGGTCCGCGCGGCGGTCGGCGAGCGCGTCGGCGAAGTAGTCGCTCATCGCCTGCATCGTCCCCGCGTGGCGGTCCCTGGCGGCGCGGTCCTCCTCGATGGTGCTGCCGTGGTGCATGGTCACGTCGACGATGGCGTCGACCCACCGCGAGAAGCGGTCCCGGTCGGACTCGGGGACGCCGAGTAGCTCGGCGACGACGGCCTTCGACAGCGGGTCGGCGACGTCGGCGACGAAGTCGCAGCCCCCGCCGGTGGCCACGTCGTCGGCGAGGTCGGCCGCGAACTCGCGGATGGCCGGCTCGAGGTCCGCGACCGCCTCGGGCGTAAAGAGGTCGTCCACGACGCCACGGAGGCGGTCGTGGCGCGGCGGGTCGGCCGAGAGCATGGTCTCGCGCATCGGCGAGGCGTCCCGGTTCGGGTCCGAGTACTTCGAGACGCGGGGGTCCGTCGAGAACGTCTCCGGGTCCGCGGTGACCGCCTTGACGTCCTCGTAGCGGAACACGTCCCACGCCGGGCGCTCGGGGTCGTACCGGACGGGGGAGTCGGCGCGCATCTCGCGGTACCAGTCGAAGGGTTCGAGGCGCACCGCGGGGTCGGAAAGCGGTCCGGGGTAGTCCCCGCCGCCCGCGGGCTCGGAACTCATGGCGCAAGCGAGCGGT
>CAZPIG010000012.1:0-13959 GCA_964586205.1 uncultured Halobacteriales archaeon | reverse complement strand
CCACCGTGAACCGCACCGCTACCGCACCACGACCGCCTCCGCACAACTCCGTCCGGCTCGCTCGACGGCCTGAACCCGCACAGCTCCGTCCGACTCGCTCGACGACACTGAAACCGCACAGCGCCGCCCGGACCGCGACCACTCCGCTCCGTCGAATCGAACCACCACGAACTGCCGCGCTCCGCCCCTCCCCCGCGACGCGCGAGCGACGGGCCCGCGAGGAACTAAGTCACGGCTCCACGAACTCCGTGCGTGACCGGCGACATCTCGCTCGACGGGCGCACGCTCGCGGCCGTCGAGAACGACGGGGGCGAGGTCGGCGCGGAGACGCGACTCCACTTCAGCCAGGACGGCGACCGGCTCTCGGCCACCTACGCCGGCGGGTCCGTCCTCGAAGGCCACCTCGTCGGGACGTTCGACGGCCGCCGCTGGGACGTCCGGTACGTCCAGATGAACGAGGACGGCGGGACGGCCACGGGCCACTCCGTCGGCGTGGCGGAGCGACTGGACGACGGCCGCGTCCGCGTCGAGGACGAGTGGGAGTGGGAGTCCCGACCGGGCGGCGGCGAGACGGTCCTCGAGGAGGTCCGGGAGTAAGCGCCGTCACGACGGCGAATCCCCGTCCCCGCCACAGCGGCCGACGGAGCACCCCGCTATCCGAAATATACTTGGCAGACACCGAGTATTGTATTTTCGTGTCTTCGAACCGGATGCAGGCGACGGCGGTCCCCGTCGGCGACAGTCCCCACCGGTCGGTGCGGGTCCGGACCGGCGGCGGGTCCCGGCGACCGGTAGTCAATCACGGTGTGTGGGACCATGGCTGAGGTCTTCGACGACGACCAGCGGCGGGCCATCGCCGGCGGCGCGCGGACGCTCTTCGAGCGCCTCGACGAGCCCGGGGCCGTCGTCCCCGACGGGCGGGACGACGACGAAGTCGGGGAGGTACTCGACGAGTGGCGCGCGAAGTTCCCGACCGAGGCGGACTTCCAGCAGCGCCTCGACCGCGCCGGGGTGACCGAGGCGGAGTGCCGGGAGGCCATCGCGGCCGGGCGGCTGGCCGACGACGAGCCGGTGCCGGCGTGGGTCGACCGCTTAGAGGAGGTGGTCGCGGCCGTCCAGTCCCGGGACCCAGGCGACGTCCCCGAGCGCCTCGACGACTCCGAGGACCTCGACGCCGGGTCCGACCAGTCGGACGACGGCCCGACCGGGGCCGAGGAGCGCCGGTTCGGCCCGCTCTCGGCCGCCATCGCCGAGCACGCCGTAGAGCAGTTACCTGACGACCCGGTCCAGGACGCGCTCCCCGAGCCAGCGGTCTGGGCGATGGCCGAGTGGCTCCGCCGGCGCTTCGGGAGCAGTTTCACCCGCGTCCTCTACGTCGAACTGAAGACCTTCGTCGCGACCCACGACCGCGACCGGGCGTTTACGGACCCCGACGACTTCGAGGAGCCGCCGACGGAGTACTACGAGCAGTTCCTCGCCTTCCTCTTCGACGGCGGCCTCGCGCAGATGTGCGTCGAGTATCCCGTGTTCGCGCGACAGCTCGTGACCCAGCTCCGGCAGTTCGAGGCCCACCTCCGGGAGTTCTCGCGGCGGCTGGAGGCGGACCGGGAGGCGCTCGCCGACCGCTTCGGTGACGATGACGGGGGTGGCGACGACGGGATCGGAAGCGACGACGACGGAATCGGAAGCGACGACGACGGACACGACGCCCCACAGGACGGCCTCGGCCCGGTGGTCGACCTCGAACCCCTCGCCGACGACACCCACGGCGACGGCCGCGCGGTCATGCGCGTCGCCTTCGCGTCCGGCGTCACCGTCGCGTACAAGCCCCGCAGCGTCGACGCCGGCGAGGCGTTCTCGGGGGTGCTCGACCGCCTGAACGACCACCTCGACGTGCCGGACCTCGCGACGCCGACCTACCTCGCGGGAGACGGCTACGGCTGGATGGAGTGGTTCGAGTACGCGGGCTGCGAGGACGAGGCCGCCGTCGAGCGCTACTACCGCCGGGTCGGCGCGCTGACCTGCCTCGCGTACCTCCTGGAGTTCTCGGACTGCCAGTACGAGAACGTCGTCGTGGCGGGCGAACAGCCCGTCCTCGTGGACGCCGAGACCGTCATGCACCCGTACTTCCACTCGGACCGCAAGCCGCGGGCGTCGGGCCTCGGCGCGCTCGTCGACGACAGCGTCCTGCTGACGATGCTGCTGCCGTACGGCGTCCGGAGCACCTTTTCCGAAAGCAGCCACGACGCCACGGCCGCGACGGCCGGCGTCGGCGTCTCCGGGGAGGCCGTCGAGCTAGACGACGTCCCGGTCCCCCAGGTGAAGGCGGCCAACACGGACGTGATGACCGTCGAGGAGGGGTCGGCCCGCGTCGACCGTAGCGAGAACGTCCCGGCCGTCGACGGCACCCAGCGGCCGCCGGACGGCTACCTCGCGGAGCTACTCGACGGCTTCGAGACGACCTTCGAGACCGTCCTCGAGCTCCGGGACGACGGCCGGCTGTTCGACGAGGTCGGGCTGTACGACGCCCTCTCGGGGGTCGAGAACCGCGTCGTCTACCGCGCCACGAGCCGGTACGGCCGGCTGCTGTGGTCGCTCGGGAGCTGGGTGGCGCTCCGGGACGGCGCGCGCTTCGGGGTGCACGTGGAGGACCTCACCGTCCCGTTCGTCGACGGCCGGACCACCCACGCGCCGCCGTGGGCGCTCTACGACGCCGAGCGGCGGGCGCTCCGGCGGCTGGACCCGCCGCGGTTCACCGCCCGCACCGACGAGCGGGCGGTCCGGATGGACGGCGAGCCGGTCGGCGTCGACGCCGACGAGTCGGGGCTCGCGCGCTCGCGCGAGCGCCTCCGGGCGGCCTCCCGCGAGGACGTAGCCGAGCAGGTGGAGCTGCTGCGCGGGAGCTTCGGCGCGCTCCCCAGCCCGCTGACGCCGACGGCGGAGGCCCCCTCGCCGGGGCGGCGGCAGGTGGGCGACGACGAGCTAGTCGCCGAGGCCCGGCGGCTGTTCGACCGCGTCGAGGACGCCGCGCTCGTCGACCGGGGCGGGACCTACCACTGGACCTCGGTCGTGCCCCAGACCGGCCCCGGCGCGGACGAGCACGGGTCGTTCCGGCTCCGGCCCACCGACGGGTCGCTGTACGCGGGCCGGTGCGGCATCGCGCTGTTCGGCGGCGCGCTCTACCGCGTCACCGGCGAGGACCGCTACTGGGAGTTCGCGCTGGCCGCGGTCGACCCCCTCCGGGAGGACGTCCGCGAGGGGCGGACGGGGGGCGACTTCGGCTTCCACGGCGGCACCGCCGGCGTCGGCGCGGTCGCCTACGGGCTGTCGGCGCTCGGCGACCTGGTGGACGAGCCCGCGATGGTCGAGGAGGCGGTCGCCGTCGCCGACGTCGTCGATAGCGAGTTCGTCGCGGGCGACGACTCCTACGACGTATTGGAGGGGGCCGCCGGCACCCTCCTCGGGCTGCTCGCGGCGAACGACCGGCGGGCCGACCCGGCGCTCGTCTCGGCGGCCGTCGACTGCGGCGACCACCTGCTCGACAATCGGGTCGAGACCGACGGCGGCGTCCGCGTCTGGGAGACGGTCGACCACAGCCCGCCGCTGACCGGCGTCTCCCACGGCGTCGCCGGCATCGCGTACGCGCTCGCGCGGCTGTACGACGTCACCGGCGACGACCGCTACCGCGACGCGGCCGTCGAGGCCGTCGAGTACGAGTCCCGGGCGTACTCCGAGGCCGCGGGCAACTGGCCGGATCGCCGCCAGCCGGTCGACGCCGAGACCTACCCGGACCAGTGGTGTCACGGCCGGAGCGGCATCGGGCTGGCGCGGCTGGGGATGACGGCCGTCGTCGACGACGACCGCGTAGAGCGCGGGCTGGAGCGGGCCATCGCGACCTTCCCGGCCGCCGGCAACGGGAACTACGACCACCTCTGCTGCGGCGACGCCGGGCGCGCGGAGTTCCTCCTCGAGGTCGAGCGGCGACTCGGGCGGCGCGCCGGCGAGGCCCGCGGGCTGCTCGGCGGCGTCGTCGACCGCCAGCGCGAGGCCGGCGTCTTCCGGAAGCTCCCGAAGGTCCGGGCGGTGACGGACCCGACGCTGTTTCTCGGGCTCTCGGGCATCGGCTACTCGATGCTTCGGGTGGTCGAGTCGGACCTGCCCTGCCTGCTGCTCTGGGAGTAAGACTCCGGCGCGGCCGGGCGCGGTGCCCCGTGACGGTGGCCCGCGCGGGCCACGAATCGCCATCCCCTGGGACGATACAGGAAATTATCCGATTCCAGTAATCATTTTGAAGTCACTCCACGCGCAAGCACAGTTCGGATGTCAGCATCACGTCCATCCACCGAGTACAGCATCGAGAACGGCAACGAGGACCTCCGGGCGAAGTTCGACGAGGAGTTCGAGCGCGAGGACCACGACGCTGCCCAGAACGACGTCGGCGACTGGACGTACGACTCGATCCGCCTCTGCTGTGCCTGAGGACGACGGTCGAGTCTCGGAATTGCCGGCAGCCAGTGGCTGGCTGCCGGACCGACCCTCGTCGAGCGCTCGCGGCGAGCCTCCGCAACCGAACCGATCACTGTATACTCGTCTCCACGTGCGGAGAGGTCACCGTCGGGACCGTACCGGTGGCCGCCCGGGAGTTCTGCGAGGCGACGAACGGACATTTCTACCGGGAACCGATACCGCCGAAATATACTTAGGGTGGTTTCGGTATTGTATTTTCGTGCCACCGAGCGTACCGCAGTCCGGGTCCGCGGCCGAGTCGACCTCGACGAGCGACGGGGGCGAGCCGGCGGGTGGCGGTTGAGATGCCGGCCGCCTTCGACCACGACCAGCTACGCGCCATCGCCGGCGGGGCGCGCACGCTTCACGAGCGCCTCGCCGACCCGGACGCCGTCGAGTCGGCGGGTCGCGACGGGGCGGCGGTCGAGGAGGTCCTCGGCGAGTGGCGCGACCAGTTCCCCGACGACGAGGCGTTCGCCCGACGGCTCGACCACGCGGGCGTCACCGAGGCCGAGTGCCGACGGGCCATCGCCGCCGACCGCCTGGTCGACGACGAGCCGCTCCCCGAGTGGGTCGACCTGCTCGATGACCTCGTGGCGTCGGTGCTGGCGAGCGACCCGGACGACCAGCCCGACCGGCTCGGTCCGCGCCGGCGGTCGAACGGCGACGACGCCAGCGACGGGTCGGACGACACCGACCCGGAGCGCGACGAGCCCGCGTTCGGCGCGCTGTCGGCCGCCGTCGCGTCGTTCGCCCGCGACCGGCTCCCCGAGGACCCGGTGGAACGCAGCCTCCCCGGGCCGGTCGTCGGCGGGATGGCGGAGTGGCTCAGGCGGCGCTTCGAGCACCGATTCACCCGCGTCCTCTACGTCGAGTTCAAGACGTTCGTCGGGGCCTACGACCGCGAGCTGGCGTTCGCCGACCCGGAGGAGTTCGAGGAGCCGCCGACCGACTACTACGAGGCGTTCCTGGAGTACCTCTTCGGCGGCGGGCTGGTCGAACTCTGCGTGAAGTACCCGGTGTTCGGGCGGCTGCTCGCCACCCAGGTCCGCCAGTTCGACGACCACCTCCGGGAGTTCGCCCGCCGGCTGGACGCCGACAGGGCCGCCCTCGCGGAGCGGTTCGGCGACGGCGGCGACCTCGGCGCGGTGCGCGAGGTGGAGCCGCTGGCCGACGACACCCACGGCGACGGCCGCGCCGTGATGCGCGTCGCGTTCGAGTCCGGCGTCACCGTCGCGTACAAGCCGCGCAGCGTCGACGCCGGCGAGGCGTTCTACGGGCTGCTCGACCGGCTGGACGACCACCTGCCGACGCCGGACTTCGAGACGCCGACGTACCTCCCGCGGGACGGCTACGGCTGGATGGAGTGGTTCGAGTACGCGGGCTGCGAGGACGAGGCCGCCGTCGAGCGCTACTACCGGCGGGCCGGCGCGCTCGTCTGCGTGGCGTACCTCCTGGAGTTCTCGGACTGCCAGTTCGAGAACCTCCTGGTCGCGGGCGAGCAGCCGGTGCTGGTCGACGCCGAGACGGTCTGTCACCCGCACGTCGGGTCGAGCCGGCGGCCCTCGAGGACCGGCACCGGCGCGCTGGTCGACGACAGCGTGCTCCTGACGATGCTGCTCCCGTACCGGATCGAGGAGAACGTGACCGGCGAACGGAACGTGCTCCCGATGCTGACGGCCGGCCTCGGGCTGGCGGCCGACGAGGCGGAGGTCGACGGCGTCGAGGTCCCCCGGGTGGAGGCGACGAACACCGACGTGATGTCCGTCGACTACGAGCCGGCGCGCATCGACCGGGGCGAGAACGTCCCCGCGGTGGACGGCACGCCGCACCCGCCGACGGCGCACGTCGACGCGGTCGTCGCCGGGTTCGAGGCGGCCTACGACGCCGTCCTCGACCTCCGGGAGCGCGGCGGGCTCTCGGCGGTCGGCCTGCCGGACGCGCTGGCGGACGTCGAGAACCGCGTCGTCTACCGGGCGACGATGGAGTACGGTGGCGTCGTCCGGTCGCTGGTCTCCCGGGACTGCCTCGCCGACGGGGCGCGCTTCGGCGTCGAGATGGAGACGCTCGCGGTGCCCTTGTCCGACGGCACGGTGACCGGGCCGGTGCCCTGGCGGCTCTACGACGCCGAGCGCCGGGCGCTCTCGCGGCTCGACCCGCCGCGGTTCACCAGCCGGACCGACGGCACCGCGATCCGCCTCGGTAACGAGCCGACGGGCGTGGACGCCGACCGGTCCGGGCTGTCGCGGGCGAGCGACCGCATCCGGGCCGCCGACCGCGCCGACTGCCGCGCCCAGGTGGAGCTCCTCCGGAACTCCTTCCGGGCGCTCCCGAGCCCCAGGCCGGAGCGCGGGGCCGGGAGCCGCCGGCCCGCCGGCGACGAGGAGCTCGTAGCGGAGGCGGTCGCGCTGTTCGACGCCGTTCGCGACGCGGCGATGGAGACGGCGGACGGCGGCCGCCACTGGTCGTCGACCAAGCCGGTGGAGGGCGCGGACGGCGTGGAGCCGATCACCGTCCGGCCCGCCGCCGAGTCGCTGTACGTCGGCCGGCCCGGCATCGCGCTGTTCGGCGCGGCGCTGTACCACGTCACCGGCGAGGACCGCTACCGCGAGTTCGCGCTGACGACGCTCGACCCGCTCCGGGACGCGCTCGACACCGGGCTGGAACTGGTCTCGCTCCGGAGCCACGGCGGCACGGGCGGCGTCGGCGGGCTCGCCTACGGCTTTGCGGCGGTCGGCGACCTCCTCGGCCGGGAGGCGCTGGTCGAGACGGCAGCCGGGTTCGCGGAGTCGGTCACCGACGACCTGGTCGAGGCGGACGACACCTACGACGTCATCGGGGGGAGCGCGGGCACGATACTGGGCCTGCTGGCCGTCCACGACCGCCACGAGAATCCGGGGGTGCTCTCGGCGGCGCGCGCCTGCGGCGACCACCTCCTGGAGGAGCGCGTCGAGGTCGCGGGCACCCGGGCCTGGAAGGCGGTGGACGACCGCCCGCCGCTGACGGGCTTTTCCCACGGAACGGCCGGCATCGCCTACGCGCTCGTCAGGCTGTGGGGCGCGACCGGCGAGGACCGCTACCGGACGGCCGCCCTCGACGCCCTCGCCCACGAGGACGCCAACTACCTCGACGACGAGCACAACTGGCGGGACTTCCGCGAGTGGACGGGGCCGGCGCTCGACCAGTGGTGTCACGGCCGGAGCGGGGTCGGCCTCGCCCGCCTCGGCATGGCGGCGTACGTGGACGACGACCGCGTGACCCGCGGGGTCACCCGCGCCGTTGACGGGTTCCCGGAGGACGGACTCGGCGAGATGGACCACCTCTGCTGTGGCGACGCCGGCCGCGCCGAGTTCCTGCTGGAGGCGGAGCGACGCCGCGGTCGGCTGGCGGGCGAGGCCCGCGCCCTGCTCGGCGGCGTCCTCGCCCGGAAGCGGGAGGCCGGCTACTACCGCACCCTCTCGTACACCCGGGAGATACTCGACCCGACGTTCTTCCACGGGGTGTCGGGCATCGGCTACGCGATGCTCCGGGCGGTCGAGCCCGACCTGCCGTGTGCGCTGCTCTGGGAGTGACCGCCCGGAAATATTCTAGCACTTGCGAAAAAATTTAAGACACGTCGTCCGTTGTGTGGTAACGGATGTCAGCATCACAGGCACCCACCGGCTACAGCATCGACGACGGCGACGAGGACCTGCGGACGGCGTTCGACGAGGAGTTCGACTGGGAGGACGAGGAGTACCGCACGGAGGTGACCGCGCACTACTGCGACAAGAGTACTTCGACTGCCTGCCACTGGTCGTGCTGTTGAACTGACCCGCGTCGAGACCCCGTGACTTTCGGGGGTCGTGACGGGCCGCCGGGCCCGCCGGGGCGCGGCTTCCCGAGCCACGCCGAGATGCGGGTTCCCGAACTACGTCGAGACGCGGCTTCCCCGAACCGGGAGCGGCGGTACGGGCCGGCGTCCTCACGGCGACCAGTCGAAGTCGACGGGCAGGGACTCGACGCCGTGGAGCGAGATCGTATCGCTCCGGACCGGCGTTCGGTCTCGGGCGTCGACGTCGACGCCGGACGCCCGCTCGAAGAAGGCCTCGAGGGCGACCCTCGCCTCCAGGCGCGCCAGGTGAGCGCCCAGACAGAAGTGCGGCCCGTGGCCCAGCGCGAGGTGCGGGTTCGACGACCGTCCCGGGCGGAACGCGCCAGGGTCGTCGAACCGCCGGGTGTCGCGGTTCGCCGACCCGAGCCAGCAGACGACCGTCTCCCCGGGCGCTACGTCGTGGCCGCCGAGCGTCGTCGGTTCGACGGCGTACCGGGCGAGCGCCTGGAGCGGCGACCGGTACCGGAGCGTCTCCTCGACGACGCCCGCGAGGTCGCAGTCGCCCGCCTCGCAGGCGGCCAGCAGGTCGGGCCGGTCGGCCAGACACCGGAGGACGTTGCCCAGCAGCGTCCCGACGGTGATGGTGCCGCCGAGCATCATCAGCATGCAGAACCCGAGCATCTCGCGGACCTCCAACGGCGGCCCGTCGCCGCCCCCGGCGACCAGCGTGAGCAGGTCGTCGCGCGGGTTCTCGCGCCGCCGGGCGAGGGCGTCCCCGAAGTACGCCGTCAGCTCCTCCATCGTTTCGTTCACGTCGCGGTCGTCGGCGTCCAGCCCGGACGGTCGGTGGTGGACCTCGACGACCGTCTCCGACCAGTCCGCGAACCGGCCGCGGTCCGCCGGCGGGACGCCGAGCAGCTCCGCGACCACCAACACCGGCAGCGGCTCGGCGAAGTCGGCGACGAAGTCGCACTCCCCGTCCGGGCCGAACGACTCCACGAGGTCGACCGCGAGGCCGCGTATCCGCGGCTCGAGGTCCGCGACCGCGCCGGGCCGGAACGCCGCCTCCACGGCGCTGCGCAGCCGGTCGTGCTCCGGCGGGTCGGTCGAGATCGGGGTGTCGGTCATCGGCGATCCGCCGTCGTCGCCCCCGTCGCCGACCCTCGTCGGGTCCGAGGAGAACGTCCCCGGGTCGGCGAACACGGTTTTCACGTCGTCGTAGCGGAACACGTCCCAGCACGCCCGTTCGGGGTCGAACCGGACCGGGGCGTCGGCGCGCATCTCGCGGTACCAGTCGAACGGCTCCAGCAGGCCGTCGTCGTCGCGCAGCGGCGTCGGGTCCTGCGACGGTCCCGTGCTCATCGCTCTAGTCGACGGGCGAGCGGACAAAGAGCTTTTTCCCGGCGGATGGCGGGTAAATTGCACTGGTTCGATACACCCACCACAGCGTTCTGACGAACGACTATTCTAAATAATTCATACCTAATTTATTACAATAAATTGAAGTTTGCGGGGCTATACCACGACAGTGGATGTCACTCTCTCAGGCACCCACCGCGACGGAGTACAGCATCGAGGACGGCGACGAGGACCTGCGGACGGCGTTCGACGAGGAGTTCGAGTGGGGCGAGGACGGGTTCGGGGCGGAGATGACCGCCGACTGCACCGGCTACTGCAAGAACTCCCACGAGACCTGCGACAGTATCTGCTATTGAACTGATCCGCTTCGGGTCCCGCCGAGCGCGGTTTTCAGACGCGAACCGTCTCCATCCCGGCCACCGGCGGTCGTCGAGGAGGTCTCGCTCGTAATTCCCGGGAATTTATACTTTCCATGCATAATAAATGCTATATAGTTACAGATGCAAGGCACGACGATGTCAGTTGGACAGCCAGACATCGAGACGGAGTACAGCCTGGACGACGGGAGCGAGTACCGCCGGACGGAGTTCGACGAGGAGTTCGACGTCCCCGAGTTCGACTCTGAGGAAATAGTGCACACCGAACCGTCGAGCTGCTCGTGCGAGGGGACCGTCCCCTTCTGTTGCTGAACCACCGTCGCGCGGTTCGCGACCGACGCGTTCTTTCACCCGTACCGAGGGCCGGGAGAGCCGTCGGACGGTTGCGTCCGGGCCACCGGTAGCCCCGCCGCGGCTCGACGCATGGGGACCGGCCGCGCCGAAATATACTTGTTCGGCCCCGCTTTTGTAGTTTCGTGCCAATGGCGAGCATCGAATGTGGTCCGGCGGCTGTAGCGGCGGTCCTCCGGCTGGACCGCGCGATGGACCCGGAACGACGACCGACTGCAGCGGGTGGGTGTTGAGATGCCGGCCGCTTTCGAGAGCGAGCAACTGCGCGCCATCGCGGGCGGGGCGCGCACGCTCCACGAACGGCTCGCCGACCCGTCGGCGATAGAACCGGCAGCCCACGAGGAGTCGGCGGTCGAGGAGACCTTCGAGACGTGGCGCGAGCTCTTCCCGGACGAGGAGGCGTTCGCCCACCGGCTCGACCGCGACGGGCTGACCGAGGCGGACTGCCGGCGGGCCATCGCCGCCGACCGGCTGGCCGCCGACGAGCCCCTGCCGGCGTGGGTCGACCGCCTCGACGAGGTCGTGACGTCGGTGCTGGCGAGCGACCCGGGCGACCAGCCCGACCGGCTGGGCCCCCGGCGTTCGGACGACGACGAAGACGTCGCCGAGCGCGAGTTCCTGTTCGCCCCGCTGTCGGCCGCGGTGGCGTCGTTCGCGTGCGACCGGCTTCCCGACGACCCGGTCCGGGACGCGTTGTCCGAGCCGGTGGTCGGACGGCTGGCGGAGTGGTTCCGGAACCGGTTCGACTACCAGTTCGCCCGGATGTTCTACGTGGAGTTCAAGACGTTCGTGGCGGCCCACGACCCCGAACTGGCCGAGGCCGACCCCGAGGAGTTCGACGACCCACCGACGGCGTACTACGAGGCGTTCCTCGACTTCCTGTTCTCCGGCGGCCTGGTCGAATTCTGCACGAAGTACCCGGTGTTCGCGCGACTGCTCGTCACGCAGATACGGCAGTTCGACGAACTCCTCCGCGAGTTCGTCCGCCGGCTGGACGCCGACCGGGACACCCTCGCCGACCGGTTCGGCGACGGCGAGGACCTCGGCGCGGTGACGGACGTCGAACCGCTGGCCGAGGACACGCACGGCGACGGGCGGGCGGTGATGCGCGTCGCGTTCGAGTCCGGGGTCGAGGTGGCGTACAAACCGCGGAGCGTCGACGCCGGCGAGACGTTCTACCGGCTGTTCGACCGCCTCGACGACCACCTGCCGACGCCCGACTTCGAGACGCCGACCTACCTCTGCAGGGACGGCTACGGCTGGATGGAGTGGGTGGAGGAGGCCGACTGCGCGGACGGGGCGGCGGTCGAGCGCTACTACCGGCGGGCCGGGGTGCTGACCTGCGTGGCGTACCTCCTGGAGCTCTGGGACTGCCAGTTCCAGAACCTGCTGGTGGCGGGCGAGCAGCCGACGCTGGTGGACGCCGAGACGGTGTGCCACCCGTACGTCGGGGCTGACCGCCGACCGCTCCAGTCCAGCATCGGCGCACTCGTCGACGACAGCGTGCTCCTGACGCTCCTGCTCCCGTACGGCCTCGTGGACCCGAATGGCGAGGGCGTCGACGGCTCGCGGACGACCGCCGGGTTCAGTCTCACCGCCGGCGAGGTCGAGATGGGAGACCTCGAGCTACCCCACGTGACGGCGGTCGATACGGACGTGATGTCCGTCGAGTACGAGCCGGTGCGCATCGACCGGCGCGGAGACGTCCCCTCCGTCGACGGCACACCGCATCCGCCGGGCGAATACATCGAGGAGTTCGTCGACGGGTTCGAGACGACCTACGAGACGGTGCTGGACCTGCGCGACGACGACCGGCTGGCGGAACTCGGCTTCCCGGACGCGCTGGCGTCGGTGGAGAACCGCGTCGTCTACCGGTCGACGAAGCGGTACGGGGGCACCATCCACTCGTTGACGTCGCGGGAGTGTCTGGCCGACGGGGCACGCTTCGGCGTCGAGATGGAGACGCTCGCGGTGCCATTCTTCGACGGGACTGTCGCCGACCCGGTGCCGTGGGGGATATTCGACGCCGAATGCCGGACGCTGGCGCGGTTCGACCCGCCGCGGTTCGCCAGCCGGACCGACGACACCGCCATCCGGCTGGGCGACTCGCCGACGGGCGTCGACGCCGACCGGCCGGGAATCGAGCGCGCACGCGACCGCATCGCGGCGGCCGACCGGGCCGACATGCGGGCGCAGGTCGAGTTGGTCCGTAGCGCCTTCGGCGCGCTCCCGAACCCGCGCCAGCCGGCCGGGTCGGCCGGGCGCGAGGCGGCGAGCGACGACGAGTTCCGCGGCGAGGCCCGGGCGCTGTTCGAGGACGTCCGGGAGGCGGCCCTGGAGACGGCCGACGGCGACCACCACTGGGCGTCGGTCGAACCGATGTCTGGCCCGGACGGCCCGGAGCCGCTGACCATCCAGCCGGCCTCGGGGTCGCTGTACGTCGGCCGGCCCGGCATCGCGCTGTTCGGCGCGGCGCTGTACCACGTCACCGGCGAGGACCGCTACCGCGAGTTCGCGCTGACGACGCTCGACCCGCTCCGGGACGCGCTCGACACCGGGCTGGAACTGGTCTCGCTCCGGAGCCACGGCGGCACGGGCGGCGTCGGCGGGCTCGCCTACGGCTTTGCGGCGGTCGGCGACCTCCTCGGCCGGGAGGCGCTGGTCGAGACGGCAGCCGGGTTCGCGGAGTCGGTCACCGACGACCTGGTCGAGGCGGACGACACCTACGACGTCATCGGGGGGAGCGCGGGCACGATACTGGGCCTGCTGGCCGTCCACGACCGCCACGAGAATCCGGGGGTGCTCTCGGCGGCGCGCGCCTGCGGCGACCACCTCCTGGAGGAGCGCGTCGAGGTCGCGGGCACCCGGGCCTGGAAGGCGGTGGACGACCGCCCGCCGCTGACGGGCTTTTCCCACGGAACGGCCGGCATCGCCTACGCGCTCGTCAGGCTGTGGGGCGCGACCGGCGAGGACCGCTACCGGACGGCCGCCCTCGACGCCCTCGCCCACGAGGACGCCAACTACCTCGACGACGAGCACAACTGGCGGGACTTCCGCGAGTGGACGGGGCCGGCGCTCGACCAGTGGTGTCACGGCCGGAGCGGGGTCGGCCTCGCCCGCCTCGGCATGGCGGCGTACGTGGACGACGACCGCGTGACCCGCGGGGTCACCCGCGCCGTTGACGGGTTCCCGGAGGACGGACTCGGCGAGATGGACCACCTCTGCTGTGGCGACGCCGGCCGCGCCGAGTTCCTGCTGGAGGCGGAGCGACGCCGCGGTCGGCTGGCGGGCGAGGCCCGCGCCCTGCTCGGCGGCGTCCTCGCCCGGAAGCGGGAGGCCGGCTACTACCGCACCCTCTCGTACACCCGGGAGATACTCGACCCGACGTTCTTCCACGGGGTGTCGGGCATCGGCTACGCGATGCTGCGGGTCGTCGAACCGGAGTTGCCCTGTGCTCTCCTCTGGGAGTAGAGGGAGCGACTGACCGCCCCCGACGGCGGCCGGTCGCGGAGCCGGCTCCCCCGACGCCGGCCGGCCGCAGGACCGGCCTCC
>CAZPIG010000011.1:26145-29046 GCA_964586205.1 uncultured Halobacteriales archaeon | reverse complement strand
TCGGAGCTAACGTTAACACCCCCGACCGCCACGGCCCAAACGACCTTACCCGTCCGCGTCCACCGTCTCGCCCGCCGCGCCCGCCGCCTCGGTCGGCGGCGCGGCCCGCTGGAGGTGGACGCTCACGACGCTGCCGCGGGGCTCGTTCTCCGCGTAGTCGACCTCGCCGCCCAGCGACCGCGCGACCCACGCGACGACCCACAGCCCCAGTCCGCTGCCGTGGTCGAGCTGTGTCACCTCGCGCTCGTCGCTGACGGGGACCTGCTCGTGGGCCGGGATGCCGGGGCCGTCGTCGGCCACGCGCACCGCGACCCACTCGTCCGGAGCCGTCTCGCGCGGCCCGGCCGACACCACGACCCGCGGGTGGTCGCGGTCGCTGTGCTCGACGGCGTTCTCGACCAACTGTTCGACGGCCGTCGCCAGCGACTCGCCGCCGCGGACCCACAGCGTCTCCGGCAGGTCCGCGGTGATGATGGCCTCGGGGTGCGCCGACCGGCAGTCGGCGACGACCGTGCGGACCAGCGCCGCGAGGTCGACCACGTCGCCGCCGTCGTCCCGGTCCAGCGCGCGCTCCATCGCCCGGGCCTCCTCGCCCAGTTCGACGACCGAGCGGGCCTGCTCGCGCAGCGCGGCGACCAGCGCCCCGGGCTCGCCGGCCTCCAGGGCTTCCGAGTCGGCCCCGACGGCCTCGGCGTCGAGCGCCTCCGCGAGCCGGTCGGCGTAGCCGAGCACGAGGTTCATCTCGTTGCGGAGGTTGTGCCGGAGCACGCGGTTCAGCACGGCCAGCCGGCGGCCGCGCTGCTTCTGCTCTGTGATGTCGGTGTAGATGCCGAACCCGCGGACGCCCTCGTCGCGGCTGTACGGGACCCCGCGGAACAGGAAGTCCCGGCGACCGTCGACGGTCTGGCGGCGGATTTCCGCGACCACCTGCTCGCCGCCGATGGCGCGCTGGTCGATGCGGCGACCCTCCTCGCGGCGGTCCTCCGGCACCACGAGGTCGTTGATGTGCCGGCCGACGACCGTCTCGGCGGCGTAGCCGAACACCTCCTCGAAGGCGGGGTTGACGTTGCGGGTGACGGGCTCGCCGTCCACGTACTCGGCCTCGACGACGGCGTCGGGGATGTTCTCGAACAGGTAGGTGAAGCGGTCCCTCGCGTCCCGGAGCTCGGCCTTGGTCTCCGCGAGGCGGGTCCGGTCGCGGACCACGCCGACGACGCCGGCCCCGCCGGGGGTCCCGTCGCCGGGCAGCGGCGACAGCTCCACCTCGACCGGGACGTCGCCGTCGGGCGTCGACAGCGTCACGTCGTAGGAGTCCCGGGCCAGCCCGGTCTCGGAGCGTAGCTCCCGAACGGTCTCGCGGGCCGCGTCCACGGTCTCCGCATCGAACGCCTCGGTGACGTGTGCGCCCTCCAGGTCCGCGCGGTCCCGGCCGAGCAGGTCCGCCAGCGGCCCGGTCACGAGGGTGAAGCGCTCGCGCTCGTCCAGCATGAAGACGTGGTGGCCGACCGTCTCGAGGACCGTCTCGTAGGTCCGTAGCTCGGCCTCGCGCTCGACCCGCTCGATGGCCGCGGCGGCCGCCGAGGTGAGCAGCTCCGCGACGTGGCGGTCCGCCTCGTCGTAGGTCCCCGTGACGGTCGAGCCGACGCTGAGCGTGCCGTAGCTGCCGATGGGGAGGTAGATGGAGGCCCCGGTCACGTCCGGCACGTCCTCGGAGTCCGTCTCGGCGACGTCCTCGTAGACGGCGGGCTCGCCCGACGCGAACACCTCGCCGGGGTGGCCCTCGCCGGGCGCGTAGGTCGGCCGGTCGCCGAGGACGGCCGCGGTGGCGTCGGTCATCGCCGCGGGCACCAGTTCGCCCGCCTCGGCGTCGAACAGCCTGACGAGCGCCATCTCGAAGCCGAGCACGCCCTCGACGGACTCGGCGAGCGTCTCGGCGACCGCCTCGCGGCTGTCGGCCTCCATCAGCCGGCGGGCGGTCGCGAACAGCGACGCCATCGCGGGGCCGAACCGGTCGGCACCGGGCTGGACCACGGCGGCGAAGTACCGGCGCTCGCCGAGGCCGAACGAGCGCACCGAGACGGCGACGGGGACGGGGGTGCCGTCGGCCGCGACGAGCGGGAACTCGGCGTACCGCCAGCCCTCCCGGTCGGCGTCCGGCGCGAGCGCCCGCTCGATGGCGGCCTCGTGGGACTCCCGGTAGCGCTCGGGCAGTATCTCGCCGATGGGGTCGCCCACGATGTCGGCGGGGTCGTAGCCGAGGCCCCCCTCGACCGCGGGGTCGGCGTGGACGACGACGCCCCCGTCGTCCACGACCAGCAGCGCGCCCGTGACACCCCCCGGTCCGGTGGCGGTGTCCCGGCCGCCCGCCGCGGCGGCGACGTGGTCCCGGAGCGTCTCGCGGTCGGCGACGTCCGCGGGGAGGTACTCGTCGACGTCGCGGTGGACGGCCTCGCTGGCGAGCGACGCGTGGTCGGCGTCGGCGGCCGGTCTGACGACGATGGGCATCTCGGGGTCGCGTTCCCGGACGGTCTCGACGACGTCGAGCCACGACCCCTCCGGGAGGTCGGCGGCCGTTACGACGCAGTCGACGTCCCCGCCGGCGACCTCGCGGTCGGCGGCCGCCGGCGACCCGACCGCCCGAACCGCGAGCGGTGGCTGCTCGTCCAGCGCGCCCGCCTCGCCGTCCGGCGCGCCGGTGGCGTACACCACGTCGATTTTTCCCGACATGAACGGGGCAGTGACTTGAACCTACGGGCTCATCGACTTATGATTATGGGCTCCGGCGCGGTAGCGTCCGGATGGAGCCATCCAGTAGCGTTCGGGGGGGGTCTCCGACTGACCGCACCGTCGTCCGTGCTACCGACCCCGGTCCTGCGAACGGTCGAGGCTCCGACCATGCGG
>CAZPIG010000011.1:0-26045 GCA_964586205.1 uncultured Halobacteriales archaeon | reverse complement strand
CCATGCGGACAGTCAGGACTCCGACCATGCGGACGGTCGGGACCCGTCCGGAGCCGGGTCCGACCCAACGCCCCCCTCTCACATGTCGGGGACGTTCACGTGGAAGTCCCCGCCGCGGTTCTCGACGAGACAGAGGTGGTAGCCGCCGGTGCTCGCGTCGGTGACGAAGCTGGCGCGCTTGTCGCGGCTCAGGAGGCCGCTGGCGGCCGCCTCGTCGGCCGTCTCCAGCGCGCCCGGCTGGAAGAAGCTCGCGGTCACGAACATCGCCGCGCCGAGGGTGTCGTGGCTCTCCTTGACCTTCGTCGCGTCCTCGACCAGCGACTCCATCATCTCGACGGTCGTCGGGTCGCGGCCGTCGTTGAGGTTGGCGACCACTAGCGGATTGCCCATCCGGTCGCGCAGCACCACGTCGAAGGTCACCTCGTCGCGGTACTGCTCGCCGTCCTCCCGGTACTCGACGGTGATGGAGCCCTGTAGCTCCGCCCGATCTATCCGCGGGATGGCGTCGTAGACGTCCCGGAGCCGCCCCTCGTAGCTGGTGTCGCGGATCTCGTACAGCAGCTTCTCGACGACCCACGTGACGAACGCCGACTCCATCGTCCCCGCGAGGAACGAGTCGAACGGCTCGCCGTCGACCACCACCTCGTCCTGCTCGAAGCGCGTGTGGTGCTCCAGGCGGAGGTTGTTGTTGACCTCCTCGCGGTCGACGTCGCCGCCGTGGGCCTTCTCTAGGGTGCCGCCGCCCTTCGTCGCGTAGCGGACGAAGAAGTTCGTCCCGGCGAGCGCCTCGGCGGGCGACAGCGGCGTGCCGGCCGCCGCGTCCTCGTCGCCGGCGGCGGCCCGCGCCTCCCGAAGCTGGGACTCGAGGCGCTCGACCTCGTCCTCCAGCTGGTCGACCTTCTCGGCGAGCGCGTCGCGCTCGCGCTGGAGGTCGTCGCGGTCGTCCTGGACGGCCGTCAGCTGCTGGCGGAGCTTGCCCATCTCGGTCTCGCGCTGCTGGAGCCGCGACTGTAGCTCCGCGACCTCCTGGTCCGCGGTGCCGCCGGCGCTTCCGCCCGCGCCGCCCGGACTCGCCGGGCTGTCGGTCGCCTGCGCGGCGTCGGAGGGCCCCGTCGCCCCGCCGTCGGCGGGCGACGCGCCCGCGTCGGTCCCGACGCCCGCCGCGTCGGCGGCGGGCTCGTCGTCCGCGTCCGCGAGGTCCACCTCGACGCCGCCGGCCGCGCCACCGGTCCCGCTCGGGGGGTCGACCCCCGCGGCCGCTCGGCCGTCGCCGCTACGCTGGGGATTGAGCGACGGGATGGTCCGCGCCTCCTGCCACTCGGCCTCGTCGGAGAAGACGCCCTCCTCGGGGTCCTCGCCGACCGCCGCCGCCTCGTCGAGGTCGGCCACGGCCGCGCCCTCGCTCGTCGCGCCCCCGTCTCCGGGTGCGCTCGCGTCGCCCGTCGTGGCGGCGTCGCCCGCCGCACTCGCGTCGCCAGCCGTGCCGCCGGCCGTCCCGTCGCCGGGACCCGCCGCCGAGCCGGCGGCCCCGACGTTCGCGGGGTCGGCCTCGCCCGCTCCGGTCGCGTCGGGGGTAGTCGCGTCGGTCCCGGTCGCGTCCGCCGTCGCGTCGGCGGAGCCATCCGCGGCGTCGCCCCCCTCGCCCGGGGGTGGCTGGTCGGCCGCGGGCTGTCCGTCGGCCGGCGGCTGCTGGCCCGCCGACGGCTGCTGGTCGGTCGGTGGCTGCTCGCCAGCCGGCGGCTGCTGGCCCGCCGACGGCTGCTGGCCGGTTACCTCCGGGTCGGCCTGCTGGTCCGCGCCGGCGGCCGCCCGGTCCGGCGACTGCTGGCCGGCGGCGTCCTGGGGGTCGGGCTGTTGGCCCCCGGGGGCGGGCGCGTCGGGCTGGCCGCCACCAGCAGGCGCGTCAGACTGCTGCCCGCCAGCGGGCGCATCCGACTGCTGCCCGCCGGCGGGCGCGTCCGCCTGCTGGTTGCCGCCAGCAGCGTGCGCGTCGGGCTGGCCCGTCGGCTGTCGGTCGGTTTGCTGGTCGCCGTCGCCCGGCTGGTCCGCTACCGGACCGTCGCCGGCGGGTGGCTGGTCGGCCTGCCGACCGCCCGCGGGCTGCTGGTCGTCGGCCGCTTCGTCGGGCTCCTCGGGGGTCGGGATGTCGATGACCTCGACGTCGACCTTCCGGACCTCGTAGATGCCCACCTCGTCGTTGGCCCGCTCGAAGGCCTCGTCGCCGGTGAGCAGCCGCTCGCTCTCGCCGACGAACGCACAGCTCATCGACCGCCCCCCGTAGTAGACGACGTAGTAGTCCCCGCTGAGCACGTTCTCGCTCAGCTCGACGAAGCCCGTGAAGTTCCCGCTGGTGAGCGTCCGGTCGGCCTCCGACAGCGGCGTGTCGTTGGTGTAGTACTTCGCCTCGACGTCGCCGCCCTCCTCCTGCATGGCGAAGAGGAGCGGCAGCGACGGGTCCGGCGCGAGGTGCGCCGTCGCCTCCCGCCCCTCGAACACGTCGAGCGAGCCCCCGTAGATGCCGACGCCGCGGCCGTTGAGCATGAACAGCCACGTCCCGCGGGCCGATATCACCCCCGAGAACCCCCGGGCCGCGAGCTCCGCCAGCCCGCGGTACCCGCCCGACACCGGGCGGGTATCCCACGTCTCTACCTGGTCCCTCGTGCGCTCGTTCATGGATCGTTCAAACGCCTTGTATCGTTCAAACGCCCGGTCCGCGACTAATACTTTCCGGCTACGGCCGCCGGACTAGATCTTCTGCTCGGCGTCGTCGGCGAGCTCCTTCATGCGCTTGCCGATGCGGCCGGCCTGGGAGAACTCGTCCTCGCTCATCGCCGAGGCCAGCGCGTTGCCGAGCACGAACACGGCGTGCTTGTGCTCGCTTTTGGACTTGTGGACGTCGGACGGATCGACGTCTAGCTCGTCGTACGGGTCGAACAGCCCCTCCGGTACGTCCTCGGTGGACTCGAAGTGCTCCATGATGACGACCATCTGCTCGTGGAGCTCGAGTAGTTCGTCCTTGTGCATGCGGGACCGTATGAACGGTCCCCGTTTAAGGATTTCCCAGAACGCGCCGACTCGCTCCGCACGGGACTCGTGGGGGACGCTGCTACGGCGCTCGCGCGGGCCGCCGGACGGCGCAGCAACGCCGCCGGGGCGCTCTCCGCGAACCGTCGTCGGCTCGGAGCGCACGGCAACGGCTGCCGCGACGCACCCGCGGCCCCCATCGCCGCCGCCTCGCGGCGATTCGCAGTCCGGCCGCCCGGCGATTCCAGCGCCGCCGGGTGATACGCCTCGTCGCCGCCGCCCGGCGACCGGCAACACCGCTGCCGGGCGACTCCTAGCGCCGCCGCTGCCGCCGTCGCTCGACCGCCCGGAGCCGTGGCTGGCCGTTCGGAGCCGCGACCCGCCGCAGAGGGCGCGGGGACAGGGCGGGCGGTCCTAGAAGACGTACTCGTCCTCGTGGCCCATCATCCCGTCGTCCTCGAGACCGGGGTCGGCCTCGTCGTCCATCGGTCCGCTGGTCTTGTATGCCTTCAACCCGGTCGACAGGAGCTCCTCGACCGCCTCCTCGCGGTTGACGAACTCCCCCTGGTCGACCATCTGGGCGACCTGCATCTCGAGGTGTTCAGGGATGGTGATCTCTACCTTCGGCATTGACCGGTGGTTCGTTCAACAGGGGGATATTTAACTCTGACGGGGCAGCGACTACGACCTCCGAAACGAATCTACGTTCATTCACAATTGTGGTTGTCGTATCCTCAATTATTGTTCTCCGATGTGGTATTTACGGAATTCCGACGGCGGAATTTTCGCGCGGGCTACCGGCCGCGGACCATCCGCTCGACGGACTCCCGGATGCCCGACGCGGGCCCGGACGACAGCCGCTGCAAGATGCGCCGGTCGTTGAAGTACGACGCGAACGCCAGTATCGTCGGCGGCCACAGCCCGACGAACAGCCCTAGCTCGCGGTTGCCGCGGATGAAGAAGTGGTACTGTGCGAGGACCACCGCTGCCCCCGCCGCCAGCACCGACGGGTCCCGTCCGGTCCGCTCGGTCGCCTCCATGACCTCGGTTCGTTGCTGTTGTTGCGACATCCCATCGGGGGAAAACCGGACGCGTACTTTGTTATAGAGGCGGATACGGATGCTATCTCCGACTTACCACCCTCCGGCGGCGACTTACCGCCGTTCGCCTCCGGCTTATTCTCTTCCGGCTCCGACTTACCTCGTCGCGCCGGTGTGTACGCCACGATTACTCCGCCGGTCCGCCGCGTCCGGCGACGCTAGTCGGCGCGGACCGCCGGCGGCGTCCCGCCCCGTTGCGGTGGACTTACTACCTGCCTCTCCGAACGGACGACCATGAGCGTCACGGACGTCACCGACCTCTACAGGGAGTTCGGCGACGAGCGCCTCCCGCCCGGCCAGCGGGAGACCGAGAAGTTCCCGGTCCTCTCGAAGAGCGGCACGCCCGACTGGGACCCGGAGGCGTGGGAGTTCGAGGTGTGGGGCGCGGTCGAGGAGCCCCTCGCCCTGTCGTGGGCGGAGTTCGGCGACCTGCCGACGGTCACCCAGCGCCAGGACTTCCACTGCGTGACCGGCTGGAGCAAGCTGGACTGCGAGTTCACCGGCGTGCCGTTCACCGAGGTTGCCGAGCGCGCGGGCGTCCGCGACGACGCCGTCCACGTCATGTTCCACGCGCTGGACGGCTACACGACGAACCTCCCGCTGGCGGACTGCACGCGCGAGGGCGTGCTGTTCGTCACCGACTACGACGGCGCGGCGCTCCCGCGGGACCACGGGGGCCCGCTCCGTGTCGTCACGCCGCACAAGTACGCCTACAAGGGCGCGAAGTGGGTGACGGGCGTGGAGTTCCTCACCGAGCCCGAGCGCGGCTACTGGGAGAAGCGCGGGTACTCGAACACGGCGAACCCGTGGAACGAGGAGCGGTACAGCTGAGCGGACGCCACGACGGTCGATTGGCCCGGCTCCGCGTTCGCCCGCGGGCGTTCACATCACGCCCCCTTCGCCCCACGCCTCCCCCCCCCTTCGCCCGCGCGCCCGTCGCGCGCGGTCACATCGCGTTCGACGTCACGCGAACAGTTACATCACGCTCAGCTCGTCCGGCTCGTGGGGGTAGACCTCGAGGTCCGTCAGCGCCACGAGGTTCTGGTAGGGGACGAACGCCATCAGCTCCCCGTCCTCGGTGTAGAGCTCGACGCCCCGGTCGTCCATCTCGTAGGCGTCCGCCTCGATGAAGCCCTCCGTCAGGCTGGCGCGGTACATGTATCCCCCGTACGGCGGCCTCGGAGAAGAAAGTTCACCCCGACCGCCGCGCCGTCCTGCGACCGCGCGTACACGTCGACCGACGACCACGCGAGCGCGCCGACGGTCCTCGAAGCCGCCGGCCGGGGCGACGGTGGGCCCGCCCGACGGGAGCCACCCACGAGCGGCGCGGACCGTCAGAGTTAGGGCCGACCACACGGACACGGGCTACATGGAGCGTCGCAGGCGCGTCGCCCTCGCGGTCGTCGTGGTGCTCTCGGTCGCCCTCCTCGGCCTGCAGGCCGCGACGGCCGGCGGGACCGTCGGCCCCGAGGGACCGACGGCCGACCCGGGCAGCCACCCCGCGCCCGCCGACGGGGAGCGCGGCCGCACCCTGATATCGGTCCAGAGCTTCGGCGGCTTCGGCAACAACGGCCGGGCGATGATAGTCGACGCCGACAACAACGTGGTCTGGCAGTTCGACCCGCCCGACACCCGCGTGTTCGACGCGGAGGTGGTGGACGGCGGCAACATCCTCGTCTCGACGGCCAAGAAGGTCCCGGCCGCCGACTGCCCCGCCGAGCACCTGGAGCGGGACCGCTTCGACGACCACTGTGTGCGCAACCGCGTCCTCGAGCTCGAGTACCCGTCGAACGCGGTGGTCTGGAACTACTCGTGGTACGACGAGACCATCCACTGGCACGAGGTCCACGACGCCGACCGCCTCGCGAACGGCGAGACGGCCATCATCGACATGGGCAACAACCGGGCGTTCACCGTCGCGCAGAACGGGACGATAACGTGGTCGTGGTCCGCCGAGCGGCACCTCGGCGAGGGCTCGCAGTTCCGCGAGCGCTACGGCGGCCCGGAGAAGCGGGTCACCGAGGGCGACTGGACCCACATGAACGACATCGACCGCCTGTCGAACGGCCACTTCCAGCTATCCATCCGCAACTTCGACGTCGTGGTCGAGGTCGACCCCGAGACGAACGAGGTCGTGGACGTGGTCGGCCGGCCCGGCAACCACACCGTCATGCAGGAGCAGCACAACCCCATGCGCCTGCCGGCGAGCGGGACGCTGCTGGTCGCCGACAGCGAGAACGACCGCGTCGTCGAGGTGGACGTCGAGACGGGCGAAGTGGTGTGGACGTACGGCGGCACCGGCCTGACCAACTGGCCGCGGGACGCCGACCGCCTGCCGAACGGCAACACGCTCGTCGTGGACACCTACAACAACCGCGTCGTCGAGGTGACGCCCGCCGGCGACGTGGTCTGGCAGCACCGGGTCGCGGTGCGCGAGGACGGCACCCGGGAGCTGGGGCTGCCCTACGAGGCCGACCGGCTGAGTCTCGACGGCGAGCGCCTCGCCGAGGAGCAGGTACCGAACGGCTCGGTGGCCGCGCCCGGCGGCGACGGCCGGACGAGCAACGGTGGCTTCCTCGCGCGGCACTTCTACCGCGTCCAGGGCTGGGTGTCGCTGTACCTGCCGGTCTGGGTGGGCGTCCCGGAGCTGCTGACCGGGCTCGTCGGCGGCGTCGCCGCGCTGGCGCTGCTGGTCGACGGGGCGCGCTACGAAGTCGGCCGGTGGCGCGACGGCGGTAGCGAGGACGAGCCCCCCGCGGACGACTGACGCGGGCGACGGCCCGGCCGACTGGCGTCGCCGTCGCTCGCGGTGCGCCGCTACTCGTGACAGCGTGCGATGCGACGACAGTGACGCCTCAGCCGTCCGGCGGCCGGAGGTCCCGCTGGAACTCGTCGAACTGGTCGACGTCGTCGGGCACGGCGTCCGGTAGCCGACGGTCCTCCTGGCGGTTGGGGTTGGCGTCCTCCAGTGGCTCGGCGACCGACTCCCAGCCCGGCTTGACCTTCACGCTCTTCGCGGGCATCCCGACCGCGATGTGGTGGGCGGGGACGTCGCCCTGGACGTAGGCGCGGCCGCCGACGAGGGCGTTCTCGCCGACCTTCATGCCCGCGCGGACCACGGCGTCGAGGGTCAGCCGCACGTCGTCCTCGACGATGGTGTGGTAGTTCTTCACTTCGGTCTGGTCGACGACGTCGTGGTCGTGGGTGTATATGTGGACGCCGTCGCTGACGCTGACGCGGTCGCCGATGGTGAGGCGGCCGCGGTCGTCGAGGTGGACGTCGTCGTGGATGACCGTGTTGTCGCCGACCGAGATGTTGTGGCCGTAGGTCATCGTGACGCCCTTGAAGATGCGGAGGTTCTCGCCGGCCTCCTCGAAGAGGTGCTCGGCGAGCATCTCGCGGAACCGCAGCGCGAGGTCGACGTTGTCCGCGAGCGGGGTCGCGTCGAACTGCCGCCAGAGCCACTGGAGGGGCTTGCTCTCGGCGAACTTCGACTCCTCTTTCTCGGCGTAGTACTCGCTCTCGATGGTCGCGTTCCGGGGGTCGTAGCTCCGCAGGCGCGCCCGCGTCGCCGCCGAGACGGTGGCCCCGGACTGCCACCGCTCGTAGGCCTCGCGGTCGCCGTTCAGGTCGGCGAGTACCTCCCGGACGACCTCGTTCGCGTCCTCGCTGCCGGACAGGCGGTCGTCGACCTCGTCGACGAAGTCGGCGACGTCCGCGGCCGCCTCCGCCGGCAGGGAGACGTGGCGCTTTGTCATGGCCGTTCCTAGGGAGTCACCGTTGAAAGGAATTCGGGTGTGCGAAGGCGGTGCCAGACTGGGACGGCTCCGAACCCCGCCCGTTCGGGTCGAGACTGGCCGATTGCGTCGGGGCGGGCGACGGAGGTGGCCACTTTCACCGCGGTCACCGGTGAGCGCGCCGAGCGGAGCGAGTGTGGCGGCTCCGGCGTCCCGCTACGGTATCTCAGGCGAGGAAGACGTGCCGCGGCCGGTCGGCGAGCACGTCCCGGCCCCAGTCGACGGTGTCGGCGAAGGCGTCGCTGCGGAAGAAGGCCATGGCGTCGTCCTTCGACTCCCACCGGCTGGCGATGAACATGTCGTTCTCGTCGTCGCGGTTCGCGAGCAGGTCCGTCTCGAGGTGGCCGTCCATGTCGGCGAGCAGGCCGCCGACGGTCTCGAACTTCTCGACGAAGGCCTCCCGGCTCTCGGGCTCGACGGTGTAGAACATCCCCATCGTGCCGAAGGTGCCCTCGACGTCGCCCGCGCGCCGGACGACGCCGGGCAGGTCCTCCAGAAAGCCCGCGGCCGTCCCGGCCGCGCGCTCGGTCTCCCAGATGGAGACGACCGCGCTCTCCTCGCAGTTGCCCTCGTAGACGGCCGTCTTGACGTGGGTGTCGTAGTGGTCGAAGTTCGACCGGAGCCCCGCCACCTCGTCGGCGAGGTCGTCGGGGTCGGCCTCGGAGTAGAGCACCATCGCGTACACGTCCTCGCCGTGGGGCTGGCCGGCGTACACGTCGAGGTCCGACAGCGCCTCGCGGACCGAGTCGGCCCCGCCGGCCGGCGACGCGCCGTTGGTCGGCGGGCCGCCCGCGGTCGCACCGTCGCCCCGCGCTGGGCCAACACCCTCGCCGGACGGGGCCGCTCCGTCCCCGCCCGGCGGCGGGGCGGCACCGTCGTCCCGCGCTGAGCCAGCGCCCTCGCCCGGCGGCCCCGCGGGCGGTGCACGGTCCGCGTCGGCCGCTCCGTCGGCCGTCCGGTAGTCCTCGCCGACGGGCTCGCCGGCCAGCAGGGCGTCGAGGTCGGTCGGCGCGACCCGCCGGCCGACGTAGAACCGCCCGAACTCGGCGTACCGCGACGAAGAGGGGTCGAAGCGCATCTCGTACAGCAGCCGCTTGATGGCGACGGCGTCGTCGGCCCAGAGGGTCACGCCCCACTCCCAGTCGTCGAGGCCGACGCTGCCCGTTATCATCTGCTTGACCGCGCCCGCGTGGTCGCGGCCGATGGCCCCGTGGCCCTCCATCAACTCGGCGCGCTCCTCGAAGGGCAGGTCGTACCAGTTGTAGTCGGGGTCCCGGCGCTTGTCCATCGGGTAGAAGCTGACGTGCTCGGCGTCCGGTATCTGGGGGTACAGCCGCGTCCGGAGGTACCGCTCGGTCCCGGCGTCCTCGACCTCGCCCTCGTCGTCGAAGAACGCCCGGGAGATGTAGCCGCTGACCTCGGTGACCGAGACGTACGAGTCCGTCCGCTCCGTGAACGCCGCCAGCTCCGTCCGCTCGAACTGCCGCTGGATGGTGTCGAGGTGTGCGAGCTCCGGCCGGAGGTGGACCTGCATGAGGTCGGCCCCGTGGCCGAGGACGCTGTAGGTCGCCGACGCGCCGGTGACGCTGTCCTCGACGTTCTCGTGCCGTTCGAGGAACTCGACGCCGCTCGCGAGCGCCCGCTTTCGCCGCTCGTCGTCGGCCGCCCGCCACGCGTCCCAGTCTACGGTCCGGAGGTCGTGCAGCGCGAACCACCCCTCCTCGGTCTCCGGCGGCGTCCGTGGCTCCATGCGCGGGCCTAGGCGAGGGGACGACAAGGGCCTTACCAATTGGTTCGCGTGCGGAGCGGGTGAATCGGGGCGTTGTCACGACCGAAACCCTTTCGGGAGCGGGGTTTTAAAGCCTCGGACGATGCGGAAGAGCGGTCCGCCGAAAGGCCTCGTCTCGTATCTCGTGCTCGAACTTCTCGACGAGAAGCCCCGGTACGGCTACGAGATACTCAAGGAGATACGGGAGATAAGCGGCGGCCACTGGGAGCCCTCCTACGGGTCGGTCTACCCCATCCTCTACAAGTTCGAGGAGAAGGGCTGGGCCGAGCGCATCGAGCGCGAGGACGAGCCCGACCGCAAGTACTTCGAGCTGACCGACGCGGGCCGCGAGGAACTGGCCGGCAAGCGCGCCGACAGCGGCGAGCGCGCGAAGGACTTCGCGGACGTCATCCTGGGGTTCTACCACGTCTACGTGGCCATCGCCACCGACGGGCGCTTCGAGGTGGACAGCCCGGACGACGAGTGGCAGTACGACGAGACGTTCAGCGAGTGGATAGTCGAGCAGACCATCCGCCACCACGAGACGTACTTCGACACCGACTTCGAGCGCCTCCCCGAGACGCCCGAGGAGTTCAACGACAAGCACGGGCTCGGGGAGTAGCGTCGCCGGACTGGTCCCGCCGCTCCGGACCGCCGGGCCACGCCGGCTTCGAGCCGGATACTCCGGCCGCCTCTCGCCAGCCAGCGTCCGTCGGCCGCCCGGGAAAATCTGTCAGAGTAGCTGTGGCCCGAACAGCATCAGCAGCAGCGCCGCCAGCATCAGCAGCCCCACCGCCGTCGTCACCGTCCGGGTCAGCTCCCGGCCCCGCTCGACCGGCAGCCGCGAGACGACGGCCTCCGTGCTCATCCGGAGGATGTGCCCGCCGTCCAGCGGGAACGCCGGGATGCAGTTGAAGAACCCCAGGTTGAGGTTTATCCAGCCCGTCCAGAACAGGACGTTCGCGAGCACGAACACGCCGCCGCCGAGGAAGCCCAGCGGCTCCGTCGTCGTGTAGAACGCGCCGACGCCGCCCGTGAAGCCGGCGAAGTTGAACGGCAGCCCGATGACGCCGCCGACCGGCAGCAGCAGCGCGAGGAACACGCGGCCCGGGAACGACTGGGCGACCGGCACGCCGCCGGTGCCGCCGTCGCCGCCGCCGAGCAGGCCGAGGTACAGGCCCGCCGGGTACCACCGCACCCCGAGGTCGCTGACCTCGAGGCCGCTGACGCCGGGCTCCGGGCTGACCCCGAGGAAGCCGTCGTCGCCACCGGGCTGGCTGCCGAGCGTGACCTCGTAGGTCCGCCGCTCGCCGTCGACGTACGCCTCGACGGTGACCACGTCCCCGGGACTGGTGTCCACGAGCACGCGCTGGAGGTCCGCGGTCGAGACGACGCGCTCGCCGCCGATGGTGGTGACGACCATCGTCCCGCCCGCGGGCGCACCCGCGGCGGCGAGCGGGTCGTTCGGCGTGACGCCGACGAACGACCCCGCGGGGAACGTGGAGGTCGCCCCCGACGCAGTGGTGACCGTCGCCACGGTCCGGTTCGCCAGCGCCGCCCGGAACGCCGCCTCGGTGCGGACCGGCGTGCCGTTGACGGCGACGATGGTGGCGTTGGTCCCGAGGTCGGGCGGGGCCGCCGGTGCGGTCGCCGTGACCAGCAGCGACCGCCTGACCTCGCGCTCGTCGCCGTCGGCCAGGGTCACGGACACCCTCTCGCCGGTGGTGTTCGCGAGCACCGCCGCGACCGCACCCTCGTCGGCGACCGTCTCGCCGGCGACTTCGACGATGCGGTCGCCCTGGGCGATGCCGGCGTCGGCGGCCGCCGACCCCGGGAAGACGCCCCCGATGGGCGCGCCCGGCGCGACGGCGATGGAGCCCGCGACCGGGCCGAACAGGAGCGCGTAGGCCACCAGCGTGATGGCGAAGTTGTTGGTCACGCCCGCCGCGAACATCCGCGTCTGGGCCCCCCGGGAGGCCAGTAGGCGGCTCTCCTCGTCCGGCTCGACGAACGCGCCGATGGGGATAAGCGTCAGGAAGGCCAGCCCCATCGAGTCGATGTCGATGTCCTCGACGCGGCAGAGCAGGCCGTGACCGCCCTCGTGGACCACCAGCGCGACCAGCAGGCCGAGGACTATCTCGGGGGCGACCGACAGCGGCAGGAAGTCGTTGACCCCCGGGATGACGAGGACGTTCCGGGGCTGGGTCACGGGGCTGCCCTCGGACTGTCGGAGCGACAGCAGCGCCGCCTGGGTGAGGTAGACGAACGCGCCGGCCATCACCATCAGCGCGACGCCGACGCCGAAGTTCGCCCACGCGCGCCAGAAGCGCTTCGGGCCGGCCAGCCACTCCAGCAGGGCGATTCCGCGGCGGGTGTGCAGCGTCAGCAGCGGCCCCTGGGCACCCACGGAGTCGGGGAGCAGGTCCCGCGACCGGAGGACGGCGACGGCGAGCCAGTAGATGACCACCCCAGCGAGGACCCAGGTGAGGGCGTCGACCATTTGTCGGGAGGTGGGCGCGTGCTCCCAAAGACGTTTGGTTTGGCGACGAGAGCACTGTTCAGATAAGGTTTTGAAACTAACCGCACTGCTGCTCGGTGATCGGAAGCCCCGGCGCGCTCGACTCGGGGGCACCGGAAGGCTCGCTTCGCTCGCCTTCCGAGGTCTCGCTCACTCCGTTCGCGAGACCCTCGCTGCGCTCCTCGTCCCTCGCTTCGCTCGGGACTGCGGTGCTTGCGTCGGCCGCCGTCGCCGAGCGCGCCGCCCCTTCCGAAGTCCCACCCCCGAAGTGGTTTGGGGAACTGGCTACCGACGGTGGGCGGTCAACAGCTTCGGCCGCCAGGTGCTGTCTGTCGAGAAGCTACGAAGACTTCCGCTAATCACTATGAGCGAACTGCTCCCGGGTCCTCGGAACCACGAGCCGGTCCGGACGCCGAACCGCCGGAGAGCCGTGGGAAACGCCGGGCCACGGGTCCGGCGTTGGCGAGGCTTTATGCCGGTTCGTGCCACTCGATGACGTATGACGGGCCACACGGGGCTGGCTATCGACCACGACGCGCGGTCGTTCCGGTACTTCCGGAACGCCGTCGAGCGCCACTGGGACCCCCACGCCATCGACCTCTCGGCCGACCGCGAGCGCATCGGCGACCTCGGCGACCCGGGCTTCGAGGCGCTGCGCCGCACGCTGGCGCTGTTCGGGGCCGGCGAACAGGCGGTCACCGAGGACCTCGCGCCCCTGGGGGTCGTCCTCGACGGCATCGAGGACCAGATGTTCGTCACGACACAGCTATACGAGGAGGCGAAGCACGCGGACTTCTTCGACCGGTACTGGGGGACCGTCATCCACCCCGAGGAGGAGGCCCGCGGGCTGGAGCGGTCGTCGCCGCTCGCGGACCGGTGGTTCTCGGAGTCGTACTACGAGCTGTTCGAGCGCAACGACGCCGCGATGCACCGCCTCCTGGAGGCGGACACCCCCGAGAACCGCGCGAAGGCCTACTGCCACTACCACCTCGTCATCGAGGGCATCCTCGCCCAGACCGGCTACTACGGCGTCCAGATGACCTACAGCGACGAGGTGCCGGAGACGCCGAACCTCCCGGGGCTGTACGAGGGCTTCTCCAGCATCCGGAGTGACGAGGGCCGCCACGTCGGCTTCGGGATGGCCCGGCTGAAGTCGCTCATCGAGTCCGGCGCGGTGTCCGCCGACCTCGTCAACGAGACGGTCAACGACCTCGTGCCGCTGACCCAGGGCATCGTCAGCGAGTCCGACGACCCGGAGGCTCCGGGGCTGGGCGAGGAGGAGCTATCGGCGTACGCGGCCGACAAGCACACCCAGCGGATGCAGCAGATAGTCGACGCCACGGCGGACATCCCGGACGTGGACGAGCTAGTCCGGCTCGACGCGGACTAGTTGGTGGGCCTCGACGCGGACCGAGCGGCGTCACTGGCTCCCAGCCACCGTCCGATTACTTGCCGGCTAGTTATGCAACACAATTATATCTGAGGCCACGGTTCTGGGGGGTAATGCCACCCACGAACGGGGCCATGGCGAGCGAACGGACCCGACCACCCAGCGCGGCCGTCGTCGAAGTCGTCGCAGCCCACGAGGGCGTCTCGGCCGAGCGGCTCGACCCCCCGCTGAACGACGTGGTGGACCCGGACGCCCTCGACCGGCTGTTCGCGGGCCGCACGACGGACGCGGAGGTCACGTTCCGGTACCGCGGTCACAGGGTCGCGGTGACCGCCGACGGCGTCGAGGTGCGCTGAATCGCCGGTCCGTCGCGGTCGGCTGTCTCCGGGACTCCGCGGTCGGCTGCCATCCCGAACTCGGCGGTCGCGGATGCGCTCTCGCGACGATGTCGTCGGCTGCGCTCCGGGCGGGCGGTCACTCCACGGCCGGGTCGAGGAACGTCTGGAACTCGGCGGTGCGGCCGTCGGGGTCGTCGGCGAAGAACCGGTAGATGTCGTAGGTTTCGTTCACCGCGGGCGCGTCGCGTGCGCGGTCGCCCACCCGCTCGTGGGCCGCGTCCACGCCCGCGCGGTCGTCGTAGACGAAGGTCAGGATGGCGCAGTCGTCGGTTTCGGCTCGCTCGCAGAAGCCGAACCGGAAGCCGCCGTGGGTCAGGACGGTGCAGTCCGGCTGTTCGAGCCAGACCTCGGCCCCGACGACGTCGGCGTAGAACTCGACGACGGGTCCGAGGTCCTCGGTGGCGAAGAAGACGATGCCGTCCATGGTGTGGGGACTCCTCGCGGCCCGTTAAGGGTGTCGGGAGCACCCGGGGTGCTGGGAGGGCCCGCGTCGTGGCGCTCGCGCCACCGACTCCGGGCGCATCGGCTCCGTCGCCGACTCCGCGCGCTACTCGACCGACTCCACCCGCATCAGCGGGTAGCCGTCCGCCATCGCCATCCGGGCGACCACCTCGTGGCCCGCGTACTCGACGACCACCTCGGCCTCGAACAGCCGGCCCGTAAGCTCCGCGTAGCCGTGCTCGTCGTCCACGGCGTCGGCGAGGGCGTCCTCGCGGATCTCGACGGTCACCGACTCGCAGTGGGGCTGGTTCTCGATGCTCTCCTCGATGGCGGCCGCGAGGCTGGCCGCGCTGGCGGGGCCGACCGGAGTCCCCGCGAACTGGTGGTACAGCGCGCCGAACTTCACGCCCGCCTCGAAGCAGGCGACGTGAGCGTCGGTCGGGTCCATGGGTGGTCCGAGGAGGGGTGGCGGCTAAGTACCTGCGGCGTCGCTCCCACTACTGTCGCGCTATCGACTGCCGACGCGCGGAACAGCGCTCTTCGCTAACCCCGGGAACAGCGGCCTTCGGAACGGCTTTACGCGCGCGGGCCCGCTAGAACCGCATGGACTACGAAGCCAGCCTCGACAGGGCACTCGACGCGGTGCCGGACATCGGCGGCGACGACGAGCGACTGTCCGTCCCGGACGCCCGCGCCCAGCGCGACGGCGCGTTCACCCGACTGGCCAACCTCGAGGCCATCGCCGACGCGCTCGCGCGCGACCCCGACCACCTCCACCGGGCCATCCAGCGGACGCTTGGCACCAGCGGTACCTTCGAGGACGGCGTCGGCCGGTACAGCGGCACCTTCTCCGGCGACGACTTCGACGACGCCGTCGCGGACTACGTCGCCGAGTACGTCACCTGCTCGGAGTGCGGCCTGCCGGACACCCGCCTCGTCACGGAGGACCGGACGCCGATGCTGCGCTGCGACGCCTGCGGGGCCTTCCGGCCCGTCGCCAAGCGGACCGCGACCACGACCCAGCGCGAGGAGCCGACCTTAGAGGAGGGCGGCACCTACGAGGTCCGCATCACCGGCACGGGCCGGAAGGGCGACGGCGTCGCCGAGAAGGGCAAGTACACCATCTTCGTCCCCGGGACCAGCGAGGGCGACGAGGTGTCCATCTACATCGAGTCGATAAAGGGCAACCTCGCGTTCGCCAGGCTGGCCGGGTGAGACGGAGGATTTCGGGACCTGCTACCGGTGCCGGTGTCGAGAGTACGCGCTCCCGAACCGCACGTTACTTACCGCCGCTGTCCCTCTCTCCGCGCGAATGGACGACCCGGTCCTGCTGACGGGGGCGTCGGGCCGCGTCGGCGAGGCCATCCTCGGGGGCCTCCGCGACGACTACGACTGGCGGCTGCTCGACCGGGAGCCGCCCACCGGCGACGTGCCGGGCGAGTTCCACGTCGCGGACGTCACCGACGAGGCGGCCGTCGGCGAGGCGGTCGCGGACTGTGGCGCGGTCGTCCACCTCGCCGGCGACCCGCGCCCGGAGGCCCCGTGGGACAGCGTCCTCCGCAACAACGTCGACGGGACCCAGACCGTGCTGTCGGCCGCCGCGGACGCCGGCGTCGAGAAGGTCGCGTTCGCCTCCTCGAACCACGCCGTCGGCCACTACGAGACCGACCGCCGGCCGGACCTGTACGGTGCGGACGACGGCTTCCGGCTCGACGGGACCGAGCTACCCCGCCCCGGCAATCTCTACGGCGTCAGCAAGGCGGCCGGCGAGGTGCTCGGCCGGTATTACCACGACGAGTACGGACTGGACGTCGTCTGCGTCCGCATCGGGAACCTCACGAAGGGCGCGCCGCCGGCCGACTACCCGCGCGGCCAGGCGATGTGGCTCTCCTACCGGGACTGCGCGCACCTCTTCGACCGCTGCCTGCAGGCCGACTACGGCTACGAGGTGGTCTACGGCATCAGCGACAACGAGACGCGCTTCTACTCCCTGGAGCGCGCCCGCGAGGTGCTGGGGTACGACCCCCGGGACGACGCGAGCGAGTACGTGGACGACTGAGGTCGACGACGGCCGGCACCGTCCCCGACGAACGCAGCCGCTCACCCGTCCTCGCCGTCGAACAGCCCCGCGACGTCCTCGTCGCGCGCCGTCCGGCGCTCGACGCGCTCGGCCAGCCGGCTGTAGGCGACGTCGCGGTCCGCCGGCTCCCGGGCGAAGTCGAGCACGAGGGCGACGAAGGGGCTGGTCTCCTCGCCGGCGTCGAGGTCCGCGCGGGCGTACGCGACGCCGCACTCGACTACGTCCTCCTCGAAGCGGTCGCGCTCCTCGGCGTACACCTCGGCGGCGACGGCCGCCTCCTCGAAGTCGAGGTCCGCGAGGTGGAGCCGCTCGCCCTCGAAGGTCAGCACGGGGACGGCGACGCGCTCGACGTACTCGGGGTCGGCCGCCACGGCGCGGAGATAGGAGCGGACGGCCGCCACGTCGATGCCGCGGTAGTCGTCGGGCAGGTCCGCGAGGTAGCCCGCGGCGCTGTCCGCCAACCCCCGGACGCCCTCCCAGTTGGCGTCGAAGGCGTGGTGGACGGCGGCGGTGAACTGGATGAGCCCGTGGAGCAGGCGCTCGTCGTCGGTCCCCGCCTGCAGGTCGAGCCACCGGTCCTCCCACGCGTCGTGGGCGGCGTGGTAGTCGCCCGCGTCGTAGATGGCGACGCCGGCGCGGAGTTCGGCGCGCACGGAGGTCCGTTCTCGGCGGGGTGGCAAAACGGCTTCGACAGGTAGTTCCGTGACGGACCGCTGCAGGCGGCCGTCCGGCGAACACACCGCGAATTCAAGCGATGTCCCGGCTCGTGTCCACCGACACGCGCTGCTCGAAGTCCAGCTTCAGCAGCTCCTCGGGCGAGAGTCCGCCGCGGTGCTTGGCCAGCCCGAGGTAGTGGTCGACGTAGGTGCCGTCCACGTCCCGTTCGAGGGTCAGGACCACGTCGGCGAACGCCGCGGTCACGGACCGCAGGTCCGGCTCGGGGTCGGTCCGGTGGCAGTGCAGGACGCCGACGCCGTCGACGTTGCGCATGTGGTTGGCGAAGGCGTTCAGGAACTCCTGGTAGCGGTCCCGGGACTTGGTTTCGAGGACGTTGACGGGGTCGACGACGACCACGCCCCCCTCGCCGGCCATCGCGTGGTAGTCGTCGGCCGCGTCGAGCGCCCGCGCGGGCTCGGCGTAGTGGACGGCCGGCTCACCTACGTCGAACGGGAGCCTGTCGAAGACGTCCGCCATCAGCTCCGCCGAGCGGACCGTGGAGACGTACAGCGCGGGGTGGTTGGCGACCAGTTCGTACAACAGTAGCTCGCTCTGGCTCTCGGGCGGAGCGGTGACGGCCACGAGTGACCCCGCGGGTAGCCCCCCATCGAGGTACCTGTCGAGCGGGCCGACGCCCGTCGAGAGCCGCGACGCCTCGACCATCGGACCGATACACCTGCGCCGGTGACTTAATGATATGGGCGTTAAACGCGACGCTCCGGCCGCTAACGGGCCATTAAGCGGCTTCCGGAGTCGCGGTCGCCGGGCTGTCGTCCGCCCCACCCCTTCAGTCGGTGCGCCTCGGCGTCAGTCGGCCGGCCACTCCAGCTCCACCTCGAAGCTCCCCGTCCCGTCGTCGCCCTCGATCTCGACCTCGAAGCGGACCGTCTCGTCCGGGTCGACCGAGACGCGGCGGTCGTCGAGTCGGAGCGTGACCGCGCCCGCGCCGTCGAGTTCGTCGGCCAGCGTCCGCAGGAAGGCCGCGACCTCGGGGAGCGTCTTGCGCTGCTGGGCCTCGATGTCGGTCACGGTTCGGAATACGGCGTCCGCGCTGGTAACTGTGTTCCCGGAGTCGGCGTGTCGTCACTCGTCGTCAGTTCGGCCGGATGTCGCGTGGACCGTTTGGAGTCGTTCGCGGGCGATGGCACACCCGCGCGGTGCGGAGCGGTGGACGCCCGCGGTCGCCCTCGTGGCGACCGCCGGGGAGGAGAGGGGACTATCGTCGCGCTCGTCGGCCGCGGTCCGGCCGACGTGCGCGGCGCGGTGCGGTATCAGTGTCGTCGGCAGCAGTGAACGGGGCGGTGCGGTATCAGTGTCGTCGGCAGCCACGAGCGTCGTTGCAGGCAGTCGACGTCGAATCACCCGTGCTGGAGGCTGCGGGCTCCTCGCTCCGCTCTCCGGTCGCTACGCTCGTCGCGTTGCGCGCCGAACAAGCGCCGTCGCCAGGACTCGAATACGTCGAGACGTTCCGGGTCACTTCACTCCCCTTCACTCCGCTCGCATCCGCTCGCTCCGTTTCGGTCCGCTCGTTTCCCGGGCGTGCGACTCGCCTCTTCGAGTCCCGCGAGTTCCGCTTTTCCGGGTCGCGGGCTCCTCGCTACGCTCGTCGCCATGCGACCCGGAAAAAGCGCCGTCGCCAGGACTCGAACCTGGGACCACCACGTTAACAGCGTGGCGCTCTACCAACTGAGCTACGACGGCTCCGCGACACTCCACAGTACGGCCAAGTCGGCCCATATGGCTTTCGGAACGTCGCCGGCACCGCCCGGGGTCACGACCACCGTCGAATTGCGGCCCCCCCCCCCCTCTCGACACCTCCAGCCCCGAGCACCGTCATCGACACCCTTTCACCCCCGCTCCGACTATCCCACGGCGATGACCGACGAGTTCGCGGCCGTCGTCGAGCGCGTCCGCGAGCGGGTGGTCCCCGACGACGAGGAGCGCCGCCGACTGGAGGCGGCCGCCGAGACGCTCCGCGAGCGCGCGACCGAAGCCGCCGCGGAGCTTCCCGTCGAGGCCGACGTCCTCCCTGTCGGCAGCACCGCGCGCGACACGTGGCTCGCCGGCGACCGCGACGTCGACGTCTTCGTCCGCTTCCCGCCGGACCTGCCCCGCGAGGACCTCCGGACCTACGGCCTCCGCGTGGGCCACGCCGCGGTCGGGAATGGCCGCGAGGAGTACGCCGAGCACCCGTACGTCACGGGCACCGTCGACGGCTTCGACGTGGACGTGGTGCCCTGCTACCGGGTCGAGTCGGCGGCCGACATCCGCTCGGCCGTCGACCGCACGCCGTTCCACACCGAGTACGTCGAGCGGGCCCTCGACCCGGAGCAGACCGACGACGTGCGGCTGCTCAAGCAGTTCCTGACCGCCATCGGCGTCTACGGCAGCGACCTCCGGACGCGGGGGTTCTCGGGGTACCTCGTCGAGCTACTCGTCGTCGCGTACGGGGGCTTCCGCGGCGTCGTGGAGGCCGCCGCCGACTGGCAGCCGCCGGTGCGGCTAGACCCCGCCGACCACGGTACGACGGAGTTCGACGACCCGCTGGTCGTCGTGGACCCCACCGACCCCGAGCGCAACGTCGCCGCCGTGCTGTCGGCGACGAACCTCGCGCGGTTCCAGCACCACGCCCGGGAGCTGCTGGCCGACCCGCGCGCGGAGCTGTTCGAGCCGAGCGAGCCGGACCCTCTCGACGCTGAGGCGATGCGCGCGCACCTGCGCCGGCGCGGGACGACACCTGTCGCCGTCCGCTTTCCCGCGCCGGACGTGGTCGACGACCAGCTGTACCCCCAACTGCGGTCGTCGCTGTCGGGGGTCGTGGGGGCGCTGGAGGGGCGCGGCTTCGACGTGCTGCGGGCCGAGACGTTCGCTGCGGATGACCGCACCGAGGGGGACCAGGCGGATGGCGACCACGCGGACGGCGAAGACACGAACGGCGACGCGGTGCTGTTCGTGGAGCTGTCGGTCGCCGAGCGCCCCGCCGTCGAGCGCCACGAGGGCCCGCCCGTCCACGTCCGCGAGCACGCCGAGGGCTTCTACGGCAAGTACGCGGACGGCGACGCCTACGGGCCCTTCGTCGACGGCGACCGCTACGTCGTCGAGCGCGAGCGGGAGTTCCGCACGGCGCGGGCGTTCTTAGAGAGCGACGCCCTCCTCGAGGTGGGGCTCGGCGCGGACGTGGCCGACGCCCTCGCGGACGGTTACGACCTCCCCGTCGGCGACGAGGTGGCCGACCTCGCCGGGGACTTCGGGACGGAGCTCGCGCGGTACTTCGACCCCCGGCCCTGACGATACCGCCGGCGACCGGCAGCGTTCCCCTCCGGGAATCGCCCGCTACAGCCCGTGGACCGCCCGCACCTCGTCGAGGCGCTCGGCGACGGCGTCCGACGGCTCGCCGTCGGGCGCGACCGGCTCACGGCCGTCGAACACTTCGTGGACCATCCCCACGCCGTCGGCGAGCGCGTCCAACGAGTAGCCCCCTTCGAGGACGAACGCCACCGCGGCCCCGCAGTCGTCGGCCGCGGTGCGGAGGCGGTCGGTCAGCACGCCGTAGCCCTCCGTCGAGAGCCGCATCCGCGAGATGGGGTCGTGGCGGTGGGCGTCGAAGCCCGCGCTGACCACCAGCAGGTCCGGGTCGTGGTCCGCGACGACGGGGCAGACGAGCTCCGCCGCCGCAGCGCGGTAGTCGGCGTCGTCCGCGCCGGCCGGCAGCGGGACGTTCAGCGTCGCCCCGTCGCCGTCACCCGTCCCGGTCTCCTCGACAGCGCCGGTGCCGGGGTACAGCCCACCCTCGTGGATAGACGCGTAGAGGACGTCGCCGCGGTCGTAGAAGGCGTCCTGGGTCCCGTTGCCGTGGTGGACGTCCCAGTCGACGATGGCGACCCGGTCGGCAGCGCTGGCGTCCGCGGGTGTCCGCTGGCCGTCGAGCGCCGCCTCGGCCGCGACGGCGGCGTTGTTGAAGAAGCAGAACCCCATGGCCTCGTCGGGCGTGGCGTGGTGGCCCGGCGGCCGGCCGAGTGCGAACGGCGTCTCGCGACCCGCAGCGCCGTCGAGGGCGGTGCAGGCGGCCCACCGGGCCTGCCCGGCGCTCGCGAGCGCGGCGTCCCACGTGGCCTCGCTCGCGACGGTGTCGGCGTCCCACTGGCCGCCGCCGTCCGCGCAGAACTCCCGGACCGCCGCGACGTAGTCCGCGTCGTGGACGGCGGTCAGCTCCGCCTCCGTCGCGGGGTCGCCCGCCACGTAGTCGACGCCGTGGCAGCGGGCCAGCCCCCGGCGGACGGCCCGCAGCCGGTCGGCGGTCTCCGGGTGGCGGTCGCCGGTGTCGTGGTCGAGGCAGGTCTCGCTGTAGCCGAACCTCATCCGAACAGCTCGAGGTACGTTTCGACGTCCTCCGACTTCACCGTTCGGCGGCCGGCGTGGCGGGCGAGCCGTGCGGCCGCCGCGGCCACGCTGTCCGCGTACTCCTCTAGGATGTCCGCCAGCGCGACGCGGGCGTCCATCGAAACCCGGTAGTCGTCGATGTCGAGCCGCGCGATGCGGTCGACGGGGGCGATGGGCAGGGTCAGCCGCTCCTTGTCGACCACCCGCTCGACCCCGAAGTCCTCGGCCATCAGGGTCTTGCGCCCGTCCTCGGTCGCCCGCTCGGCCGCGTCCTGCGCGAGGGCCGCGCCGTGGGACTGGACGTGCCGCGCCAGCGTCTCGGCGGCGTCGGCGCTCACCCGGAGACCGTCGGCGTTGCGACGGATGATGGCGTCCACCGGGGCGACCGGTAGCTCGACGCTCATACTGCAAGGGGTGCGTGTGGCGTCCTTAACCTTTTCCGTGGCGACCACGGTGTCAACGTTAGCGGTGGCCACTTCCACAGTCCACCGTCGGGCGGGACTGAAAGGGGCGACGCGCTCGGCGAACCCCGGCGACGTAAGCACCGCAGCCGAGTGAGCGAAGCGAACGAGGCGAGGAGCGCAGCGAGCCGCGGGAGCCGAGCGCGTCGGGGCTTTCGAAGTCACTGTGAATCGAGCCGAACGTTACTGTGACTTCGAAAGCCCCCGGTCGCTGGACTCGGGGGACTCGCTGCGCGCTTCGACGCTCGCTCCGCTCGCGTCTCCAGTGCTTGCATCGTCCGCCTTCGTCCAGCGACCGGCCCCTTTCAGTCCCGCCCGACGGTGGTTTCATCGTCCTATCGAAGTTACCGTTGACACACCCCTACGACGCCCGGCGTCGGGGAGTCAGAACAGCTCCTCGGCGTCGATGCGGCCGCCGGCGCGCTCGCCGCGGACCGTCACCTCCTCGCCGAGGTGGACGTCGGCGTCCGTCTCGACGCTGACCGTCTCCTCGCCGTCGTCCAAGACGACGGGGTCGCCCGCCTGGACGACGGTGCCGGTGAACTCGACCGGTCCGTCCGTCTCGGCCGCCTCGGCGTCACCGGTCCCGGCGTCGCCGTCCGTCGCTTCGGTGTCGGTCGCGCCGGCAACAGCCTCCGTCCCGGAATCGCCGCCCGCGTCCGCCGACGGGGAGTCGCCGGCGTCCCCGGAGGAGGAGTCGTCATCGTCTGCCGTTCCGGAGCCACCTCCGCCACCGCCGAAGTCCGAGAGCCCGGCGTCGGCACCGTCCGACGAACCGCCGCCGCCAGCGTCCCGGTCGGCCTCCTCGATGACGGTGACGGTCGAGCGCCACCCCGCGGAGGCTTCGAGGTCGTCCTGCCAGCCGTCCTGTATCTCCACGTCGCCTAGCTGGACGAGGTCGCCCGGACCGATATCCTCGTCGGCCTTCTCGCCCCAGAGCGCGACCCGGATGTCGCCCGTCTCGTCCTGGACGCGGACGTTCCGGACCTGGCCCTCCGAGCCGTCGTCGCGGTCGAAGGTGCGCTTCGGGTCGGCGGTCCGGACGACGCCAGAGAGGTCCACCGTCTCGCCGATCTCGACGTCGGCGACGTCCGTGGTGTCCGGGACGTACTCCACGTCCTCGTCGATGGCCTCGACCGCGCCCCGGCCGCCGACGTGTAGCTCGACGTCGCCGTCGCGCTCGCGCACGTAGCCGTCCACGACCTCGACCGACTCGCCGGCCTCGAACTCCTCGGCGACGTCGGCGCGCTCGTCCCAGAGCGTCACCCGCGCGCGCCCGGTCTCGTCGCCGAGCACGAGGTTGGCGACCCGGCCCTCCGAGCCGTCGTCGCGCTCGAACGTCCAGACGGGCTCGGTCGCGAGCACCTTGCCCCGGAGGTTCACGTCCGAGAGGCCCAGCGCGAGGTCCTCGGTCCGGTAGGCGTCCCGGGTGTGGACCTCTATCTCGGTCTCGTCGTCTATCTCCGCCTGGTCGACGCTGACCTCGACGCCCGCGTAGCCCTCCTGGGGGCGGCCCTGGACCTTGAGGACGTCGCCGGTCTCCAGCTCGCCGTCGGCGACCGCCTGGGCGCGCTCGTCCCAGAACGCTGCGCGGATGCGACCGGTCTCGTCGGCCAGCTCGACGTTCACCACGCGGCCCTCGTCGGCGTCGCCGTCGCGCTCGAAGGTCCGCAGCTCCCCGATGGAGGTGACCTTGGCGACGAAGGCGGCCTCCTCCATCCCCGGCTCGACGTCCGCGACGGTCTCGACCTCCCCCTGGTCGAGTTCGTGGGCGACGAGCATGGCGGCGGTCTCCTCGTCGGCGAGCCCCCCCATCTGCTCGACCTTCTCCTCGACCGCCTCCCGGAACTCCTCGACGGAGACGTCGGCGTCTACGTCCTCGTAGACGTCCTCTATCGCGCCCATAATCGTGTTGGTTCCCTTGATTGGCCCGCGCTTAAGCATTGTCCTTGCGCGAACGTCGCCGTCACGTCACGCGATTCCGAGCGTCCCGGTGGCACCATCGGGACCGCCTGGTCCCGTCCTCGTACAAAAACTCCCGGACGCTCCCTCGCAGTCGGCCGAGAAGTCGGCTCAGGGCGTGGGTCGGTCGGCCGACGCCACCTCGACCGTCTCGCCCATGCTCTCGTGGGTGACCGCGACGCGGGCCGGAGCGGGGCCGCCCGTCGTGACGGCTACCTCGTAGTCGATCTCGACGATAGCCTGGGTGCACATCCCGGCGTCGGGGCGGTCCTTCGTTCCGACGGTGACCGCGAGGGTGCCGCCGGAGAGGCCGGCGTCCTTCAGGTAGGCGGTCTTGCAGCCGTCCGAGCCCGCGATGGTCCCGGTCACGACGACGCGGCCGTCCTCGAAGGCGACGCTGGCCTCGTTGACCCGGGTTCCGGAGCCGACGTCGGTGATGGTGAAGTCGGTGCCGGCGACCGAGGGCGTCGGCGACGGCGTGGGGGAGGGGGTGGGCGACGGCGTGTCGGAAGGCGTCTCCGTGCCGCCGGGACCTTCGGCCGGGGCGTCGGTGGCACAGCCGGCCAGCAGGCCGGTGGTTGCGAGTGTGGCTGCGCTCGCGAGCACGTCTCGTCGTTGCATGGGTCACCGTTGGTCCGGAGGCGGCATATCCCTTCGGAAGAGTCAAACCGACGTTTGACGTTCTCGGCCAGACCGTAACCCCTATAACCCGAACCGAGTAAGGGTAGGACGAGTCCTGGTAGGGTAGTGGACTATCCTCTTGGCTTGCGGAGCCAGGGACCGGAGTTCAAATCTCCGTCAGGACGTTTCTGGCGGCGCAACGCGACGAGCGGAGCGACCGGAGAGAGCGGAGCGAGGAGCCCGCACCGCGTGAAACTCCTCCGGAGATTTGAGCAGGGAAGTCGCAGCCCGCGCAGCCGAGTGCAGCGACCGGAGGGAGCGGAGCGAGGCAAGCAGGCCCGTCTTCCCGAGTTCAAATCTCCGTCAGGACGCTACATTTTGTGGCACAAATCCGCGAGAGCCGTTCATGGCTCTCGCACGAGTGCGCCACTTATGCGGCCCGCGGAGATTTGAGCACGCAAGTCGCAGCCCGTACAGCCGAGCGAACGGAGTGAGCGAGGCGAACCGGACCGTCTTGCGGAGTTCAAATCTCCGTCAGGACGTTCATACTCGGTCCACAACCGCGAGAGCGTTTTATCGCTCTCGCACCCGTGGACCGAGGTAGTCGTCCCCGGAGATTTAAGCAGACGAGACGCAGCCCGCGCAACGGAGCGGAACGCAGTGGAGCGGAGTGAGCAGGACCGTCTCGGCGCGTTCAAATCTCCGTCAGGCCGCCACTTCCACCGCGGCTGTCGAACCCGGTAGTCTAAAGGGCCGGCCACGATTACGGACGCGTGTGGGCCCTTAGCTCAGTCAGGTGAGAGCGCTCGGCTCATAACCGAGTGGTCGCTGGTTCGAATCCGGCAGGGCCCAGTTCTGTGCCGCGAGCATCGCGAGCGGCCAGAACTGAATCCCTCCGGATTCGAAGTAGACCACGAGCGAGCGGAGCGAGCGAAGTGGGCGTGGTTCGAATCCGGCAGGGCCCATCGACGGGTGCGACGAGCGGACGCGAGGAGCACCGTCGTCGCCCTTCGGATTCGAACGAGAGAAGACGCACGCCCGCGCAGCCGAGTGGAGCGACCGGGGAGAGCGGAACGAGGCGAGCAGGACCGTCTTCGCGTGGTTCGAATCCGGCAGGGCCCATGGTTACTGGTTCTGCTGGCCTTAGCGATGTTGTAGTCGGTTCTACGTCGATAACCCAGAAATCGGGGGTCCCCCACCAGGCCAACAAGGCACCGGAATTTGCTCGTAAACCCGCCACATGGAACCGAAGAATGCAGCAGCGACGACCAGCGGACGTCTTGGACGATTTCCGTCGGTATCTGAAGATCGAGGAGGGGCTGAGCGAGCGAACCATCGACCAGCACGAGACGATGGCCGGGAAGTTCGTCGAGCAGGCCGGCGAGGTG
>CAZPIG010000010.1:0-29751 GCA_964586205.1 uncultured Halobacteriales archaeon | reverse complement strand
CGTCGTCGACGCCGTCGCTGTCCGGCGACTCGAGGTCGACGTAGCCCGTGACCGTGACGTACGGCACCGAGACGTTCTCGCGGGCCGTGTCGACGATGGCGTCGACCTCCTCGTCGGTGAGGTCGGTCTCGGCCAGGGCCTCGCGGCCGTGGATGGCGGCGGCCTCGAAGCCGTCGTAGAGGCTGCCGTACTCGCCGAGCAGTTCGTTGGCGACGGACGTGTACTGCTCGTCGGCCATCCCCTCGCCGAACGCGAGGGTCATCCAGTTGTCGGCCTTCTGCTCGTTCTTCCACGCCTGTATCTTGTCCTTGTGCTGGTGCTCGTTGACGTCCTTCAGCGATAGGTCTATCTGCTGGGCGTCCCGGTCCACGCCGAGGACCTTCGCGACGACCGTCTGGCCCTCGCGGACGTGGTCGCCGATGTTCTTTATCCACCCGCTGGCGACCTCGCTGATGTGTACCAGCCCGCGCTTGTCCTCGTACTCCTCCAAGTCGACGAAGACGCCGAAGTCCTCGACCTCCTTGACCTTGCCAACCACCAGTTCGCCGGGGTCGGGCCAGCCGCTGTACTTCATCGTGCCTCGACCACCTCGACCACCTCGCCCTCGAGGTCGGCCAGCCCGCCCGTCGGTCGCGCGAGCGTGTGGCCGCAGACGGCGCAGGCGACCTCGGTCGAGGCCTTCTCGAACAGCACCTGCTCGTTGTCGCAGTCCGGACACCGCACCGAGACGAAGCTCCCCGCCACGGTCATCACTCCGTCAGCTCCAGGCGGCCGGCCCGCCAGCCCTCGCGGCTGTGGGCCTTGCCGCAGTCGCTGCACCGGTAGACGAGGTTCGTCTTCCGGGTGGGCTTCTCGCCGGCCGGCACCTGCGAGAACTTCCCGTGGTTGCCGATGCCGTCGGTGCGCTCGCGCTGGCGGTCGATCCACTTCATCCCGGTTTCGCGGCCCCGGCGGACCTTCTCTACCTCTACCTCCCGGTGGGCGTCGCAGTGAGGACAGTACGTGTTGAACCGACGTGGCATCTCCATGGATATCTACCTGCCGGTGGGTTGGGTGTGGGCGGTTAAAACGCCTCTGGTTCGACCTTTTTGCTGCGCGGACACGCCTCCGGCGGTCCGCGCCGAAAAAGCTCGACCAAAAATTGCCGGAGCGTCCCTGGCTCACCATCGCCAGTGCGTCCCCGCCGATACGTGACACCGCCCGCCCACCCCGCGCGGCTTTTGATTTCACCGATATTCGACAAGATTTAATTCCAAAGAACTATACTACGAATCCGTCATGCGACGCAGAACCTTCATCCGGCGGACTGGTACTGTCGCTGCGAGCGCGAGCGTCCTCGGGGCGACGGCCCCGGCCGCCGCCAGCGACGTGGTACCGACCATCTCGACGCGCGAGCACTTCGAGGACGACGGGAGCCTCGCCGCCGGCCACACCGCCACCGGCTACGACACCGACGGCGACGTCCCCGGCGTGGACACGGCCTGCGCGGGCGACGTGACCGTCTTTATCCACGGCTGGGACAAGAACAGCGACGACCCCGAGGCGGCCGCCCACGAGAAGATAGCGCACGCCGCCAACGAGCTGTTCGGGGCGGGCTACTGGGGTACGGTCGTCGGCTACACGTGGGACAACGACGCCGGCGGCGGCGCGGACTTCGGCTGGGGCGAGGCCCAGACCGTCGCCCAGAACAACGGCCCGAAGCTGGCGCAGTTCGCGCTCGACTACAAGGTCATCTGTGGCGGTACACTCCGGCTCGTGAGCCACTCGCTGGGCGCGCAGGTGCTGTTCAGCGCGCTCCGGACCCTCGACGCCAGCGCGGCGTGGAACGACTTCGGCTTCCGGGTGGACAGCGTCCACCTGCTGGGGGCGGCCCAGGACAACGAGGCCCCGACCACCGAGTGGCGGGCGACCTACGACGCGGTCCGGACCGAGACCGTCGAGACGGTCAACTACCACAGCGAGGCCGACGACGTGCTGCAGTGGATATACAACTCCTTCGAGTTCGACCAGGCGCTCGGCGAGACGGGCGCGGAGGCGGGCAACACGACCTCGGCCAACTACGCCGACTTCGACGCCACCGACCAGGTGGGCGACGACCACTCGGGGTACCTGACGGCGCTGTCCGACGAGATAGTCGCGCACATGTGAGCACGCTTCGGACGTGGCCCCGCGCCGCGGCCACCGACCGTCGCGGGGGCGTGGCCGGAGACCCGGCGCGCTCGTGAAACCGGGCCGAGGAGCCGGTATCGACCTTCGAAGCGCTTAACCCACCACCCGGACAAGCCGTCTCCATGAAGAACCTCATCGTCATGGGCGACCCCGGCTTCCGCAAGGACGGGGTCATCGAGTACGACGGCGAGGAGTGGGTCGTCTTCTCCGTCAAGCGACAGGGCGAGTGGTCCGGGCCGGACGAGCCCCAACTGTGGTGCGTCGTCGGTGCCGAGGACGAGCGCGACGACTTCGAGGAGCGCAACTACGTCCCGCACTTCCTCGAGACCGAGACGGTAGACGCCGAGGACGTGACCATCGTGAAGCGCGCCGGCGACCGCGCGGTCGCGTGACCGGCGGCACCAGCGGTCGTGTCCATCGGCCGCGTCAACGGTCGAGCGGTCGGACCTTCCTCACCCACTTGCCGTCGCGTTCACGGGGTAGATAGTCACCTCGCCGAACTGCATGGGCTCGCCGACGGCGGGGACCCCCTCGAAGGAGACCTCGCCGTAGCGGTACCGCTCGGCGGGGCCGACGTAGACGTAGTCGACCCCGTACTTCCGGAGTAACTCGGCCTGGCGGGCCGGGCCGGCCGTGTACATCTCCCTCACCTCGGCCACGCGCCGGAAGTAGTCCTCGGGGCCGCGGTAGCCCACCTCGTGGGACCAGCCCGCGACCGTCGGCAGCCCCGTGAGGCTCGACGGGGCGTTGCCGCCCGAGTAGACGTCGGCGGTCCCGTCCCCGTCGCAATCGTAGATGCCCCAGCGGTAGGCCCGGCAGCCGTCGCTGGGACTGGCGACGATGGTCGGCCGCCCCGGCCGGTCGTCGAGCCAGTCGATGGCCGCGGCCTCCCCGGCGTGGCTCGACTCGACGAACGCGGTGGCGTCGAGCGTCGCGTCGGGCGAGCCCTCGAAGTGCGACGACGCCGCGAGGCCGCCGTAGGTCGCGGTGGCGACGACGACGAGTGCCGCGAGCGCGGCGGTGGCCGTCGCGCGGCCGACGGGGGCCGCCGACAGCCGCCGGGCGAGGCCGGCCTCGCCGCCGTCGGTCGCGTGGCCGTGGCCCGTCAGCCGGTCGGGGTCGAGGACGGCCAGCGAGCGCGCGGGCGCGTCGACCAGCGCGGCGAGCGTCCCCCCGGCGGCGGTCCCCCAGAGCACCCATATCTGCATGTACGTCTTGAACACGGTGTTGAGGCGACCCGGCCCGGCCTGCTCGCGCACGTAGGCGACCTCGACCAGCAGCGCCAGCCCCGCCCCGGCGGCTATCAGCACGGCCTCGTAGCCCACGTCGCCGTCGAAGCGGGCGAGCAGCCACGCGGCCACGACCAGCGGCGCGAACAGCGCCACGCCGGCGAAGCCGATTGGCCCGGTGTGGCCGACGAGGCGGGCGACGACCACCAGCCCGGCGGCGGTCACCGCGGCGACGCCGGCCGCCGCGCCGGCGACCTCGCGGGCGGCCAGCGCCCCGGAGGCGGCGCGGCCGGCGAGGTAGGTGACGAACACGGCGACGAAGGCCCCGTGGACGGCGAGCAGCGCGCCGAGGCTGCTGGGGAGCGCGGGGAACGTCGCGAGCGACCGGCCGCTCGCCGGGCCGAGGAAGAACGGCGCGGCCCAGAGCAGGCCGACCAGGCCGACCGTGGCGGCCAGCGCGGTCGCCGCGGCGAGGCGGACGACCTCGCGGTGGGCGCGGCTCCGCCCGGCGACCGCCCCCGCCGGCCGCGCGACCGACGCCGGCAGCAGCGTCGCGGGCGAGGCCGGCGCGAGCGCCAGCGCCAGCAGCGACAGGCCGGCGACGGTGGGAAAGCTCCACGTGTTCACGACGGCGAGCATCCCCGCCACGGCTGGCACCCCGCCGAGCACCAGCGCGCGCCGCCGCCACGTCCCCTCCTCGGGCGTCCGGTAGTAGGCGGCCAGCAGGCCGGCCGCGAGCAGCAGGAACGGCGTGCTCGTCATGTGGGCGTGGAGGTCGCCGTTGAGGAAGGCGAACAGCGGGAACTCGTTTATCGTGCCGGGGATGACCCGGGAGGCGTCCCAGTAGAAGAACTCCGACGGCGAGATGGCGACCCGGTCCGGCGACAGCCCCACCCACCCGGCGACCGTCGACTGCACGCCGGCGGGCAGCGCGCCCGCGAGGAGGCGGGCCCCGGTGACGAGGTTGGCGGCGAAGCCGACGAAGAAGGCTCCGAGCAGGCCGCCGAAGACGCGGCCGCCGCCGGCGCGGTCGGCTAGCTCCGCGGCGACGGCGTAGGCGGCGGTCACGAGCGTCGCGTAGACGCCCGCGAGCGCGAGGTTGTAGGCGTACCGGCCGGCGGTCCCGGTCAGCGTCGCGAGCGTCGCGGCCAGCAGGTGGCCGCCGTAGTAGTACTGCACGGGCTCGCCGGCGAACCAGATGTCCTCCGGCGGCAGCGCGCCGGGCCGCAGCAGCGCCTTCAGCAGCCCGAAGTCGAGGAACTTCTCGCCCGCTATCGGGTGGACCGCGGGGTCCACCGCCCGCACCGCCACCAGAAAGAGGAAGGCCGCCGTGAACACCGCCATCGACCGCGCGTGGGCGCGCCAATCGACGCGGTCGGCCGCGCCGTAGCGGTACGCGACCGCGGCGGCCGCCACCAGGACCCCGACCCCGGCCGCGACCGTGAGGGGGCCGAAGGCGACGTGGCCGAGCCAGTAGACGGGGAGCCACACGACCGCGAGCGCCAGCGGGAGCGCCAGCGCGGCCCCCCGGTCGCCGCGTCGCGGGAAGACGGCGGTGGCGACGAACAGGCCGGCCACCGCGAGCGCCTCGAAGGCGAGCCACCAGAGCAGGACGCGGCCGTACTCCATCAGTCGTCTGTGGGTCCGTCGCCGGCTAAACCTCTTCTGGTTGCCCACCGCGCCGCCGATTGCGGCTGCGTACTGCCCCGTTTCTGCGCGGCGCTCGCCGACGGACCCCAGCCGGCCCAGGAGACTCCGACCGAGCGTAGAACCGGCTTACTCCCCAAACCCGGTCATTACAAAGCCGGTCCCCGTTGGCCGCCGAACCGCCATGCCACCCCGCCACCAGTCCCGCGTCGCCGCGCTCGGGCCTAAGGTAGCCTTAGACCGCTGTAAGCCGGCGCTGTCCGGTGCTGACGCGGCCGCTCCCCGCGACCGATGACCGCGGGACGACGGGTACTCGCGGCGGTCGCCGTCGTCGCCCTCGTCGCGCTCGCCGTCCACGGCGGGGTCACGGCCACCGCGTCGCTCGTCCAGGTGACCGACGACGAGGCCTTCGCGCTCGTCCAGGGCGGGTCGTGCACCCCGATAGCCGCGCTGGGGGACGGTAGCCGGACCGTCTCGGCGTTCTACGACTACCGCAACGCCACCACCGAGCCCACGGGGCGGTACAGCTCCTACGGCACGACGGGGCTGCAGGTCCACCAGACCAGCGTCCTCTTTCTCTACAACGGCAGCCGCGGGGTCAGCCTCGTCGTCGTCCACGACGCGCTCGGCGACGAGGCCGAGGGTGGCGCGGTGTCGTTCACCGTCACGGGGCTCCCGGAGAACGCGACGTGGGCCGTCGAGGACGACACGTACCCCGCGCGCGACGACAACTTCACCCACGAGGGGTCCCGGACCGTCGTCGACTGGATGTGGGCCCCGAACCGGAGCGACGGCGCGGCGGTCCGCGGCGTCGACCGGGACGGCGTCACCATCGCGCCCGACTTCGACGCCGTCCCGCGCGCGAAGAACGACTCCGGGGTGTGGGTGGAGTGGGAGTACGCCGACGACCCGGTCGACGGGTGGCTCGCGTACACGGGCAGCGGCGCGGTGTCGCTGAACACGACACAGAACGTGACGGTGCGGCGCGGCGGCTGTGGCGACTCGACGCCCACTCCCACGCCCACACCAACGGCCACGCCCACCCCGACGCCGACAGCGACGCCTTCCGCCACGCCGACATCCACCCCGACGCCTACTGCGACGCCCATCCCGACGCCAACCGCGACGCTCACCCCGACGCCGACACCGACCGCCACGCCGGACCCGACTCCGACGGACCCACCCATACCCGCCCCGACGCCTACCGGCACACCCACACCGGAGCCCACCGACTCGCCGACCGCCACCCAAACGCCGCCTCCGGGGCCACCGTCGAGCGACGCGCCGACGACCACCACCACGTCGACCGTCCCGGATTCGCCGCCCGACCGGAGCGGGTCGGACGCTCCGTCCGGCGGTCGCCAGGCTCCCCCCGCCTCGAACACCCCAGATTCGACGCCCACGTCGCCGTCCACCGCGACGTCGTCCCCCAGTCCGACTCCGACGGCGACGCCGACGAGAACCCCCACGCTCACCGCTCGTCCGACCGCGTCGCCGGAGGTGGTGACCGCGACCACTACGGGGCCCACCGGCCAGCGAACCGTCGGGAGTCCGGGAGCGACCATCGCCGTCCTCGCACTCCTCGCCGCCGCGCTGCTCGCCACGAGGCGATGGTGACCGGACCTCGGCCCGCGTCGGCCGTGGTTCTCGTCGGCTCCGGCGGCGGCTTGCGTCGGCTCCGCCACCACGACGCGGACGACCACCGCGGAGCCGGCGGGCGCGTTCCGAACCCCTTTAATGAGTCGGCGCGGAGGTTCGACCCGATGGCGGACTCCGTCGGCATCGTCGTCCCCGCGTACCGGCCCGCCGTCGACCGCCTCCAGGAGTTCGTCCGGGCGCTCGACGGGCACGTCGCTCCCGCCGAGCTACGCGTCGAGCTAGACGCCCCCGACCCCGACGTCGTGGAGCGACTGTCGGACCTCCCGGCGACGGTCAGCGTCTCGGAGGAGCGCCGCGGCAAGGGCCGGGCCATCACCAGCGGCTTCGAGGCCCTGACGACGGACGTGCTGGCGTTCACGGACGCCGACGGCAGCACCCCGCCACCCTCGGTCGCCGCCGTCGTCGCGGCGGTCCGCGACGGCGACGCCGACATCGCCGTCGGGTCGCGTCGCCACCCCCAGTCCCGCGTCGAGTCCCACCAGACGCTCGTCCGGCGACGCCTCGGCGACGGCTTCGCGTGGCTGGCCCGGCGGGTGGTCTCGCCCGCGCTGTACGACTACCAGTGCGGCGCGAAGGCGGTCAGCCGCGAGGCGTGGACGGCGACCCGCGAGCACCTCTACCGGTCGGGGTTCGGGTGGGACATCGAGCTGGTAGCGACCGCCGACGCCATGGAGTACGCGGTCCGCGAGGTCCCGGTGACGTGGCAGGACCGCGAGCGGTCGACCGTGTCGCCGGTGCGGACCCCGGTTCGGCTGGCCGCCGCGCTGGTGGCGGCCCGGCGGCAGTCCTCGCGGCTACGGCGGGGGTTGCCGGCGCGGCCGGAGGGGAACGGACGGCCGCTCGTAGAGCAGGGAACGACGCGGCCCGAGTAGTGGTCGGGGAATCACAATCCTTAACTGCGCAACTCGGTTATTCGACGGTAGCGGGATGGGATAGCCAGGAGATTCCGGCGGGCTCATAACCCGCAGATCGGTAGTTCAAATCTACCTCCCGCTATACTGACGCGCTCACGTCGCGGACCTCCGGGTCCGCGACTCGTCGAGCGCGTCTGTTCGCGACAAGTAGATTTGAACGAGGGCAGACGCAGCCCGCGCAGCCGAGCGAAGCGAGGCGAGCAGGACCGTCTGCACGTAGTTCAAATCTACCGCGCCTCCAAATCTACCGTCCGCTACATCCCTACCGACGACACGATTCTGCAGCGACACCATCCTACACTGACACCACCGGACGCACAGCCTCGTCTGCGCGTCGGCGTGGACGAAGCGAAGAAAGCGACCGGTCGGACGGAACCGCGGTCAGTCGTCGGCCGGTGCCTGCTCGGCGTCGGCCGGCGCGAACTCCGCGTCGTGGAGGTGGCAGGCCGCCACGTGGCCGGCCCCCGTCTCCATCAGCTCCGGCTTGTGCTCCTCGCACGGGGTGGCGAACGCCTCCGCCAGCCGCTCGGCCGCGGCCTCGAGGTCCCTGTCCTCGACGACGCTGTCGAGCGCCTCGGAGACGACGGCCTCCGCATCGTCGTCGTCCAGCGAATCGGGCAGCCGGAACTCGTCGCGGATGGCCGCCTCCATCTGCTCGGACGTGACCATCCCCTCGTTGGCGGCGTGACCCTCCGCGACGACGAACTCCTGGACCGCCTCCAGGTCCACCTGCCGGGTCTGGAGCTGCTCGCGCAGGCCCATCAGCCCGCGCCAGTGCTCCTGGTCCATGTCGTAGCCCTCGGGCTGGATGACCTCGGGACACCGCGTGTGGAACCGACAGCCGCTCGGCGGGTTCGCCGGGCTCGGGACGTCGCCGCGGAGCTCGACGCCCTCCCCGCGCTGGCGCGGGTCCGGCGTCGGGATCGACGACAGTAGCGCCCGCGTGTAGGGGTGCTGGGGGTCCGAGAATATCTCCTCGGTCGGCCCCTTCTCGACGAACTCCCCGAGGTACATCACCGCCACGCGGTCGCACACCTGCTGGATGACGCCCATGTCGTGGCTGATGATGAGGATGGCCAGCCCGAACTCCTCCTGGAGGCCGTCCATCAGCGAGAGTATCTCCGCCTGCACGGAGACGTCCAGCGCCGACACCGGCTCGTCGGCGACCACGAGCTCGGGGTTGACGACCAGCGCACGCGCGAGCGCGATGCGCTGCTTCTGGCCGCCCGAGAACTCGTGTGGGTACCGGTCCGCGTCGCCGGCCTCGAGGCCGACCCGCTCGAGGAGGTTCTCGACTATCTGGCGGCGGCGGTCGCGGTCGCGCATCCCGTGGATGCGCAGCGGCTCGCCCACCGACTCACCGATGGACATCCGCGGGTCGAAGCTGGAGGTCGGGTCCTGGAATATCATCTGGGCCCGCCGGCGGAACCGCTTCAGCTCCTCGCGGTCGTACTCGAGGATGTCCTCGCCGTCGAAGCGCACCTCGCCGTCGGTGACCTCGTCCTCGAGGCGCAGCAGCGTCGTCGCCGCGGTGGACTTCCCGCAGCCCGACTCGCCGACGATGCCCAGCGTCTCGCCAGCGCTGACGTCGAAGTCGATGCCGTCGACGGCCCGGATGCGCCCGACCTCGCGGTTCAGCAGCCCGCGGGTCACCGGGTAGTGGCGCTTGAGGTTCCGCACGGACAGCAGCGGCTCGCTGCTCATCGCGGCTCACCTCCGTCGGCACGTTCGGCCCCGCCGCCGGGAGCCACCTGGCGGGCCTCCCCGCGGACGACCGACTCGTCGTAGCCCATGCCGTAGTAGACGCAGGAGGCCTCGTGGTCGTCCACCTCGCCGACGTCCGCGAACGGCGGCTGGTCGCCGGCCCGGCACTCCTCGACGGCGTGGGGACACCGGGGGTGGAACCGACAGCCCAGCGGCGGGTTCATCGGGTCCGGCAGCGACCCGCCGATGGCCTCCGTCACCCGGCCCTGGCCCGGCAGGCAGCGCAGCAGCGCCTGCGTGTAGGGGTGGGCCGGCTCCTCGAACACGTCGAAGACGCCGCCGCGCTCCATCACCTTGCCCGCGTACATCACGACGACGCGGTCGGCCATCTCGGCGACGACCCCGAGGTCGTGGGTGATGAAGACGATGCTCATGCCGTACTCGTCCTGGAGCTCCTTGAGCAGTTTGAGTATCTGCGCCTGGATGGTGACGTCGAGCGCCGTCGTCGGCTCGTCGGCGATGAGGAGGTCCGGGTCGGCCGCCAGCGCCATGGCGATGACGACCCGCTGCTTCATGCCCCCGGAGAACTCGTGGGGGTAGTCGTCGATGCGGGCGCTCGCCTCCGGGATGCCCACCTGGTCGAGCAGGTCGATGGCCCGGTTGCGGGCCTCCGCCTTCGTGTCGTCGCGGTGCAGCCGGACGGCCTCGACTATCTGCTGGCCGACGGTGTAGACGGGGTTCAGCGCGCCCTGGGGGTTCTGGAAGATGTGGCCGATGCGGCCGCCCCGGACGTCCTGGAGCTTCTTCTCGCTCATCGCGGTGAGGTCCATCCCGTCGAAGATGACCTCGCCCTGGACTATCTCGCCCGGCGGCATCGGAATGAGCTTCGTGATGGACTCGCTGGCGACCGTCTTGCCCGAGCCGGATTCGCCGACGATGCAGACCGTCTCGCCGGCACCGACCTCGAAGCTCACGCCGTCGACGGCCCGCACGAGCCCCTCGTCGGTGTCGAAGTGGGTGTGGAGGTCCCGCACCTCCAGCAGCGGCTCGCTGCCGCTCATGGCTCGGTCACCCGACCGGCGTCGCCGACGACTGTCCGTCCGATGCCGACCGTCGCGTCGCGCGCTCCGATTGCGTCTAGCACGTCACTCACTCCGATGGTGTCGGTCACGTCTCTCCCTCCGACCGGGGGTCCAGTGCGTCCCGCAGGGCGTCGCCCATGAAGTTGAACGCCAGCACCGTCAGGAACAGGAACACCCCGGGGATGGTGGATATCCACCACGCCCGCTGGAGGTCCCCGCGGCCGCGGGCGATGACCCGGCCCCACGACGGCGTCGTGGGGTTGGTCAGCTCGAGAAAGGAGAACGCCGCCTCCGCGAGGATGAGCCCCGGGATGAGCAGCGTCGCGGCCGTGATGACGGTGTTCGAGACGTTCGGCAGCAGGTGCCGCCGGATTATCCACGCGTCGCTCGCGCCCGCGTTCTCCGCGGCCTGGATGTACTCCTCCTCGGCGCGCTGGAGCGCCTCGCTGCGGACCAGCCGCGCGATGCCACCCCAGCCGAACAGGCCGAAGATGAGTATCAGCAGGAACAGGCTCCCGCCGAACAGGAACACCAGGATGAGGAACAGGAAGAACGTCGGGAACGTGATCTGGATGTCGACGTACCGCATCAGCACCTCGTCGACCATGCCGCCGAAGTAGGCCGCGGTGGTGCCGACGGCGCTCGCGATGGTGATGATAATCAGCATCGTGATGAGGCCGACCTGCATACTGACGCGCATCCCGGAGACCACGAGGGTCACGATGTCCTTCCCCTGGGCCGTCGTCCCGAGCGGGTGCTGCCACGACCCGAAGCACCGGCCGCCGCTGACGGCCCCGTCGCACTGGAGGGGGACGTCCGTCGAGACGCTCGTGAACAGCGGCGGCTGGTAGGCCCCGGTGATGTCTAGCTGTGGCTGGCCGAGGAAGTACGGCCCGATGGTGCCGATGACGAGGATGGCGACCAGGTAGATGGCGCTGGCCACCGCCGCGCGGTTCTTCTTGAACTGCTGCCAGTAGTACATCGTCATCCGGCGGTTGCTGTAGAGCGGGACGACGACGAAGAACAGCCCGACCAGCAGCGTCAGGACGAACAGCCAGTCCACGGCGCTGGGGTTCCACTGGATGCCGGGGACGAGGTTCGCCCTGTCCGGCATGACGAGGACCTCGTAGGCCACGAGCGCGGCGAAGGCCACCATCGTCACGGCGAAGGCTCTGGTGCGGAGCGGGAGGCCGAACCCGCCCAGTTCGTCCCAGTCGATGTCCTCGAACTGCTCTGTGGTGTCCGTCGCCATCAGCGATCACCGTAGTCGATGCGCGGGTCCAGTATCGTGTAGGCCACGTCCTGCAACAGGTTGCCGAAGATGGCGATGAACACCGGTATCAGCGTGGTGCCCATCACCAGCGGCGTGTCCTGCTGCGTGATGGCCTGGAAGCTCTTCAGCCCGAGCCCCGGGATCTGGAACACCACCTCGGTGATGTACGCGCCGAAGAACAGCACGCCCAGCAGGTCCCCGACGAGGATGGTCACGAGCGGCACCAGCGCCGGCCGGAAGATGTGCCGCAGCATGACCCGCCACTCGTCGGCTCCCTTCGCGCGCGCCGTCTTGACGAACTCGGCCCGCACGTACTCCAGGGACTCCGCACGGGCGTAGCGCATCTGGCTGGCGATAGCGCCCGTGCTCAGCACGACGACCGGGAGTAGCAACTGCTTCGCGTTCTCGATGGAGAAGACGGCCACGTCCGTGTGGTAGAACACGGGCAGCCACCCGAGTTGGACGCTGAATATCAGGATGAGCATGATGGCGAACCAGAAGTTCGGGATGCTCACCCCGAAGAACGCGAAGAACGTCGCCCCGTAGTCGGTCAGACTGTACTGGTGGGTCGCCGAGTACAGGCCGATGGCGAAGCCGAGCACGACGGAGATGAACGTCGCCGGGACGCCGTACATCAGCGAGTACGGGTACGCCTGCGCGATGACCGTCATTACCGGTTGGTTGTTGGTGAACGACCACCCCCAGTTGAGGGTCGCCATGTTCGACATGTAGCTGACGTATCGCTGCAGCAGTGGCTGGTCGCGCCCCGTGATCTGGTTGAACGTCTCCTGGGCTTCGGCCGCGTCTGCTCCTTCCGACGCCGCGGCGAACACGAAGGCTGCCTGGTTCGTGTTCGGCGAGAGCGCGACGAAGCCGAACGTGACTGACAGTATGAGGTACGTCGCGACCGCCGTCCAGGCGAGACGGCGGGCGAGGTACCAACGCATGCTCATCCGTTCGGACCCCTGTTGGTTCGGTTACTCGTAGTTGTAGCCGTCGGGCAGTGCGTCGATGAGCATGTGCTGGGCCTCCTGGGGCCGGTAGCTGTCCTCGTAGCCCGTCTTGACGACCTGGGACTCGTCGTACCACTGCGAGTACTCGGGCTGGTGGGTGTGGGCGACGTTCGCGAAGCCGCGGTTGATGTCCTCGACGATGACCTTCTTGTTGACACCCATCGACAGCGCCCGCCGGACCTCCGCCTTGCGGAGTTGCTCCCAGCCGTTCGCGCGCTGGTTGTACACGATCATGTTACAGAACGAGCTGGGCGTCTGGACGACCTTCGTGTCCGGGTTGTCCTGGAACTCCTGGACCCGCGACGGGCTGATGCCCGTGTTGTGGATCTCGCCGGTCTCCAGGGCCGACAGCCGGGTGCTGGTCTCGCCGAACACCTGGTACGAGCGACTCGGGAAGTTGGGCACGTCGCCCTCGAAGACGTCGCTCTCGGCGAGGTAGTAGTCGGGGTTCCGGTTGGCCTGGAAGATGGAGTCGCGGTCCCACCGCTCGAACGTGTAGGCACCGAGGTTCCCGGAGGCGTACTGGAGCTCCTGGACCACGGGGTCCTGGTTGAGGCCCTCGCCGTCGTTGTCGGGGCGGTACTGCTCGACGAGGCCCTTCGGCATGCACCACGCGCCCCACATGACGGGCTTCTTGAGGAACGCGGGGTCGACCTGGGGCAGCTCGAGCTCGAAGGTGAGCTCGCCGGTCTGGCGCGCCTCGATGGGCACCGACTCGCCGGTCTCCGGGTCCGGCCGGAACCAGGTGTCCTGGTTGGCGTCGCCGGCCCAGTTCTCCTCGGCCTGGTGGACCTCGTTGATGAAGTAGACCCAGTCCTCGGCCGTCATCTGGCCGAAGCCCGCGCCCCACTGGAGGCCGTCGCGCAGCGTGTACCTCCAGATGCGCTTCTCCTCGTCCTCGATGCTCTCGACCCACAGCGGGACGACCTCGTCGTCGTTGTCGAGGCCGTAGGCCCCGTCGAGGGTCAGCCCGATGCGGTTGGCCGACGAGGTGTCGGCCGTCCGGAGGAAGTTGAGGTTCTGGGCGTCGGACTCAGAGCCGGTGACGAAGCCGCCGCCGGCCGCCTCGGTGCCGTCCGAGAAGGCCCACCGCGGGGAGTCCCAGCCGAACGCGGGGCCGGGATTGAGGTTCGTGACGCTCTGGCGGAAGCCGTTGAGGTTCACGTCGAACGTCACGTAGTTCGTCGGCTGGTCCTCGCTGAGGATGCCGAAGATGTTGGCCAGCAGCTCCTGGCGCCGGGCGTCGTCGGTCTCCGTCGACGCCTGGTTGAACAGCTCCTCGAGGTTCGCCGAGGGCCGGTAGCCGTAGAAGTTGACGCCGGCCTGGCTGCCCTTGCGCTCGTCGATCCAGAACGTCGAGATGGACGTCGGGGTCCGCCAGTAGCCGTTGAAGCCGATGCCGCCCATGATGTCCCACGGCTCCTGGCTGGTGGCCTCGTCGCGCGGCCCAGCGTTGAACGTGGTGACGGGCTCGTCGGCCCCCTCCGGTTGATAGGTGTTTCTCGCGTACTGGCTGAGCATCGTCGGGAACTGTACGCTGGTCAGTTCCAGGTTGATGCCCATGTTCGCGTACTCCTGCGCGACGAACTCCATCGTCGTCTGCGTCGTCTGCCCCTGGCTGAAGACCGCCTGCAGGGTCACCTGGTTCCCGTCAGGGCCGACCAGGGTGTCGCCGAGGGGCTCCGGCGTCGGAGTCGACACGCCCGGCGTGTCCTCTCCGCTCGGAGTGTCGGTGGTTTGGTTCCCGAGGTTACACCCGGCGAGGCCCGCGACGCCCGCGGTACCGAGACCACGAAGCACGTCCCGCCGGTCGAGTGGGTTCTTGCTACCAGACGGCATGGTGGTTTCAATTGACCAAGCACATATATAACCTTCGGATACGCCCACTTCTGCCCCACGGACCCCCCGAATTCGGTCGAATCTAGCCCGCCGCTACCGGGTCCGATTAAGCCGCCGTTGCCGTCAACTCCGGGTCGGTTCGCCATCGTTTACGGTCGTCGTACCGGGGGCGATGTGGTCGGAAGGGTGATAGTTCCGGCCCGTTCGGGCCGGCGACAGTGGTGACTACTTGGTAAGACAGTGACTACCGTGCGCGGGCGCTACCCGTCGCCCTCGGCGTCGACGATGACGACCTGGCCGTCCTCGACGTCGACGTTGACCAGCGTCTTGACCTCGTGGTGGCTGTCCTCGACGGCGTTCTCGCCGCCGACCTTCTTGATGACCGCGACGATGTCCACCACGTCCGCGCCGGTCTGGTCGAGCGCGTCCGTGATGGCTTCGAGGGTGCCGCCGGTGGAGAGGACGTCGTCGAGCAGCAGCACGCGGTCGCCCGCGGCGACGTCGTTGATGTACATCTCGCTTTCCTCGTAGCCGGTGGCCTTCGACAGCGCGACCTCGCCCGCGAGGCCGTACTGGCGCTTGCGGATGACCACGAGCGGGATGTCCGTCATCAGCGAGACGGCGGTGCTGATGTGGATGCCCATCGCCGCGGGCGTGACTATCTTGTCGACGTCCCGGAGGTCGGCCTTCCGGAGGATGCCGATGACGATTTCGCGCAGCAGCCCCGGCTCGAGGGCGGGGATGCCGTCGCTGATGGGGTGGACGAAGTAGTGGTAGCCGTCCTTCTCGACCACCGGGGCCTCCAGCAGCGAGTTCTCCAGCTTCTCCATGCCGGGTGTAGACGAGGGGGTCGTTAAAAGCTGACTGATGGCGGTCGCGGTCGGTGGGGCGGTGGGGTGGGTGGGGTGGCGTGGGCTTGGCGGTGGCTCCGACGCTGGAGTTCGTCGAGAATTATTCGTGCGGACTCGTCGAGAATCGTTCGTGTTGACGTGTGTCGACTTGTGGAGAATCGCTCATGTTAACGGTTCATCGCGTGCGCACGTGCGAAGGCAAGCACGACGGCGGCGACTCGCCCACGAGGACGGCGGACCCACCCCACCCTCGCCGGGTCGGTCGCGCGAAGAAGGGATCCGCGTCCGGGAGCACGTCCCGAGAGCGGTGGTTTGGTTTTAGTTGACTTCGTTCTGGCCGATGGTCTGGGTGGAGTCACTGGAGCTGCTGCTCCAGATGACGCGGACGGCGTCACCCTGGGTGATGGTACTGTCACCACCGCTGACGCTAGTCGTGCCACTCAGGGCGGTGCCGTCCGTCATCCGGAGTGTGTCGCCGGCAGTGATGTCCTCTGCCCACGTATTGGAGTCTACCGTGTCGGCTGAATCGTCCCCGATGTTCACTGATAGCGTCTCGACATCCAGCTGCTCACCCCCGTCGTGGGTTATATTTACCCAGTTGTTGTTGTCTCCCCAACCGTCACCGTTGTCGTCGAAGTCCCAGCTGAATGCGGCGTTCGGTGCAGCGTCGCCGACGCGGTCCTGCAGGCCCAGGACGAACGTCCCGATGACGGCCGCGAGGATGACCGTGATGGCCACCATCAGGATGACGCCGATGACCGGCGATACCGCGTCGTCTTCTTCGAAGAGTGCTTTCACGTTCATGTTTGCCTCCGGTGTGCGCACCCCCGAGACGCGACCTCGGAGAACCCCTGCCTCCGTCCCGGGGCCCGTCGGACGGACGTGGTCCGCTTCCCCCTTGGGGTACGCCGTCCTACCGTCCTGTCGCGTCCGGCCGTGCTACCGCGAAGGTGGTAATCCAGCCATTATAAAACTAAGGGATTCCTAACGTTTCGGATACGTGTTTCATCTCGCTGCCATCGGCCGATTTCAGTTTCAGTTCGGTATCACTTTTCGTGGAAGATTGTTGTTTCGACTTACAGTTCGTGCTTCAATTTTCCGACTCCCGGCGACAAGGACAGGTCCCGTCGTGGGGTTTGGTACCATCTGACAGACACGCGGCTCGACACGAGAGTCCGTGGCTTCTCGGGATGTCCCGAAAGAAGTGTGAACCAGGAGGTGCGCGAACTTCGTCAGTTGACCTCGTTCTGGCCGATGGTCTGGGTGCTGTCGCCCTCGGAACTCGACCAGATGACGCGGACCGTATCGCCTTCCTCGATGTTGTTACCGGTCCCCACCAGCCTGGTTTCGACCCCGCTCACGCTACCGACGGCACCGTAGCCCGAGATGTTTATCGAGTTTCCGGCTGATATATCCTCTGACCAGTTCATCGCTGTTACGCCTTCGACCCCGTGCTCGCCGACGGTGATGTTGATGTTCTCGATGTTCAACTGGTCACCGCCGTCGTGAGTGACCGTCACGGAGTCGGCCGTGTTCCCCCAGCCGTCACCGTTGTCGTTGAAGTTCCAGCTGAAGCTCGCAGTCGGTGCGGCTCCCCCGATACGGTCCTGCAGACCGAGGACGAACGTCCCGATGACTGCAGCGAGAATGACCGTGATGGCCACCATCAGGATGACGCCGATGACCGGCGATACCGCGTCGTCGTCTGTGAAGAGCGCTTTCAGTTTCATGGTTGGTTCGAGCCTTGGTTTCGTGCTGCACCCCCGGACGCGAACTGGCCACGAAGTATTTACCCCACCATGGCCACGGCAGGAACGCGGGCTTCCCCCCGAACCCCCGCCCTACCGTCCTACCGTCCGGCCGTGCTATTGCCGGCTGACGAACCCATCTGTAATAAAAGTAAGGGCCGCCTAACGCAATCGCTCGGGAGAATTAACGCCCAATTAACAGGACGTTGCCGCCCCGCGATTTCGTTCCGGTTTCCGCTTGGTTCCCGCAACTCGTGTCAGCAAGGAACTCCGGCCGTCTGCATATAAATCCCCCAGCAGGCACGGGGTCGGGTCCCGACGACCGAGGGTGGTCCTGCGGGCCGCGCCGCCGGGGGTCCGCGACACTGAGAGTCGAGGACACGACCGCGGCGACGAGACCCCGGACGGTTTGAGAACTGTTAAGTCCGGGTCCGGACCTACCTGCGTACGTGCAACCGTCACCGGAGGCACTCCTCGCGGCCGTGGCGCTGCCGTTTCTCGCCGCGGCCGTCGCGCCGCTCGTGCACAGCCTGGTGGGCGAGCGAACGGCCTGGTTCGCGAGCGCGGTCGCGCTGGCCTGCCTCGCGCTGGTCGCCAGCCTCCACGGCACGACCGGGACCGTCACCGTGCCGTGGATTCCCGCGCTGGGGGTGTCGCTGTCGTTCTACGTCGACGGCCTCGCGGTGCTCGTCGGCTACCTCGCCACCGGCGTCGGCGTGCTGATACTGGCGTACTCGCGGGGCTACATGGTCGGCGAGCCGGGGAGCGGCCGGTACTACGCGACGCTGCTGGCGTTCATGGGGTCGATGCTGGGGGTGGCGTTCGCGTCGGACCTCGTCGCGCTGTTCGTGTTCTGGGAGCTGACGAGCGTCTCGTCGTTCCTGCTGGTCGGCCACTACCGCGAGGACCGCGGCGCGCAGGCGGCGGCCCGGAAGGCGCTGCTCGTCACCGTCGCCGGCGGCCTGTTCATGCTGGTCGGCTTCCTCCTGCTCCACGCCGCCAGCGCGGCGGCGCTGGGCGAGGCCACCTTCGACCTGACGCGGATGCTGGAGAACCCCGAGGCCATGCGCGGGGCGCTCCGGGAGTCGGGGCTGTTCGTGCCGGTGCTCGGGCTGCTCGCGGTCGGCGCGGCCGCGAAGTCCGCGCAGGTGCCGCTGCACGTCTGGCTGCCCGACGCGATGGCGGCCCCGACGCCCGTCTCGGCGTTCCTGCACTCCGCGACGATGGTCAAGGCCGGCGTCTACCTCGTCGGCCGCTTCCGGCCGCTGCTCGGGTCGGCGGAGTGGACGCTGCTGTTCGCCGTCCTCGGGCTGACGACGATGACCGTCACCGCCGCGCTCGCCGTCGCCGCCACGGACATCAAGCGACTGCTCGCGTACTCGACGGCGAGCCACCTCGGGCTCATCGTCGCGGGGTTCGCGTTCGCGGGCGACCTCGGCGGCGAGACGGGTACCTTCCACCTGCTGAACCACGCGACGTTCAAGGCCGCGCTGTTCCTCGTCGCCGGCGTCGTCGCCCACGCGGCCGGGACGCGGTCGCTGTCCGACCTCGGGGGCCTGCGGCGGGACCTGCCCGGCACGGCGGCCGTCGCCACGGTGGCGGCGCTCGCGATGGCGGGCATTCCGCCGCTGAACGGCTTCTACTCGAAGGAGTTGCTGTTCGAGACGACCTACGAGGCCGCCGCCCACGACGGCGGGCTGGCGTGGCTCGCGCCCGTCGTCGCCGTCGGCGCGAGCGTCCTGACGGTGGTGTACTCGCTGCGCTTCCTCGGAGCCTTCTACGGCGACCGCCCGGGAACGCTGTCGGTCCACCGCCCGCCGCGGTCGATGCTCGTGCCGCCCGCGGTGCTCGGCGCGCTCGTGGTCGCCATCGGCCTCGCGCCGAACCGCGCCATCGACCTCGTGGTGGACCCGGCGTTCGTCGCGGTCGGCGGCGCGGACGGCTTCTCGGTGAGCCTCCCGACCCACCTGACGCCGCCCGTCCTGATGAGCGCCGTCACCATCGTCACCGGCGTCGTGCTCTACCGCTACGAGGGCGCGCTTGGGCGAATCGTCTCGCGCGCGGCCGCCGGCCCGCGCGGCGCGGACTGGTACTACGACCGCGCGGTCTCCGGGCTGGACGACCTCAGCGCGGCGGCGACCCCGGTCGTCCAGAACGGCCATCTGCGGACCTACGCGGCGTGGACCGTGGGGACCACGAGCGTGCTCGCGCTCGCGGGCTACGCCGCGGCGGGCGTCGCGCTGCCGGCGGTCGCGAGCCTCGGCGTCGCCGCGCCCGTCGCCGTCGTGCTGACGGTGCTGGTGGTCGGCGTGCTGGCCGTCGGGCGCGCGCCCTCCCACGTCGCGGGCGTGCTCGCGCTCTCGGTCGTCGGCTTCATGGTCGCCATCTTCTACATCCTCGCGAGCGCGCCCGACCTCGCGCTGACCCAGTTGGTCGTCGAGACGCTGACGCTGGTCATCTTCCTGCTGGTGCTCGACAAGCTACCCGCCTTCTACGGCGGCGACGGGAGCCTGCGGCGCGCACGCGACGCGGCGGTGGCGGCCGTCGTCGGCGGCACCGTCGCGCTGACGGTGCTCGTGGCCACCGCGGACGCGCCGCCGTCGCCCGTCGCGGAGTTCTTCGTCAGGGTGGCGGTCGACGAGGCCGGCGGCCACAACGTCGTCAACGTCGTCCTCGTGGACTTCCGGGCGTTCGACACGATGGGCGAGATATCCGTCGTCGCCATGGCCGCGCTGTCGGTGCTGACGCTGGTCGCCATGCGCGAGCGGGGTGAGATACAGTGACCGACGAGACCGCGACGAACGACGCGGACGGGACCGCTGCGCGCGGTGGCGACGAACCGGGGGCGAACGACCCCGACGAGTCGGCAGCGAGCGATGGGGGCGAGAGCCCGACGACCGACGCCGACGAGAACGCCACGACCGACGCCGACGGGACCACGGCGACGGACGACGCCGACGAGGCCCCCACCGGGCGGACGACGGGCTTCCAGCCCGGCAGCACCGTCATCGCCCGCACCGTCGCGCGCACGGTCGTCCCGCTCGTGCTGGTGACGGCGGTGGCGCTGCTGCTGCGCGGCCACAACCTCCCCGGCGGGGGCTTCATCGCCGGCGTGCTCACCGCGACCGCGTTCGCGCTGGTGTACGTCGTCTACGGGCTGGACACCGTCGAGGAGCGGATGCTGGGCGAGACGCCCGACGCGAGCGCCGTTGACCACCTCCGCCACGGGGCCGTCGAGGTGTACCGGGCGCTGTTCGCGCTCGGCCTCCTCGTCGCCGCCGGCAGCGGCGTCGTGGCGATGGCGTTCGACCGTCCGTTCCTGACCCAGACGTTCCGCGTCCTCCACGACCTGCCGCTGTTCGGGGAGATGGAGATAGCCAGCGCCCTCGCGTTCGACGTCGGCGTCTACCTGGTGGTCCTCGGGGCGCTGCTGACCGTCGTCTCGGTGGTGGGAGCCGAATGACCCGACCCCTGCTGGCGGTCGCGCTCGGCCTGCTGTTCGCCGCGGGGACCTACCTCGTGCTGCGCCGCGACGTGGTCCGGGTGGTCTGGGGCGTCGCCATCGTCGGCCAGGCGGCCAACGTCTACCTCGTGACGATGGGCGGACTGACGGGGGCCGCGCCCGTCGTCGGCCACGGCGAGGAGGCAGTGACGGACCCGCTCGTGCAGGCGCTGGTGCTGACCGCCATCGTCATCGGCTTCGGGACGACGGCGTTCGCGCTGGTGCTCACCTACCGGGTGTACGAGGAGCACGGCACCATCGACCTCGCGGACGTGGGGGGTGACGAGGCGTGACGGAGCACGTCCCGGCCGCGCCGTCGAGCGCGAGGCTGCGGGTCGTCGCGCCGGGAGGAGGTGAGAGAGCGTGACCGAGCAGGTCGTCGTCGCGCCGCTGGTCGTCGCGCTCGCGACGGCCGTCGCCACGCTGGTCGCCCGCCAGCGGGTCGGCGTCCAGCAGGCGGTCAGCCTGCTCGGGGGGGTCGGCTACCTCGCCGCCGTCGCGCTCCTCGTGCGCCGCGTCGTCCCGCTGTCGGCGGGCGCGGAGGCGGCGACGCTGACCTACCAGGTGTCGGACTGGGCCGCACCGTTCGGCATCACGCTCGTCGCCGACGCCCTCTCGGGGGTCATGCTCGCGCTCGCCGCGGTCGTCTCGCTCGCCGCGCTCGCGTTCGCCGTGTCCTACCTCGACCGCGTCGGCCAGCGCGTCGGCTTCCACCCGCTGTTCCACTTCATGCTCGTCGGCGTCACCGGCTCCTTTCTCACCGGCGACGTGTTCAACCTCTTCGTCTGGTTCGAGGTGATGCTGATGAGCAGCTACGTCCTCGTCGTCTTCTACGGCGGCCCCGAGCACACCCGCGCCGCGCTGCAGTACGTCGTGCTGAATCTCCTCGGCAGCGCGGTGATGCTCGTCGCCATCGGCGGCCTGTACGCCACCACCGGGACGCTCAACATGGCGGACCTGAGCCGCCGCCTCGCCGACCCCGGGGCCTACGGCATCGACGTCGCGCCCGTGCTGGGCATCTCGGCGCTGCTGTTCGCCGTCTTCGCGCTGAAGGCCGGCGTCGTCCCGGTCCAGTTCTGGGTCCCCGCCGCCTACCGGGCCGCGCCCTCGCCCGTCGCGGCGGTGCTGGCCGGCGTCGTCAAGAAGGTGGGCGTCTACGCCATCATCCGGCTCTACTTCACCGTCTTCGCGGCGGCCACCCTCCCCGCGGGGCTCGGCCTCCCGGGTCTCGCCGGCGACTCGATGCTCGCCTTCTACGGCCCGGTGCTGCTCGTGCTCGCGGCCGGCAGCATCCTGCTGGGCGGCGTCGCCGCGGTCACCCGCGACGACGTGGACGGCCTGCTCGCGTACTCCAGCATCGGCCAGGTGGGCTTCATCGTCCTCCCGCTGGCCGTGGCCGCGACCGCGAGCAGCGACGCCGTCCGGACGCTCGGCGTCGCCGCCGCCGTGGTGTACGCGGTCAACCACGGGCTGGCGAAGGGGACGCTGTTCCTCGCCAGCGGGGCCATCGAGGACGGCTACGGCACGGGGCGGTTCCGCGACCTCGGCGGACTGGCGGGGCGGTCGCCCGCGCTGTCGGCGGCCGTCCTCGTCGCGCTGCTGTCGCTGGTCGGCATCCCGCCGCTGTCGGGCTTCTTCGGGAAGCTGCTCGTGTTCGACGCGGCCGCCAGCGGGACCACGCCGCTGGCGCTCGCCGTCGCGCTGGGCGGGGCCGTGCTCACCATCGCGTACGTGACCCGGGCGTGGAACGGCGCGTTCTGGGGCCAGCCACCCGAGGGGACCGCCGGCGTCTCGCTGTCGCGGCCGCTCGTCGCCGCGGTGGTCGCGCTCGCGGTCGTCGTCGTGCTCGCCGGCGTGGGGTTCGACCCGGTGGCGCGCGCCGCCGACGCGGCCGCGAGCGCCGCGCTGGACCGGACCGGCTACGTCGAAGCCGTCGGTCCGGAGGCCGTCGCCTCGGAGGCCATCGCCTCGGAAGCCGTGGGCCCGGAGGTGGTCGGATGAGCGTCCGCAAGTGGCCCGTCGTCGGGGTCATCATGGCCGTGCTCTGGCTGTTCGTCCGGGGCGTCGAGCCGCCGCTCGGCCACGTCGTCGGGGAGTTCCTGATAGGCCTCGCGGTCGGGCTGCCGGTGGCCTACGCCGTGCGGCGGCTGTACGCGCCGCAGACGGAGCTGTGGCGCAACGTCCGGGCCGCCCCCTACGCCGCGCTGTACGTGGCCGCCTTCGTCCGCCAGCTACTGGTCGCGAACCTCGACGTGGCCTACCGGGTGCTGGCTCCGGGGATGCCCATCGAGCCGGCGGTCATCGAGTTCCCGCTGCGGGTGCGGACCGACGCGGCGGTGACGACCATCGCCAACAGCATCACGCTGACGCCGGGGACGCTGACGCTGGACCACGACGCCGACCGCGACGCGCTCTACGTCCACGCCATCGCCGGCCGGGACCGCGAGAGCGTGGTCGAGCCCATCCGCCAGTGGGAGGACTACGCGCTGGTCATCTTCGACGAGGAGCTCCAGCCCGGCGACCCCGTTCCCGGGCCCGACCGCGCGCGGGCGGACGGCGGGCGCGCAGAGGGGCGAGCGGGCGGCGACCGCACGGACCACACCGACGCGCGGACTGATGACCGGTCGGGGGCGAGCGCGGACGGCGACGACGCCGGCCGACAGGAGCCGGAGTCCGGAGGTGAGCCCCGTGGCCGCTGAGGACCCCGCGGTCCTGCAGTGGGCAGTGACCGCCGCGCTGACGCTGGCCAGCCTCGTGACCCTGTTCGCCAGCTACCGGGTGGTCGTCGGGCCGACGACGCCGGACCGGGTCGTCGGGCTGGACACCATCGCGACGAACGTCGTGGCCATCGCGGTGCTGTTCGCGCTCTCGACGGGTCGCGGCTTCTTCGTGGACGTGGGCCTCGTGCTCGCCATCATCGGCTTCGTCAGCACGCTCGCGGCCGCGTTCTACGTGACCGAGGGGGACATCATCACATGAGTACGATGTATTGTTGGGACACGGCGGCCAAACGTCGAGGTAATGCCAGCCCACCGACCGCCATCGGGCGGGACTCCGGAAGGGGCGGCGCGCTCGGCGAACCCCGGCGACGCAAGCACTGCAGGCGCGAGCGAATGCGAGCGCCGAAGCGCGCAGCGAGCGTGCGGCGCGAACGCAGTGAGCGCCGCGACACGCGCGAGCGGCCGAAGGCCGCGAGCGCCGCGGGAGCCGAGCGCGCCGGGGCTTCCGACCGTCAAACGATTCTGCGGTCGAGTCGGGGGAACATCCCTACGAGCAACCTCACAACGGAGGCCGACACCGAACCATGACCGGACCCGTCCAGACCGCCGTCGTCGTCGCGCTGCTAGCCGTCGGGAGCTTCTTCCTCGTGGTCGGCACCGTCGGGGTGCTGCGGCTCCCGGACGTGTACAATCGGCTGCACGCCTCCAGCAAGGCCACCACGCTGGGCGCGGCGTCGGTCTTCCTCGCGGGGTTCGTCTACTTCGGCCCGCGCGGCGCGGGGCTGGTGTCGCTGGTCGGCATCGTCTTCCTGTTCATCACCGCGCCGACCGGCGCGCACATGATATCGCGGGCCGCCCACCGGATGGGCGTCGACTTCCACGGCGACGCCGAGTGGCCCGACGAGGAGTGACGGGTCAGATGGGCGTCCCGGGCCAGTAGTGGACGACGAAGAACAGCCCGAGCAGGAGGACGAATCCGCCCACGGCGAGTCGCTGGTTCGCCTCGGAGGCCAGTTCGTCCACGACGCCCGCCTCGTGGCGGTCCCCGAGGACGAACGTCTCGGGGTCGCCGGAGACAGTGTAGGGGTGCTCGGCGTCCCAGAGGTCCTCGGCGGCGGTCGCCTCGCCGAGCACGTACACGTCCTCGCCCGGCCGGAGCGTCCGCTCGGTGTACCGGCGGTCGCTGCCCCGGAGTCGCGCGACGCCGAGGTCCACGCCGCCAAGCTCTAGGCCGGGCGTCCGCGCGACGTACTCCCGGACCGCCTCGGGCGTCCGTCGCAGGGCGCCGGTCCGGTGGCTGACGCCCTCGAGGACCCACTCGCCGTCGGTCGGCGGCTCGACCACGACCGCGTCGCCGTCGTCGTCCTCGACGACGAACGGAACGGCGTCGCGCTCGCGGTGGATCGTGTCCCAGCGTCGCCGGTGACGGACGCTCTCGCCCGCGTCCTCCACCTCCACCTCGACGACGAGCGCGTCCTCCCCGGGGTCGAACCGACGGGAGACGGTCCGTCCGTCGAGCGGCCGCGCGGTGCCCTCTAGCTGGACCCGGCCCTCCGAGAGCGCACGGATCGGTGTCGTGTCCACCTCCGCGACGCGGTCGCGTCGCTCGCGCATTTCGAGGGCGTCGCGGACTATCCACGCGCCCACGAGGACGAAGGCGACGCCGAGGGGGTGCGGGATGGCCACCAGTGGGAGCACCTGCGGTAGTCCGAACATCGGTCGTCCGGAGAGTCGTGTCAACGTTACTTAACCTCTTCGGCGGGTCGAGCACGTATCGCCCGCGGATTCCGGCCGCACCGGTGTCGGTCACCCCTCCGCGAACGCGTCCATCACCCCTCCGCGAACGCGTCCATCATCCCTCCACGAAGGCGTCCACCCGTCCCCTGCGCGCGCCCGCGAACACGACGCCGTCGGCGACCGCGAGGCTCGCGTACTCGCGGCCGTCGGCGAGGTGGGTCCAGCGTACGCTGCCGTCGTCGAGGCTCCGCGCCTGGACGAGTTCGCCCGCGGCCACGTAGGCCGCGTCGCCATCGACCGCAGTTATCGGCGGGCCGCGGAATCCCAGCGAGTCGCACCACAGCCGCTCGCCGCTCTCCCGGTCGACGGCGTAGACGTTGCCGCCACCCGCCTCGGTGCGGCCCGTCCCGACGACGAGGCGGTCGTCCGCGACCGCGGGGACCCGGAAGTCCTCGGTGCCGCCGCGGTGGGACCACCGCTCGCTGCCGTCGGCGAGGGCGTAGGCGTGGAGCCGGCCCAGCTCGCCGACGTAGGCGGTCGAGTCGTCGGCAGCACCGTCACTCCCCCCGACCGACACGGCACCGAACGGCGTCACGTCCGGATGGCTCCAGACCTCCGCCCCGTCGCTCGCGTCCAGCGCGCGCACGCCGTCGGCAGCGAGGACGCGCCCGCCCGCGACCGCGCCGAGGTGGCGGCCCTCGGCCGTCCACAGGCGCTCGCCGGTGGCCACGTCCACCGCGAGCACCGACTCCCGGCCGGCGACGTAGGCCGTCCCGTCGGTCACGGCGAGGCGGTCGCTGGCGTCCAGCGCGGGGCCGTCGGTCGACCACGCCCGCTCGCCGCCGTCCGCCGGCAGGGCGTGCAGCCCGCTGCGGTCGCCGACGAGGACCAGCCCCGCGTCGGGCGCGACGGCGGGTGGGCCCGTCTCGTCGAAGCCGTCGAAGCGCCGGCGAACGGAGCCGTCGGCCGGGTCGAGCGCCAGCAGCGCGTCGCCGTCCCGCGCGGTGGCGTAGACTGCGTCGCCCGCCGCGACGACCCACGTCTCTCCGGAGCGGTCGAAGCGCTCGGGGGTCGCCCACGCCCGGACGACGCCGCCGGTCGGCCCCGCGCCCGCGGCGCGGGCGGTGTTGGCGGCGTCGCGGTAGCGCAGCGGCCAGTCGGCGTCGGTGACGGTCGGCGTCGCGTCGGCGTCCGTCACGGTCGGCTCGAACGACCCCTCGTCGGCGTCGCACTCCGCGCCGCTCCCGAGGAGGCAGCCGGCCGCGCCGCCGGCGAGTGTTGCGGTGGTCGTCGCGGCTCCGACCGCGCGGAGGACGTCGCGGCGGCGTCGTTCCATGGCCGGGGGGTCGACTGGTCGGTACATGGGCTTTGTGGAGTTCGACGTCAAAGGGGTCCTGCAGACGGGTAGACATCGAATGAGTGACGGCGGATGCCAGTCAAATCACCGTCATCAATTGCTCGCTACGTCAAGTTCGTTACGGTTACAAGCAGTGTCGGTGTCTGCCATACAACATGTTACAGTATTTCAACCTAGTTACTTCGTTCCCTATGATGTTATACACAAAGCATTTATTTGTCTCGGTTTAACATAGGATCGATGACGCACCAATACTACGTGGAAATGCACACAGGTGGCGTGTCCGATCCAGCACCAGACGACGACATAATGTACGTGTACTTGTATCCGTACGCTTCTGGTCAAAATTCGGCGGTCCAATCGGGGGGTATCGCCACAATCGCAGTCAAGGACATTGCTGAACAACTCCTTTCCTATGCCGCAATCGACCACTACACCATTTACCGATGGTATTACGAAACATTGACTACCAAATACCCCTACTGGGGTGACATTGATAATTGCTCATCTGATGGTATAAAGCATAATTTTAAAAGCTATCTAAAAAATAGTGGTGACACAAATTACTGTGGAACCGTCGAAAAGAACGGGACGGGAGATAATAAATACAATTTACTAGGGTGTCACCTCCTGATTCACGGTGGGGCCACGGGATGTACCGAGACAGCCGGAGACTACGCCCCAGACGGGGCTGGTGCTGAAGCACCCCACGATTCAAGCGCTTTCAATGACAGCAAGGCTGCATGGGCTCCAATCTGTTCCGATAGTGACTTCACGAAAGCGGCCGTGGCTCAAGAGACGCTGCACACATTCATACACCCCGATTACGACGGGACAAACGAATGCGACACCGATCCAAGCGACCACTCGTTAGGGACTCTAAACTACTCCTCTCAGGATGACACCACAATTTGCACCCCGATGCTCACATATCATTGGGACGACTTCGCGGATCACAACGACAGTGCGACCTGCCCGTGTCCAGTCGACCGTCAAACGACCCCCGACTCACACACTTTGTCGACCACTACTTGTACAAAAGACGCTGTGAAAAATACGGCAAACAACCACTAATGGAGAAATACAAATGATTGACCAAACCACCCGACGTGACGTGCTAAGTGCCGTCTGCGCGGCTGGCGGCATCAGTGGACTGTCGGTCCCGACAATGGGGGAAGGGAATCGAGGCATTCAGGTCGTTGAATCGGGGATCAGATATGAAATCCCGCCGAACGAGAACTACGTCACTACCCATGTCGATTCCCGCCCTCCGTTCACCATCGACCGTGAACGAAGGAACTTGGTTGTCCCCACCAATGCATCTCTCGCGCTACTATCTGATTTAGATCGCGCCATCAATCTATTCGACGAACGTAACGTCAACCATGGTAGCGAAGTTATTGTCACATCTCCTAATAGGAGAGTGACAGCGGTCCCCACCGAACTGTCCAACAGGATGCGCGTTAGAAAAGAGGTCAGTCTCGTCTCGGCGATCCGCTATCCGACCATCACGCTACGGTCGACCCCAAACGAGCCCATCTTGAACATCAAGTCGGTGGGTAAGAGGGAACTCGCTCCCGACGAACGGGTCGAGATCGAACTCGAGCCACTATCAATTGATGTACAGACAAGTCATGTCATCGGGAAGGTTTCCGATAGTCACATCGCGCCTCATCAAAGAGCCCTGAAACGGGAGAAAGACAGCATAACAGTGCAGGCGACACCAGTCGTCGAAGCAGTCAACCACGGAAAACTCGACCTCGTCCAGCAACGAATTCTAGATTGATATATGAGACTATCAAACATAATTGTTAGCTGATCTCCAACTAACCATGTACCAAATGAATCGAAGACGGTTCATCGCGGACGTGGCACTCACCGGTCTATGTGGGGGTGTTGGAACGGCCAGTGCCACATCCGCGACCGCCCGATCACCCTCCAGCAATGCATCCGCGTCCGCCCAATCACCGCCAGGCGTCGCCTGGCAACGGACGTACGAGAACGTCGACGTCGGAGCCGTCGCGCCGGCCCACGGCGGCGGCCACGTCGTCGTCAATCACGGCCAGCGGTTCACGGACCAGCCGCTTCGGCTCGCCCTCCTGGACGAGAACGGGACCGTTCGCCGACGACGGGAGGTGGACGCCCCGTCGGACGCGAGGGTCGCACGGGCCGACGTGGTCCAGCGGGACGACGGGTACGCCGTCGCTATCGGGACGTGGTTCGCGGCGCTCGGGCTGGACCTGACGGTTCGGACGACCGGGTTCGCCCCCGAATTCGAATCGGGACACAACACGCGAGTAGCGACCCATCCGGACGGTTTCGTCGTCGCGAACGACGGGAGCGGCGTTCGAGGCGAGGTGCGAACGACGGTGCTCGGATACGGGCTCGACGGGACCCTGCAGTGGACCTGGGAGTACGATGGCGGAGACGGGAATCCGGCGACCGCACTCCGATTCCTCCTCGACGGTTCCGACGGCGGGCTCGTCGTCGGGGGCTACCGACGCGGTACCGTCATCCCCTGGCTGGCCGGTCTCGCGGCCGACGGGACCGAGCGCTGGAAGACGTCGGTGACCGAGGCCCGGGGCGGCGGCACCGACGCGACGGTGACCGACGGGGAGATAACCCTCTCCGGGGATTCCCACCTCGTTCACCTGAACGCGGACCGGTCGATAGCGTGGCAGCGGACGTTCGACGAGTTCCACGACCGAATTCCCGAGCGACTCGTGCGAACGGCGGACGGCGGCTACCTGACCGCCCAGATGGCCGGCGCGGCCCGGCCGTTCGTCGGGAAGACCGACGCGAACGGCCGCCTGCAGTGGACACGCGAGTACACTGGCTTCGCGGGCGACGCTGACGCCTTCTACGACCTGACCGATATCGTCGAGCGCGCGCCGGGCGAGTACCTCCTCGTCGGTGTCGAGCGGGACGCGCCGGCGGGCTGGGCGGTGCTGCTCTCCGACTCACTCACCCCGACCCCGAGGCCAACGTCCACTCCGACGCCTCCGCCGACGCAAAGCAGTTCCCGCACGCCGACGAGAGCGGACACGCCAACGGCGACACGAAGCCCTACCTCGACAGCGACGACAACGACCCGGCCGACTTCCGGATCGGAGACGGAAGCGGAAACGGGTTCCCCGATTCCCGGCTTCGGCGTCGGAACGGCACTCGCGGGGGCGGCAGGACTCGCCGTGGGGTGGTTGGCCCGCCGGCGGTGATGGGGCCGCTCGACGAGCAGTGCGGTGATACCGAAGCCGAAACTCAGTCCCCGGCCGCGGCCCGGCTCGTCATGTCCACCGGCTCCGCATCC
>CAZPIG010000009.1:0-33665 GCA_964586205.1 uncultured Halobacteriales archaeon | reverse complement strand
TGTCTCGTCCGGGTGGGGTCGTGGAGTATGGTTAAGCGTTGTTTTTCGGGCGTGGTGTGGGCGGATTGTGGGAGCCAGCGGCGGTGTTTCGGCCCGGGCCACGTTCCACCACGGGGTGGGACTGAAAGGGGCGACGCGCTCGACGAAGCACGACGACGCAAGCACCGCAGTCGTGCGAACGCAGTGAGCGCGACGAGGAGCGCAGCGAGTCGCGCGAGTCGAGCGCGGCGGGGCTTTCGAGGTTGCTAGAATGAGAATCGCCGCAGACACCGGTACCACGAAATCCCAAAATCGCTCTCTCGTGCCCAGGAAGGAAGCTATTTCACCCCACCCGCGCAACACGAACCCATGCCATACAGCTACGAGCCGCACCACTTCGAGGACTTCGAGGTGGGCCAGACCTTCGAGACCGTCGGCCGGACGGTCACCGAGTCCGACCTCGTCATGCACTCGGCGCTGTCGGGCGACTGGACGGAGCTCCACACCAACCGCCACTACGCCGACGAGGAGTACTTCGGCGAGCGCGTCGCCCACGGGCCGTACACCTTCGTGTTGGCGACGGGGTTCGTCTACCGGTCCGGCATCGTCGAGCGGACGGTGCTGGCGTTCCTCGGGATGAACTACATGGACATCCCCGCGCCGGTGGCCATCGGCGACACGGTGTCGGCGGAGATGGAGGTGACCGACAAGAACGACATCTCCAGCCGCGACGACTCCGGGCTGGTGGTCATCGACTCGACGCTGACCGACCAGGACGACGAGGTGGTCTTCGAGGGCGACATGAAGTTCCTCATCAAGAACCGGGAGTAGGTGGTCGTTGGGGTGGGTCGGGGTTCGCCGCTCGCTTTCGGTAGAGTTTAGATCGTTCTTTCAGGGGTGCTTGAACTGTCGCTAGCGGCTCGAAAGCCCCGGACCGCTCGACCGGCCGCGGCGCTCGCGGCCTTCGGCCGCTCGCGCGACGTGGCGCTCCCTGCGGTCGCGCCACGTGCTCGCTGCGCGCTTCGGCTCGCTCCCTTCGGTCGCTCGCCTGCAGTGCTTATTCCGGAAGACGGTCCTGCTCACCTCGCTCCCTTCGGTCGCTCGCCTGCGCGGGCTGCGACTTCCGTCGTTCGCCTCGCTACGCTCGGCTCACCGTCGCCGGGGCCGGGTCGAGCGGCCCGCCCCTTTCGATGTCCCACCCCGCCGAGGAAGGCGGAACTGGCTGTAGCGCGGTGGGACGAATCAACGGCCTACCTTAGTTCCCCGACCGCCGTCCGTAGCTATTTACCCGATTACGAGCCAATTACTACCGAGAAGCCACTCCCTCGGGACGCGTGAAAGCGTCCGGGTGAAAGGAGCACCCGGAGCCGGCTTCTCGCGAGGCAAGAAGCCATGTCAGACCACGCCCAGACCACACTTGAGGCTGTCGGGACGAACAGAGAAGCAAGCGACGATACACGGGAGTGTGGTTCGTCGTGAAGGAGACCACACTCGTCCTCGAGGGCGTCCGCCCCGACGAGGTCACGGCCGAGTTCCTGACGCGCGTGATGGACGCGGCGGAGGCGGAGGGGCTGGACGTAGCGGGCGTGTCGGTGGTGCGCGGAGGGGACTCCGAGTGACGAACGCTCGGGCGAACTAGCCGCGGACGAAACCGGGAACGAACGCCGTGGGGTCTTTACCACCCCTCCTCCAACCCCACGCCGATGGACGAGGCCACGGACGAAGGCGCATCCACGAGCGAGGTTCGCGTCGGCGTCGACGTCGGCGGCACCTTCACCGACGTCGTCACCGTCCGCGACGGGCGCGTGACCACGGCGAAGGTGCCCTCCACGCCGGACGCGCCCGAGCGCGGCGTCGTGGACGGCCTGCGGGAGCGACTGGCAGTAGACGACGGGACGGAATCGAACGACGACCCCCGGTCTGACGATGACCCGGACGCCATCGACCCCGCGGCCGTCTCCTTCCTCGCGCACGGCACCACCGTCGCCACCAACGCCGTCCTCGAACGGGACTGGGCCGACACCGCGCTGATAACGACCGCGGGCTTCCGGGACGTCCTCGAAATCGGCCGCCAGACGCGGCCCGACATCTACGACCTCCACGCCGAGAAGCCGGAGCCGGTCGTCCCCCGAAACCGCCGCTACGAAGTTCCGGGGCGACTGGACGAGCGCGGCCGCGAGATAGCGCCGCTGGACGAGGAGCGCGCCCGCGAGGTGGCCCGCGAGATAGCGACGGGCGACGCCGACAGCGTCGCCGTCGCCCTGCTGTTCGCCTTCGAGGACGCGTCCCACGAGCGCCGAATCGCCGAGATACTGGCCGACGCCGCGCCCGACGCGGCCGTCTCGCTGTCCAGCGACGTGCTCCCCGAGATACGCGAGTACGAGCGCACGCTGGCGACCGCGCTGAACGCCGCGCTGAAGCCCGTGATGGACCGCTACCTCGGGGCGCTGGAGTCCGACGTCGCGGGCCTCGGCGTCGGCCCCGCGCCGCGGGTGATGGCCTCGGGGGGAGGGCTCGTCGCGGCCGCGGCCGCGCGCGAGCGCCCCGTCACCACGCTGCTGTCCGGCCCCGCGGCGGGCGTGCAGGGCGCGACCCACGTCGCCGGGCGGTGCGGCTTCGCGGACGTGCTGACGATGGACATGGGCGGCACCTCCTGCGACGTGTCGCTGGTCCGTGACGGCGACCCCCTGGTGACGACCGACGTGGAGGTGGGCGACTACCCGGTCGGCGTGCCGACCGTGGACGTGCACACCGTCGGCGCGGGCGGCGGGTCGGTGGCGTGGCTCGACGACGGGGGCGCGCTCCGGGTCGGGCCCCGCTCGGCGGGCGCGGCTCCCGGGCCCATCTGCTACGGCCGCGGCGGCGAGCGGCCGACGCTGACCGACGCCCACTTCGCTCTCGGGCGCATCGACCCCGGGCAGTTCGTCTCCGGGGACCTCGCCGCCGACGCGAGCGCGGTCGAGGACGCTATCGAGCGGGACCTCGCCGCCCCGCTGGGGATGGGCGTCCGCGAGGCGGCCCAGGGCGTGGTGGACGTGGCGAACGCCAACATGGAGCGCGCGCTCCGGGTCGTCTCCGTCGAGCGCGGCTACGACCCCCGGGAGTTCGCGCTCGTCGCGTTCGGCGGCGCGGGGCCGCTGCACGCGGCGGAGCTGGCCGCGTCGCTCGACGTGCCCCGCGTCGTCGTTCCGCCGGCGGCCGGCGTCCTGTCCGCGCTCGGCCTGCTCGTCACGGATGTCCTGTACGACCACACCACCTCGCGGGTGCGGCCGCTGGAGGCGGTGGCTCCTGTGGACCTCCAGGACGCGTTCGAGCGCTTCGAAGTCGAAGGGCGCGAGCGCCTCGCGGACTCGGGATTCGACGCCGACCGGCGGCGCTACGAGCGGTCGGTGGACCTGCGGTACGCGGGTCAGTCGTTCTCGCTTTCGGTGCCGATGCCGGACGGCGAGGTGGACGCGGAGGCGCTGGAGTCGGTCGCGGAGGACTTCCACGAGCGCCACGACAGGCGGTACGGCCACAGCGCGCCGGGCGACCCCGTCGAGCTGGTCGCCGTGCGCCTGCGCGCCCGCGGCGTGGTCGAGACGCCGACGCTGGCGGCTCCTACAGCGGCGGGCGACGCCGACGACGCCGTGCGGGAGACGCGCCCGGTCGTCTTCGACGGCGACGAGACGGACGCGCGCGTGTACGACCGCGAGCGCCTGCCCGTCGGGGCGGGGCTATCGGGGCCCGCCGTCGTCGAGGGGCCCGGGAGCACGCTCGTCGTCCCGCCCGGCAACGACGTGACCGTAGACGAAACTGGCGGGCTGCTGCTGGAGGTACCGTGAGATGGTGAGCGTGACGGCGGCAGCGCTGCCGGCGCGGAACGGCCGGCCGACTGCCCACTCCCGGTCGAGCAGCGGTTTCACGCAGGGGGCAGTCGGGGGATTACGGCCGGCTGACCAACCGTCGGGGGATGGGACTTCGGAAGGGGCGGCGCGCTCGGCGAAGGCGGCCGCAGCAAGCACTGCAGCGACCAGCGGGAGCGAAGCGCGCAGCAAGGGTCTCGTGAGCGGAGCGAACGAGACCTCGGCAGGCGAGCGAAGCGAGCCTGCCGGTGCCCCCGAGCCGAGCGCGCCGGGGCTTCCGGATGCCAAGCGGCAGTACGAGAAGCTCCTAGAGAGAAATCAGAGAGCTATCCAGAGGAGTCCGAACCCATGGTAGACCCCGTCACCCTCGAAGTCGTCCGCAACGCCGCCGAGGCGGTCGCCGAGGAGATGAACGCCAACCTCGTCCGCACCGGCCACTCGCCGAACATCAAGGAGCGCCGGGACTGCTCGACCGCGCTGTTCGACGCCGACGGCCGCATGGTCAGCCAGGCCGAGACCATGCCGGTCCACCTCGGGGCGATGCCGTTCTCCGTCGCGGCAGCCCTCGAACGGTTCCCGCCCGAGACGCTCGCGCCCGGCGACGAGGTCCTGCTGAACGACCCCTTCCGCGGCGGCGCGCACCTCCCCGACCTGACGCTGGTGACCCCCGTGTTCGCCGATGGAGAGGACTCCCTCGTCGCCCTCGCCGCGAACCGCGCCCACCACGCCGACGTCGGCGGCGCGACCGCCGGCAGCGTCGGCGCGACCTCGACCGAGATATACGAGGAGGGTATCCGCATCCCGCCGGTGAAGCTGACGGCGGCGGGCGAGACCAACGAGGCCCTCCTCGACACGCTGCTGGCGAACGTCCGCACGCCCGACGAGCGCCGCGGCGACCTGCGCGCCCAGCAGGCCGCCAACCGCACCGGCGTCCGCCGGGTCCGCGAGCTAATCGGGCGCTACGGGGCCACCGACCTCCGCGCCGCGTGGGCCGAGATACAGGACTACTCCGAGCGCCGGATGCGCGCGGAGATTGCGGACCTGCCGGACGGCACGTACACCTTCGAGGACGTGCTCGACGACGACGGCCGCGGCCACGCGGACCTCCCCGTCCGCGCCGCGGTGACCGTCGACGGCGACTCGGTGGTCGTGGACTTCGAGGGGACCGCCGACCAGGTCGAGGGCCCGGTCAACGCCGTGTTCGCGGTGACCGCCTCCGCGACCTACTACGCGGTCCGGTGTGTCACCGACCCCGAGATACCCCCAAACGAGGGCTGCTACCGGCCGGTCGAGATACGGACGCCCGAGGCGAGCATCGTGGACCCCGAGCCCCCGGCGGCGGTCGTCGGCGGGAACCTCGAGACCTCCCAGCGCGTGACGGACGTGGTCCTCGGGGCGTTCGGGAAGGCGATCCCCGACCGCGCCGCGGCGGCGGGTCAGGGGACGATGAACAACGTCACCTTCGGCGGGCGGGATTTCAGAGGGCGCGGCGATGGAGTCGGCGACGGCGATGGAGTCAGCGACGGCGAGACGCCCGGCGACGGCGGGACGGACCGCGGCTCCCCGTACGCCTTCTACGAGACCCAGGCGGGCGGCTTCGGCGGCCGCGCGGGCGCGGACGGCATGGACGCCGTCCACGTCCACATGAGCAACACGCTGAACACCCCCGTCGAGGTCTTGGAGACCGCGTACCCCCTGCGCGTGGAGCGCTACGCGCTCCGGCCCGATTCGGGTGGGCCGGGCGAGTTCCGCGGCGGGCTGGGCCTCCGGCGGGACGTGGCGGTGCGCGGCCACCGGGCGACGTTCAGCCTGCTCGCCGACCGGCACCGGCACGCGCCGTACGGGCTGGCCGGCGGCGGGGAGGGTGCGACCGGGGCGGCGTTCCTGTACGGTGGGGGCGATAGCGACGATGGCACCGATGCCGAATCCGACGACCGCGCGTACGGCGGCTTCGACGAGGAGGCGGCCGAGCGCCTGCCGCCGAAGACGACCCGGCAGCTATCGGCGGGCGCGGTGGTCAGCGTCCGGACGCCCGGCGGTGGGGGGTACGGGGAGCCCGGCGAGCGGGACGTGGCGGCGATTGCGCGGGACGTGCGGCTGGGGAAGGTGTCGATGGAGCGGGCCGTGGAGGTGTACGGGGTGAGCGAGGAGGAGTTCGGGGAATGAGCGGCCGTGGACTCCTCGAAACCGACCCCATCCAAATCCTTAACAGTCGAGACGGGCCAACGATGCATCTATGACGAGTGATGCGGTCGGCGTGGCGAGCCAGGGGCCGACCGGTATCTTCCCGAAGGTCAGCCATCGTGGTCCGACTCCCCACGACCCCCTCCAGAACTCCGAGCGTCACTTCCGGGAGGAGTGGAAACGCCTGGTGGACGAGATAGCCGGCCGCCGACGAACCGTCGATGCCGACGAGCGGCTCGCAGGCGACACCTTCACGGAAGCCATCGATCTCGCCATCTCTCACCCCGACTACGTGGAAGTGACGACCGAGCCGTTCGACGAGATGGAGTCCGACATGGTGGCCCACGTCCGGGCGCACTTTCGGAGCATGTTCGTCGACGACGGGGCCGCTCCCGCGTTCCAGATGCCGACGGACTCGAACTTCCGGACGCTGATTCGCGCTTGTGAACTCGTGTACGTCGACGACGCCGTGCTCCGGTTCGCACCCACGTGGACGTTCGACCCCGTCTACGACGACCTCGACAGCACGACGTTCACCGAGGTGCCCGACGAACTCGGCCACTGGATGGAGCGGGTCCAGGTGATGTGGGACTCGCTCCACGGCCGGGTCGACCTCTCCCGGGACGAAACACGGGGACTGATAGAGACGCTCTACGGGTCCCGGACCGAGTTCGTCGAAACGGCGGTGGAGATGGACCGATTCCTCCCGGTACCGCCACCCGAGTACGACGAGACAGCTCCGTCACCGAACCTCGCCGAGCAGTTCGCCCGGGGACACGACGTCGCGGCCGAGGACGTCCACCGCTACTGCTACCGCCGAGTTCTCGACGAGTACTGAAATCGACCACGAGACGCCACTGACATGGACCACGAGATAGTCGAACTGCAGAACGAGCTTCGACGGACACTTCAAGAGACGGTGTCGGATACTGTCGACGGCCGGTACTTCCCGGACATCGACTACCGACCGAAACATCCGAACGACCTACTGAAGGCGACAAACCTCCACTTCCTCGCGTACGACGGCGACAAGCAGACGGTCCGCTACGTCGACGACGTGTTCACGGCAGCGGAGGTCGTGGTCGACGTCCCCCACTTCGCGGCCGAGCCGTCGTCCTCCGACTGGCTCGACCGAATCGTGTCGTTCAGCGTCCGCCTCGAGCTCCCCGACGTCGGCGTCGTGCACGACGACGTCGTTCAGTGGGAACGGTACGAACGGGAGGGTGAGCGTACGGGCCGACTGAAACACGCGGACGAGGAGGTCATCACCGACGAGATAGGCCCCCTCGCCGGCATCCGTGAGTGCATCGAGTTCGGATTGAGCGACCTGCTTCCGGAACACGACGGCCGGTCCGAGGAAACCGACATCCCGCTCGCGTTCGTTCGTAACGCGACGCCCGACGACTGGCGGAAGCTAGACGACGTGCGACCCACCGGGTTCTGAAGTCCGTCCCGGCGACCTTTTCACCCCATCCCACCAACTCCTCACCATGCCTCTCCCGGAAGCCCTCGAAGAAGCGGACGGCCCGCGCGCGGTGGACACCCACGCCCACCAGCCCACGGGGACCTTCCTGCACGACGCCGGCGGCGAGATGATGCAGGACGCCGCGAACCAGTTCGGCGCGGACATGGACACCGACACCTACGAGAACATGGTGCACGAGTTCCGCGAGGCCGGCGTCGGCCGGTGCGTGCTGCTGGGCTGGGACGCCGAGACGAACACGGGCAATCCGCCGGTGCCGAACGACCACGTCGCCGAGGTCCGCGACGAGTTCCCCGACTTCTTCGTCGGCTTCGGCAGCGTCGACCCGCTGAAGGACGACTGCGTCGAGGAGGCCGTACGGTGCGTCGAGGACCTCGACCTCTCCGGGTTCAAGTTCCAGCAGATCGCGCAGGGGTTCGACCCGAGCGACCCGCGCCACGACCACCTCTGGAACACCATCGAGGACCTCGGCGTCCCCGTCGTGTTCCACGGCGGCAACTCCACGCTCGGCGCGGGCAGCCCCGGCGGCCGCGGGCTGAAGGTCGAGCACGGCGACCCGCTGCTGGTGGACGAGGTGGCGGCCGAGCACCCGGACCTGCAGATACTGCTCGCCCACCCCGCGTTCCCGTGGGAGCGCGAGCAGCTAGCGGTCTGCCAGCAGAAGGGCAACGTCTACATGGACCTCTCGGGGTGGCTGCCCAAGTACATCGACGACCAGGTGCTGCACTACGCGGGGACGATGCTCCAGGACAAGGTGATGTTCGGGACGGACTACCCGATGCTGGAGCCCCGGCCGTGGCTGGAGAGCTTCGCCGAGCACACCGACTACCCGGTCGAGGTCCAGCGGAAGATACTCTGGGAGAACGCCGAGGGGTTCCTGGGGCTGTAGCCGCCGGGACGGTCGTCCCGCTCGACGCGTGGCTCGAGGTGAGGTCCGCCACCGAGCCCGCCGAAAGGAGCCGTGGCGCGGCCGTCGCCCGCGACGACCCACCGGGGGCGATACCGTTGCGAGCGCCGGGGGCCGACCCGGCTCACCCGCGTTCCCGGAGCCACAGCTCCGTCATCAGCAGGTCCCAGATGGGTCGCTGGCCCCCCTCCGGGTCGAAGGTGTCGACGACGTGGTTTTCGAAGGCCTCCGCGTCGGCGATGCCCCGCTCGACGAGCCGGGAGTCGGCCAGGAGGTCCTCGGCGAACTCCCGGCGCTCGTCGTACAGCCCCGTCCTCACGATCGGGTCGAAGGTGACGGCGGCCGACTGGGTCCGGACCTGGTCGGGGAGGAGGTCCGCGGTGGCCTCGCGGAACAGCACCTTGTCGCGGTCCGCGTGGCGCAACTCGCCCGGGGGTAGCGAAACCATAAACGACACCAGCCGGGAGTCGACGTACGGGGTCCGGAGCTCGACGCCGGCCCGGAGGGCGACCCGACGCTGGATGGCGTCCTCGAACTCGCGCGCGCGGTGGAAGTGGCGCTTGTACTTCTGCTGCTGGGCGGCCGGTTCGATACCGGTTTCGACGTCGCGGTCGATGCGCTCCGCGAGGCCGGTCCGCTCCACGAAGTCATCGTCGACCCACGCCGGGACGTCCGGCTCGGCCCGGTCGGTCCACTCCAGGAGGAATCGGCCGAAGTGGTCGGAGAACTGGGCGAGGACGTACCACGCGACTACGCCCCGGAAAGACAGCGAGTCCGCGAGCGCGTGGCGGACGAAGGTGCCTAGCCGCCCACGCTTGACGAGATCGGTGTAGTAGAGCCGGCTCCCGTCGTACATGTTGCCGCCGATGCCCATCAGGACCACGTCCCGCCCCGTCGTCGCCGCCTGCTCGTACAGCGCGCTGCTCGGGAGGACGACGGGGCTGAACAGCGGTGCCTCGCGTGCCTGCTCGCGGTAGGTGTCGAGCTCCTTCAAGGCGTAGTACTCGGTGGCGTCCACGGTGTGGGATTCGAGGTCGAACGCCTCGACGGCGGTCTCTACCCGGGCGAGTTCGTCGTCGAAGTCCTCCGACTTCTCCACGAGGAGCGTGTAGGAGTGCAGGTCGGCGTCGGGCCGGCCGGTCCGGTCGAGGTGCCGCCGCGCGAACCCGGCGATGGTCGTCGAGTCCATGCCGCCACTCATCATGATGCCCGGCACCGTTGGGGCCCGGAGGCGACACGCGACGGCCGCCTGCATCCGGTCGCGGAACTCCTCGGCGAGGTCCTTGTCGGGGTCGCGTTCGACGTCGGCGTCCCAGGCCTCCCAATACGACTCGGTGGTGGTGTCGCCTGCCGTAACCGTCACCAGCGACCCGGTCGGGACCGGGTCGACGGCTTCGTAGTACGTCTCGCCGGGAGTAGTGAAGAAGGTCGATAGCACCTCGGCGGCGAAGACCTCGTCTACCTCGGTCGGCACCGCTGGGTGCGCGAGAACGGCCCCCATCTCGGAGGCCACCACGACCACGCTCCCGACGTCCGCGTAGTACAGCTTCCGGATTCCGGTCTTGTCCCTGGCGACGACCAATCGACCGGCCCGGGGGTCCCAGATGGCGGCACCGAACGCGCCGACGAGCCGTTCGGCGAACGCGTCCCCGAAGGCGAGGTACGCGCGGAGGAGCAGTTCGGCGTCGGAGATGCCGGCGCTGGCCGGCTCCCCGGCGTCGGCCAGCTGCTCGAACAGCTCCGGGCGGTTGTCGAGGCGGCCGTCCATCACAATCCATCGGCCGTCGATCTCGATCGGCTGCCGCTCGCCGACCGACTCGGGAGTGGTGTTGAAGTGCTGGTGGCCCAGGACGACCCGGTCGAGGACCTCCACGTCGGTCCCGTCCCGTCCCCGGTAGTCCATCACCTCGAGGGGTTCCGCGACGCTCTCTTCACTCGTCGGTCCATCCCGGTCGAATACGGCGGCGAATCCTGACATGACTGCTGGAAGAACAGGCAGTGAACCGACACTATACTACAGTGGTCGCGGAATCACTGAATCGACTGCTCTGCGTCCTGCGTCTGGAGTTCGCCACCGCCGCTACAGTCGCACTCGTTACAGCTGCAGTCACAGCCACTGAAGAAGTCGCCCATTGGGTCTCACCTCCTACCGTCCGGAAGCCCCGGCCCCTGTTAAATCTATTCTAGCTATTTTTATGATTTAATCACGTATCCATACGGATTTCGGCCGAGTACCGGCCCGCAACGCCGTCACCGCGGTATCTCGGCGGGGCGGCCGGCGACTGCTCGCAGCCGTGGCACGGAAGTCACTCCGCGACGTGCGCGTCGAGGAACTCCTCGGAGACGTCCTCGAACTCCCCGATCTGCATCCGCCAGAGGTTCGCGTACAGGCCGTCCTCCGCGACTAGCTCCTCGTGGGTGCCGCGCTCGACGACCCGGCCGTCGTCCATCACGAGGATGGTGTCGGCGTGGCGGACGGTCGACAGCCTGTGGGCGATGGCGAAGGTGGTGCGGTCGTCCGCGAGGCTCCGCAGCGACTGCTGGATGAGCACCTCCGTCTCGTTGTCGACGTGGGAGGTGGCCTCGTCGAGCACCAGGAGGTCGGGGTCGCTGAGGATGGCGCGCGCGATGGCGATGCGCTGGCGCTGGCCCCCCGAGAGCTTCGCCCCGCGCTGACCGACCTGGGTGTCGTAGCCGTCCGGGAAGCCGGTGACGAACTCGTGGGCGTTGGCCAGCCGCGCCGCGCGCTCGACCGCGGCGTCGTCGACGGCGGCTACGGCGCGGTCCCCGGAACCGTCGGCGTCGCCGTCCGCGACCGTCTCGCCGCTCGATCCCTCGGCGGTACCGTGGGTCCCCCCGTCGGTACCGTTCCCTCGCCCGTCGCTGTCGGCCCCGATGGCCCCGTAGGCGATGTTCTCCCGGACGGTCCCCGAGAACAGGTACTGGTCCTGGGCGACCACGCCGATGGCCGAGCGGAGGCTCCGGACCTCCAGGTCCCGGAGGTCGTGGCCGTCGATGGTGATGCGACCCTCGTCGGGGTCGTAGTACCGGAGGAGGAGCTTCGTCAGCGTCGTCTTGCCGGCCCCGGTCGGCCCGACGATGCCCACGAACTCCCCGGACTCGACGTCGAAGCCCACGTCCACGAGGGTCCCGTCGTCGCCCTCGTAGCTGAACGAAACCGACTCGAAGGCCACGCGCCCGTCGGCCTCCTCGAGGGGGACGGCGTCTTCGTCAGTCTCGATTTCCACTTCGTAGTCCCGGAGGGCGAGGATGCGGACGAGCGCCGCACGCCCCTGGTAGTAGCGGTCAACCAGCCGACCCGCCTGGACGAGCGGCTGGGTGAACTGGCGGTTGTACGTGAGGAAGGCGACGAGCACGCCGACCGAGAGGGACTTCGTGAAGAACAGGGGCGGACCGCGGGTTATCCAGATACCGCCGACGACCAGCAGGAGGCAGAACCCGAGCCAGTTCACGAGGTTCATCGCCGGGAAGAACGCGACCCGCGTGGTGATGAGGTCCCACTGCTTCTCGAAGAGACGCTTGGAGGCGTCCTCGACCCGGTCGGCCTCGTAGTCCTCGGTCGTGTAGGACTTGATGACCTGGATGCCGCCGAGGTTGTTCTCGATGCGCGCCGTCAGCGCGCCCATGCGCTGGCGCGCCTCGGCGTATTTCGGTTGTATCACCGAGACGAACCACCTGCTCATCACTATCAGCACCGGAATGAAGACGATTGCGACGAGTGCTAACTGCCAGTGGAGTGCGAGCAGGACCGCGCCGATGCCGACGAACCGCGTCACCGTCTGGAGGATGTCCCCGAGGAACCGCCGGAGGAGGCGGTCTAGCTCGGTGACGTCGCTGTTGAGGATGCTGAGTACCTGCCCGGTCTGCTGGCTGTCGAAGAAGTCGAACCCGAGGTTCTGTATCTTCTCGTAGGCGTCGACCCGGACGACGTGCTGGACGCGCTGGGAGAACTGGCCCCACGCCCACCCGCTCACGTACGACAGGCCGCTGCCGAGCGCCGCCGCCGCGGCGACGATGGCCACTACGACGACCAACTCCTCGAACTGGCCGTCGGGAAGCCACGCCGTCGGAACGAACGGCAGCGAGAACCGGGTGTTGCCGAGTAGCACCGCGTCGATGGCGACCGAGAGCATGTAGGTGGGGACGAGGCTCACGAGTGGCGAAAGCACCGAACAGCCGAGTGCGAGCGCCACCACGCCCCTGTGGTCGCGACCGTACTCGGTGAACAGCCGCAGGACCGGCCACTCGACCTCGTCCTCTAGCTCGTCGAAGCGGAGCGTCCCGTCCGAGTCCGGGTCGTCCCCGCTCATGGCACCCCCGAACCGACAGCTTCCATTCCTGTTTACCTCGATTTAATCGAAGACAGTGCCGACAGGTAGTGTACTTTACGGTCGTGGGACGCCACGACGGACGGACCGGGGATTTACGCGTCCGGCCCGCGTCGGACCGCACATGGCCGACGACACCGCTGCTGGTCGGGAGTCGGACCACGTCGCCGGGCCGGCAGTCACCGACCCGGCCGCCGACGGACCGACCCGCACCCTCTACCTCGCGAAGTGGGAGACGCGCTTCTGGGCGTGGCTGATAGACGTCATCCTCGTGGGCATGGTCGTCGGCCTCCTCGGCGACGCCGTCGCCACGCTGCCGGGCCCCGCCAGCCCCGCGCCGGCGACCGGACTGGGCGGCCTCGGTGCCTTCGTCTACTGGACCGTCCTCGAGGGTCGGAACGGCCAGTCGGCGGGCAAGATGGTCCTCGACGTCCGGGTCGTCGACGAGGTGGGCGACGACGTCGACTACGTGACGGCGGCCGTCGAGAGCTTCGGGAAGGCGTTCCTGCTGCCCATCGACTGCCTCGTGGGCTGGCTGGCGATGCCGGGCGAGAAGGTCCGGCTGTTCAACCGCGTCTCGGACACCGTCGTCGTGAAGAGCGAGGACGAGGGGCCGCCCGAGGGCGTCGAGTACGTGGTTCCGGAGGAGTAGTGAGCGGCCGGAGTTCGGATGGCCGGTAGACGCGCGAACAAACGAGTAGAGAATAGGGCCACGAGCGGGCCAGAGAAGAGCCTACCCGGACGGTCGCGGCTGTATCTGTGATTCGGGGGTGTGGAAGGGAAACTTTTTATTTACTGGCTGTCGTCGCGATTATTATGGTCCCCGACTCGGACGACAGCCGCCATCGACGGCGATTTCTGACCGGGACGGCGGTCGCGACCGCCGCGACGGCCGCGGGTTGTGCGAACGCGATCCAGCCCGGCAACAGGAGCGCCAACCAGCAGCCCATCCGCGAGGGGGAGCCGTCGATGGACGAATCCGCGTTCGAGGAGTACGTGGGCGAACAGCGCGACACCTACGGCAACAGCGGCGTCTGGGGTGTAGTCGGTGACCCGCCCCCACTCGACCACGTCGGTGCCTGGACCGCCCGGACTTACGTGACGAAGAGCGGGGACCCCTACGACGGCGACGCGAGCGACGTTCTCGTCGTCGCGGACCACGCCGTGGCGCTGTACGAGATTCCGGGTCGGGTCAGCGAGAACGGCAAGCAATCACACGCCGTCTGGTTGTGGACCGGGGCCCGGGTACCCGACCGGAACGGTGGGCTCCTCACGGGGCAGCCGGTCGTCCGGGCGCTCCGAACCGGGGTCGAACTGAACGCCCACACGGAGGACATGTTGAGTTACTCGCCGAGTGTGGATGTCCGGAATCCGCAGGCGTCGGTTTCGATTCCGCCACCGGACGTCGATTTCTCCACGACAGTGCCGTTGCGCGGTGGCGACGTCGGGCCGGTCGCCGCGGCGACGCACGTCGGTGCCGAAGGGGGCTACGCCGTCGAGTGGTCGGGGGAGGCGGCCCCCGTCCAGTCCGTCAACGGCGTCTGCGTCGTGCAGTGGCACCCCGACGTCGACTTCGACTTCAACTGGTCGGTCGTGGTCGCGGGCGGTCGGAAGTTCCGCTCGTAGCGAGTCGACCACGACGGCCACTACCAGCGGCGTCGCCGGGACGCTACTGGGAGAGGTCGCGGGATCGGCTGCGGTAGCGGTCGTAGATGTCTTCGGCCCAGGTGACGGCGTCCTCCGAGGTGCTCCCCAGGAGGCCACGAAGCCCCGTGTCGGTGTGAGCGAGCAACGCGACGAGTGGACTCTCCTCCCGGTCGGCAACCAGAAGACCGTAGGGAAGTGACCCATCGACGACGGACACGGACAGGTTCCCCGAACTGAGCGCCTCGTCGAGTTCGTCCGAGTAGTTCGTCACGAGCGTCTCGGCAGCACGCTCGGAGAGCACGAAGTCAGCCTCGAGTGTGTCCTCGACGAGCTGGCAGTGGCAGGTGTCGACGTAGCGTTTCAATGCGACAGGTGAGAGCCCCCGCACCTTGTCGGATCGTTCCAGTATCTCCACGGCACGGTTCAGCGGCCGATCCGGCATCGACGGCTCGGCGACGACCACCTCGGACTCCTCTAGTAGCTCGGTGGTGAACGAGCAATCGTCCGGTAGCGCCGACATGACCTCCGAGGAGACGGAGATCGTTTCCATGTGGTCGGCGTACGACTGGTACTCCGACAGACACACGCTTCCGAGCAGCGTCGTCACGAACCCATCCGGCGTGCGTCGCACGAGACGCAGGTCTTCGAGCTCTCTGATCGCCCGGTCGACGGTCGACCGGGACGCGTCGAGGCGGTCCACGATGGCCGGCTTCGCCGACGGGTCGTCCTGGAGGGTTTCGATGTAGGACTGTCGTCTTGCGACCGTCTCCATCAGGGCGGTGGAATCAGGACCGTTCACGGTTGGAATCCCCCCGAGTACTCCGACCGAACGGAGGTCCTCGACTCATTTATTCCTTGTTGATTTCTATAAAGTGATAACGGTTATAATAGGGAGGGGAACTTTTATGTCTATAGCCCAGTAGACGATTTAGAACCGATCCGTGGTTATATTCCCAGTAATTAGAGTAATTCTTCTACACCCACAATCATTAATCGGAGTTCCACAGATGTCACGCGACAACGACACTCCGCCGATGCACGGTCGCCGGTCCTTCCTGAAACGGGCCGGCGTGGCGACCGCAGCGACCATTTCCACGACCGGTTTCGCCTCCGGTCGCGGAGAGGCCCAACAGTCCCCGACGCCGGTAGAGGCCGGGTCGTCCATCACGGTCGGTCCGGACACTCCCGGGCTCTCGAAGTCCGAACACGACGAATTCGTGGCCGAGATGCGCGACAAGTACGGCGAGGACGGCGTGTGGGGTGTCGAACCCACCGACCAATTCACCACCCAGGACAACACGCCGGGACACAAGGAGAACCTCACGTTCGTTCGTGCGTGGACCGAGCATCTCGAGGCCACGGACAACGACGGGACAGTCATCGTCGAGTCCGACAACGAGGTCGCGCTCTACAAAAGCGACGTGACCGACGACCTCGGGCGCGAGCACTACTTCTACTGGCACTGGACCTCGGGCCAATCTCGGAACCACCTCACGTTCGAGGGGAACCTCTGGAACATGTGGAACCGTGTTCGACTCAACAACGGCTACGACATGCTGGCTTACGACCCCGACGGTGACCTGAATCGGAACGGCCAGACCTACACGGTCGGGCTGTCGGCGGCCTACAAGGGCGTCGGCGTCTCTATCTCCGGAGACTTCGTCCTGAGCCAGGACACCGTCCGCCCTCATCCCCAGTACTCGGAAGTCGGGAGCGACGGGGAGTACGCCGTCCAATGGTGCGGCGACTACGAGGGCACCCAGGGATTCAACGGCACCTGCGAGGAGCGACGCCCCAACGGCGCCGGTCGAGACTTCCAGTGGAAGGTCTTCCTCAAGGGCGGTAAGTACAAAAAGACGGTATAGTCGACAGTCGAGCCGAGCGACCACGGCTGACTCCATTTTTCGAGCATCTCAGTCCGTCGTCACCACCTCCAGCCGCCGCGTCCGCGGCCCGTCGCACTCCACGAACAGCACCGACTGCCACGACCCGAGCGCGAGGTCGCCGTCCCGGACCGGGATCAACGCGCTCTCGCCGAGCAGCGTGGCGCGGAGGTGCGCGTCGGCGTTGTCGTCGACGGCGTCGTGGCCGTAGCCCGCGCCCTCCGGGACTAGCTCGGCGAGGTGGGCTTCGAGGTCCGAGAGGAGGCGCGACTCGGCCTCGTTGACGACGACGCCGGCGGTGGTGTGCGGGACGAAGACGGTGCAGAGGCCGGCGTCGAGGTCGTCGGGGACGGCGTTGGCTACTTCGGCCGTGACGTCGACGACCTCGACTCGCTCGTCGGTGGCGACGGAGAGTCGGGTGGGCATGGCGGGCGGTACGGGGGCGGGAACAAAGAGGTCCGGTGGCGGCGAAGTGCTCGCCGGTGGCGACGCGCGGTCCCGCGATCTGCAGTGACGACGGGGAACTCCGGCGGCCGGGACAACCGCATCTTTACCACCCCCGACCGACAAGCCCCGACATGGACATCGAGGAGTTCTTCGAGACGATGCCCTTCGCGGACCTCATCGGCGTCGAGGTCACCGAGGTCGGCGACGGCCACGCGGAGGGCACCGTCGAGATGCGCGAGGAGCTATCGTGGAACGCCGACCGGCTGATGGCCCACGGCGGCGTGACGTTCACGCTCGCGGACACGGTCGGCGGCGCGGCGCTGGTCTCGCTCGTCGACCAGCCCGTCCCCACCATCGACATGCGCATCGACTACCTCGAAGCCGCCAGCGGCGACCTCTACGCCGAGGCCGACGTGGTCCGGTGCGGTAGCGACGTCGGCGTCGTGGACGTGGAGGTGTTCGCCGAGTACGACACGCGGGTCGCGGACGCGCGTGGCGTGTACAAGACGGGGTGACAGCGGACGACAAACGGAGTGACAGCCGACGACAAACGGGGTGACAGCCGACGGAACGGGGTACCGGAAGCCGGCGGAACGGGGTGCCGGAGGCCCCGGTCACCGACCCGAGCGGCCGACCGCCGCCCGGGACTCGACAGGGCACAATTCAGACGGACCCGACCAGCGGAGTGGCGGGCGCGGCAGACGCCCGTCGCGCCAGTGATTTTTCTGACAAAAGTATTAATTCAAAGTGTTCCGAGATAGGAACGCAACCATGAAACGCAGAGCTGTCCTCAAGCGGTTCGGTGCGGCAGGTGTCGCGGGCGCAGCGATGACCGGCACGGCGACGGCGAGGCCGCCGGAGCTGGGGCTCGACCGGGCGCTGGACGTTTCGAGCCTGTCCGGCGAGCACGCGGTCGCGGACCTCCTCACCGAGGAGGAGATAGCGGCCGTCCCGGACGACGTTCCGGTCCACGAGATGACCGTCACGATTCCCGCGAGCCTGGACACGATAGAGACGATGGACGACTGCTGTTGCTGCTCGCTGCCCTACAACAGCTGTCGGGTCGGCCAGTGCTGCTCGTCGGAGTGCCGGATGCTGTGAGCGGCGGATAGGCGACGGCATTTCGGCGGCGATTCCCCGGCAGCTGTCGGATTCGGGACCGAAGAGGACACCGCCGTCCGACGGGACCCCGGCGAGGCCGTCACGCGAACACCTGCCCCAGCAGCCCCGCCTGTCCCCGCCGCAGCCGCTCCAGGAAGGCCGACTTGCTGATGCCCAGCTCGTCGGCCACCTCCGTCGCGGTCGTCCGCCGCGGCACCTCGAAGTAGCCCATCGACAGCGCCGTCCGCAGCGCCTCCGTCTGGGCCGGCGTCACGTCCCACCGCCGAGCGACGGGCCGGTCGCCGTCCTCCGCGCCGAGCGGGTGGACGCGCTCTAAAGTCACCCCCAAGGCCTCCCCCGCAGCTTCGAGGACGCCCTCTAAGACCTCGGGGCCGACGACCGCGCCCGTGTAGGTCTCCCGGCCCCCTCGGTACCGGACGGACTCGACGATGAGGCCCTCGTCGGCGAGGTCGTGGACGACGCAGGGGTGCAGCGAGAGACACCGGAAGGTCCGCCGGTCGTCGGCCGTCGCGGCGTGTAGGTACCGGACCCGGTCGTCGGCCTCCAGGTGGGCCGCCAGCTCCTCGGCGGGGGCGTCCGCGCCGAACCGCAGCAGGGCGTTGCCGTCGCGGCGCAACAGCGGCGGCGAGCAGTCGACGGCCGCGCCCGTCGCCCGCGTCGCCTCGCCCAGCGGGCAGTCGTCGCCCGTGACGGCGAACTCCACGACGAGGCACTCCTCTATCATGCGGCCACCTACGGCCCCCGGGGAACAAGCCAGTTGCGCACGCCACCCACGCGCCGGCACGACCACGTTTCGCCGTGAGAGAGCTTTGTATTCTCCTCGATTGTAGAAAGCATTATCACCGAAGAGGGCGATTTCAGTCCCGGTGGCTCCGGCCACCGGAAACCATGAACCGACGCGACCTGCTGAAGCGGACGGGCGTTGGAATCGCCGCGACGAGCACCGCCGGCGTCGCCGCCGCGGACGTGTCCACGGACGCCTGCGGCGACTGCTTCACCGAGGAGTGCCACTGCGACGGCGAGTGGTACGACTGCGGCATCGTCGGCACCGACTGCTGCGACGGCGAGATCGTCTGCGAGTGCGAGCCGAAGTGCGTGGCCGGCTGTCCCTGCTGAACGCCCTCTCCAGGGCACGCTCCCGAACGATTGTCACCGAGCCACGGGAACGGCCGCTACCGGACTACCGACAGTAGGTCGCCGCCGGTACTTCAACCCCGTCCATAGACGGGTGAACTGGTTTGCCAGCCGGGCCACAACTCCAACACAGAACCATGGACGTCGAGCAAGTCAAGGAGCGGGCCGGACCCCGGGAGTTCAGTCCGAAGGACGACATGCCCGAGGAGTACCGAAAGGCGGCGACCCGGATGATACAGTTCCACGCCAACAGCGAGATAATGGGCGCGTATCTGGAGCGCCCGTTCATCCGGAAGGCCCCCAGCATCGACCGGAAGCTGGCGTTCAGCGCGAAGGTCCAGGACGAGATCGGCCACGGACAGCTACTGTACCGGGCCGCCGAGACGCTGGACGTCAAGACCCGCGAGGAGATGCTCGACGAGCTAGCCAACGGCGAGGGGAAGTTCCTCAACTGCTTCCACTACCCGATGGAGTCGTGGGCCGAGACGCCGATGATAGCGTTCTTCGTCGACGGCGCGGCGATGCGCCGCCAGGCCACGCTGAAACGGACTAGCTGGGAACCCTACGCCCACGCGATGGACAAGGTCTGCTTCGAGGAGGGCTTCCACGTCAAGCACGGCGAGGACATCCTCCGGACGCTGATGACCGGGTCGAAGAAGGAACAGGAGATGACCCAGGCGGCCTTCGAGGAGTGGTGGCCGCGCATCCTGCAGTTCTTCGGGCCGACCGACGACCAGTCCACCCACCACGACTTCTCCTCGGAGGTGGGGCTGAAGATGATGACCAACGACGAGCTACGCAACGCCTTCCTCAACGCCTACATGCCGAAGGCCCGCAAGTACGGCCTGGAGATACCCGACGAGCCCCGCATCCGCGAGCGCGACGACGGGACGTGGGAGGTCGTCGAGGACGACCTCGACTGGGACGAGTTCTTCGCGGTCTCGAAGAACAAGTACGCGGGCAGCGAGGAGCAGATCGGCAAGCGCCACGATACGCAGGAAGCCGTCGAGTGGGTCCGGGAGGTCATGGACGACCACGAGCGCCGCGTCGCCGGCGGCGGCCAGCCGACGGCGGCGGACTGAGCGACGATGCCGACCGGAAGCGAGAACGGAGCGACGACGACACGGAGCCAACCATGATATGGGAAGTGTTCAGACAGGAGGAAGCGGGCGAGTACCACACCCACTGCGGGAACGTCCACGCGCCGGACGCCGAGATGGCGAAGCTGTTCGCCCAGATACAGCACGGGCGGCGCAAGCCGACCCACAGCCTCTGGGTCGTCCCTCAGCCCGAAGTCAGCGAGGTGGACCACGAGGAGGCCGCCTTCGGCGGGACCACCGACAAGTCCTACCGGTGGGCGATGACCTACGAGGTCGACGAGAGCTTCGCCGAGGAGGTCGCCGAGTCCCAGCGCGAGCAGGAGGCGGCCGACCGGGGGGAGAGCTGATGGTCGCCGCCCGGAGGGAGTGCTGATGGCGACGACCGACGCGGAGGGCGATGACCTCGGGATGCCCGAGGAGCTGTCAAGCGACGAGCGGGCCGCCGTCGAGGCGCTGCTGTACCGGCTCGCGGACGACGAGCTGGTGATTGCCGAGCGCTACACCGAGTGGCAGGTCCGCTCGCCCACCCTCGAGTCGGACCTCGCGCTCTCGAACGTCGCCCAGGACGAACTCGGCCACGCCCGGCTCTGGTACGACCTCCTGGAGGACTTCGGCCACACCCAGAGCGAGCTGGTCTACGAGCGCGACCCGGCGGACTTCCGGCAGAGCACGCTCGTGGAGCTCCCCTTCGAGGGGGGCGACTGGGCCGACGCCGTCGTCCGGGGCTACCTCTACGACGTGGCCGAGGACCTGCGCCTCGAGGCCCTAGAGGGGACCTCCTACCCCCGCATCGCCGACCGCGTCGGCAAGATACGGGGCGAGGAGGACTACCACCTCGAGCACGCCCAGAGCTGGCTGGAGCGGCTGACCGAGGAGGAGACGGGCCGCGAGCGCGTCCAGGCGGCCGTCGACCGCCTCTTCCCGCACGCGCTGACGGTGTTCGAGCCGGTCGACCCCGACACGGAGGCCGCCATCGACGACCTCGGGCTGCGGACCCGGAGCCTCGCCGAGATGGGCGAGGACTGGCTGTCCCGGGTCGTGCCGTTCCTCGAGTCGCTGGGCGTCGACACGCCCGTCAGCGAGAGCCACGAGGTCACGGACGACCTGCTGCCCGACGCGGTAGGTCGGGACGGCAGCCACACCGACCACTGGCCCGCGCTGCACGCGGAGATGACCGAGGCGTACCGGGAGCTGGGCCGGACCGACACCACGCGCATCATGAAGGACCCCGACGATGAGTAGCGACCACGGCTTCGACCCGGTGGAGCCCGAGAAGTCCGGCGACGGGTCGGTCGACCCGTCGGAGTCCACCGGGCCCTCGCTCTGCGCGTACACCGAGTACGAGCAGGGGCCGCCCGTCGAGGACCTGCCGGCCACCGGCGAGGGCGCGACCGGACTGGAAGCCCGCGTCTGGGACGCCCTCTACGGCGTGGACGACCCCGAGATGCCGGTCTCCATCGTGGACCTCGGGCTGATATACGGAGTCCGTGTCATCGATGGGGAGTCCGGTAGTGATGGTCGCCACGTCGTCGTGGACATGACGCTGACGTACTCGGGCTGTCCGGCCCGCGAGATGCTCCAGGACGACGTGCGCGCGGCCGTCGGCGGCGTCGAGGGCGTCGGCGAGGTGACCGTCCGGCTGGTCTGGAGCCCCGAGTGGTCGCTGGAGATGGTGACCGAGGCGGGTCGCGAGGACCTCCGGGAGTTCGGACTGAGCGTGGAGGCCGCGACGTGAGTGTGTGGGGGAGCAATCAGGAGCCACCCATGACCCGGAGACCCGACCCCAGCGTGGACACGTCCGGCGAGCGGACGGGCGCGGAGTGTCCCTACTGCGGCTCGACGGACACCGAGCGCGAGCACCCGAAAGGGCCGTCGCTGTGTCGGTCGATGTTCTTCTGTAACGCCTGTGAGCAGCCGTTCGAGACGTTCGGGTGAGGGTCGAGGTTCTCGTGCGGTGAGGACCCGGTCGAGCGGCGGACTCGCTGCTGCTGGCGTCACTGACACCGCACCGCAACAGCATCCGCACCGCGCGAATCGAGGTATCCTGAAACCGCACCGCACCCGCGACCGCACTGCTCCGCCACCGCACCGCGCGAGTCGAGACATCCTGAAACCGCACCGCACCGCGCCGCCACCGCCCCGCACCGCGCGAGTCGCTTCGCTCCCCGCTCGCCCGTTCCGAGGTCCTCGCTACGCTCGGACCTCGCGCAGCCCCGTGCCTCCCCCAGCGCCAACCCCGAGCGGCTGGCGCGGGCTACCGTTCCCCGAACTCCGCCGCCACCGCCGACAGCTCCCGAAAGACCACGCCCTCCAACGATTCCACGAACTCTATCAACCCCTCCAGCTTCCCCACGCGCCGGCCCTGCCCCATCACTTGCGGGTGCATCGTCAGCACGTACACGCCGCCGTCCACGTGCTCGACCATCCACTCGATGCCGTCGCGCCACGCAGCGAACACCGCCGCCTCGTCCACGAAGCCCCGGGTCCCGGTGAACGCCAGCGGCGGGAAGTCGTCGCGCTGCCACGAGACCGGTAGCTCCACGACGTCCGTCGCCTCGCCCACGTCGTACGGGCCGGCCATCGGGTCGTCGGGCACCGAATCCTGCCGAAGACGGTACGGCTCGAAGTCCCGCGCCATGCCGCTGGAGTCCCACTCGAAGCCGAGTTCGACGAGCAGGTCGACGGTGTGCTCCGAGAAGTCCCACGACGGCGACCGGTAGCCCGTGGGCGCGCGGCCGGTGAGGTCCTCGATGGCTTCGATACCCCGTTCGAGGTCATCGCGCTCGGCCGCGCGGGAGTCGTAGTCCGCGGGCGGCGTGTGGCTCCAGCCGTGGTGCTGTATCTCGTGGCCGGCGCTCCACACCTCCTCGGCTACCTCCGGGAAGCTCTCTATCGTGTGGCCGGGGACGAACCACGTCGCCGGCACTCCGTGGTCGTCGAAGAGTTCCAGGAGGCGTGGTGCGCCCACTTCTGCGCCGAAGACGCCGCGCGAGCGATTGGTCGGGGTGTTCCGTCCGGTGTCGGTGTGCAGCCACGGCGAGACGGCGTCGAAGTCGACCGTCAGGCAGACGGTGGCGTCGGGCATGGTGTCGGTTCGTCGTGGAGGAGCGGGATAAGCGATTGGACGGTTGGTGGTAGTCCCTGGTAGGCGCGGAAATCCGTTCTCTAGGTGCTGCTGTGGCCTCGAAAGCCCCCGCCCGCTCGACCCTCCGGGACGCTCACGGCTCCCTGCGGTCGCCGTTCGCGTAGCGTGGCGCTCACCTTCGTTCGCGCCACGCGCTCGCTGCGCGCTTCGGCGCTCGCTCCGCTCGCGCCTGCAGTGTCTGCGGCGCGCCCGTGCGCGCGCCGCACGGCCTGCGAGGCCCGTCGGGCCTCGCTCTGCTTCCGTCGGCCGCCTTCGCCCAGCGCCCGGCCCCTTTCGTAGTCCCGCCCGTGGCGATTTGTCGGGTGGTCACGAGCCCGTCCCGGGTCCACTGGCAGAAACGGGGAACCAACCGCGGAGTGTCAGCCCGTGCGCCATCCACGTCGGGGTGGGACTTCGGAAGGGGCGGGCCGCTGGACGAAGCCCGCCGACGGTGAGGCGAGCGAAGCGAGCCGAACGACGGAAGTCGCAGCCCGCGCAGCCGAGCGTAGCGAGGCGAGCAGGCCCGTCTTCCGGAACAAGCACTGGAGGCGAGCGAGCGAAGTGAGCGAGCCGAAGCGCGCAGCGAGGCGCGCGAGTCCAGCGGCCCGGGGCTTCCGACCGCCAAGCAATAGTGCAATCAGCCTCGCACACGCCACCCCCTCACACTCCACCGACCCCACAACGTTATTCCCCGAGACGCCGAACCGGACGCCATGATTACCGCCGACCGGATGGCCGCCGTCGACGCGAACGCGGCCGCCCTCGGCGTGCCGCGCAAGCAGTTGATGGAGTCCAGCGGCAACGCCGTCGCCCGCGCCGCGCGGGAGATGGCCGACCCCGGCGACAGCGTCACCCTCCTCGCGGGCCGGGGCAACAACGGCGGCGACGCGTCCGTCGCCGCGCGCTTCCTCTCCGAGTACGACGTGACCGTCCTCCTGCTCGGCCGCCCCGAGACCATCGCCACCGACATCGCCCGGGCGAACTGGGACGCGCTGGTCGAGGCCGAGATGGACGCCCGGACCGTGACGGATTCGAAGGGGATAGAGGACCACCCCGCCGTCGCGGACGCCGACCTCCTCGTCGACGGCCTGCTCGGTACCGGCGTCGCGGGCGCGCTCCGCGAGCCCGAGGCGACCGCGGCGCGAGCCATCAACGCGGCGGACGCGCCAGTCCTCTCGGTGGACGTGCCCTCCGGCGTGGACGCGGACACGGGCACGGTCGGCGGCACGGACGCCGACGACCCGGACGCCGACACCGATGACCAGAACGTCGTCGCCGACGCGGCCGACGCCGACGCGGCCGACGCCGTCGCCGTCGCGGCGGACCGCGTCGTCACCTTCCACGACGCGAAGCCCGGCCTCGCGGACCTCGACTGCGAGGTGACTGTCGCGGACATCGGCATCCCCGAGGCCGCCGAACTGTTCGTCGGCCCCGGCGACCTGCTGGCACTCGGCCGCGACCCGGCCAGCCACAAGGGCGACCACGGCGAGGTGCTGGTGGTCGGCGGCGGCCCCTACACGGGCGCGCCCGCGCTCGCCGCCCAGGCCGCGCTCCGGGGCGGCGCGGACCTCGTCAGGGTGGCGTGCCCCGAGTCGGTCGCCCGCGAGGTCCAGGGCTACAGCGAGGACCTCATCGTCCGGTCGCTCCCCGGCGACCACCTCGCGCCGGAGCACGTCGACCGCCTCATCGGTCTCGCCGCGGACCACGACGTCGTGGTGCTCGGCCCGGGACTGGGCGACGCCGCGGCCACGGGCGAGGCCGTCGGGGACTTCCTCGCGGCGTTCGACGGCCGCGGGGTCGTCGACGCCGACGCGCTCGCGCCGGTCCCGGAGGTCGAGACGGAGGCGACGCTGGTCTGTACGCCCCACCAGGGCGAGCTACGGGGAATGGGCGGCCCCGCCGCGGACGACTGGCGCGAGCGCGCCGACGCCGTCGAGGCGTACGCGGCGGAGTTGGGCCACGTCCTGCTCGTCAAGGGCGCGTACGACGTGGTCAGCGACGGCGAGACCACCCGGGTCAACAGGACCGGCAACCCCGGCATGACCGTCGGCGGCACCGGCGACGTGCTGGCGGGCGCGACCGGCGCGCTGCTCGCCACCCGGCCGCCCGTGGACGCGGCGGCCATCGGCGCGTACGTCAACGGCCGCGCCGGCGACCGCGTGGTGGGCGAGGCGGGCGGCTACGGCATGACGGCGACGGACTTGCTGGAGGAGATTCCGGCGGCCGCGTGGGGTGGTCGGGATGAGTAGCTGCTCGCCCACCATCCACCGGGGTGGGACTGAAAGGGGCCGGACGCTGAACGAAGCACGGCGACGGCGAGCCGAACGAAGTGAGGCGAGCGACGGAAGACGTAGCCCGCGTAGCCGAGCGAACGGAGTGAGTGAGGCGAGCAGGACCGTCTTCCGGAACAAGCACCGCAACGGAGCGACCGGAGCGACCGGAGTGAGGACCGCAGCGAGCGCGAGGCCCGAACGCCGTGAGGGCCTCGACGCGCGAGCGGGGAGCGGAGCGACCCGCGAGCGCCGCGCGAGTTCAGCGTCCGGGGGCTTTCGAGGCGCTGTCGTAGCGGGAGCCACCGGAGTAGATGCCAAGAGATCCATCCATGACTGACGACGACCTCACCCACACCACCGACGACGGCGACGTGCAGATGGTCGACGTGGGCGACAAGCCCGACACCGCGCGGCGCGCGGTCGCCGAGGGGACCGTCCACCTCCGGCCCGCCACCGTCGCCGCCGTCCGCGACGACGAGGTGGGCAAGGGCGACGTGCTCGCCACCGCCCGAATCGCGGCCGTTCAAGCGGTCAAGCACACGTGGGAGACCATCCCGATGTGCCACCAGATACCCATCACGAACGTCGAGACGGACTTCGAGGTGGGCGACGACCGGGTGACGCTCCGGGTCGCCGTCGAGACGACCGGCAAGACCGGCTGCGAGATGGAGGCCCTGCAGGGCGTCTCGACCGGCCTGAACGCGGTCTGGGACATGGTGAAGGCCGCCGAGAAGGACGACGCCGGCCAGTACCCGGAGACGCGCGTCGAGGGCGTGCGGGTCGTCGAGAAGGACAAGCGGCCCCTGGAGTAGGAGGGCGAGCGTCCAATCGGGACGCTGCGGGAGAACCGGGGTAGTCGTCAGCCGTCTCTGCCCCACCGCGAGCCGTCACTATCTCCGCCGCAAGCCGTCCCTGATCGCCACCACAGGACGACCGTTTAACAGCCAGGCCACCGACAGCGCACCCATGGACGACTCCGAGCAGACGCCGGAGCGACGGTGGCCGCCCTGGCGGGGGGCGAGGTCCTGGCGACCGTGGCGGTCGGGCGGCGGGGACGCCGACGGGACGACCGCGCCGGACGAGGCCACGTCGACGGACGAAACTCCGACGCGCGAGACGGTCCTCGTCGCCGGCTCCGACGCGCCGGTCGGGCGGGCGACCGCCCGCCGCTTCCGGGCGGCCGGCTGGCGGGTCTACGCCGCCGCGCCGGACCCGGAGGCCCTGACCGACCTCGAGGACGCGGGCTGCGAGACGGTGGAGCTACACCCGACCGCCGACGCGAACGTCGCGGGCGTCGTCCGGCGAATCGTCGAGGAGGCCGGCCGCCTCGACTGCCTCGTCACCGGCCCCGGACGGGGGCGGCTGGGCCCCGTCGAGGACCTCCCGGCCGACGACCTCGCCGGGACCGTCGACGGGACGGTGCTCGGCCCCCACCGGCTCGCCCGGCGCGCGCTGCCGCACATGCGCGAGCGGGGCGAGGGGACCATCGTGACCGTCGCGAGCGCGCTGGGACGCGTGGGGGTGCCCGGCGCGACCGCGGTCTGCGCGCCGGCGGCGGCGCTGGCGACGGCGACCGACGCCCTCCGGGGCGAGGTCGCGCCGTTCGGCGTGAACGTCGTCCTCGTGGAGACGGGACCAGTGCGGCGCGAGGAAGAGAGGCGGCGGACGCGGACGTTCGGGAGTGGGGCGCTACGGCCGAGTGGTGACGCTACCCGCGCCCGCGCCGACGGGGCTGGCGCGACGGACCGCCACGGAGACGACCCGACGGACCGCGCGACCGGAACGGGGAGTTCGGTTCGGCGGGGCGAGCGGGAGCGGAGTGGTAGTGAGGACGGTACGGGCCACGGTCGCGACGACGGCGAGCGGACCGACGCCTACGCGTCGCTGTACGACACCCTCGACGACGCCCGCGTGGTCGGGCCAGCGCTGGAGCCGGTCCCGCCCGAGCGCGTGGCCGAGACTGTCCTGAACGCCGCTAGCTGCACGAACCCCGCACCGCGCTACGGCGTGGGCCGCGCGGTGCAGGTCGCGCGGCTGGCCAGCCTCGTCCCCGCGAGGTGGCGCGACCGGGCGTTCGGCCTCCTGCGACGGCTTCCGTGACGGTGCGGACCGGCGCGACGTGCCGACCGCCCACGACGCCCATCCCACCCACCGACGACGCTCGCCCGATTCTGTGACTCCCGGGACGCTCGTCTCGACCGGCCTCACTCCAGACACGCGCCGACTATCTCCAGCATCTCCGTCCCCTGAACCTCGTCGGCGAACAGCGGCACGCGCTCGACGTCGTGGCCCCGGAACACGTCGTGGGCCGCTCCCAGCGCCGCTTGCTGGACGTCCCAGCGGCGCTGGCAGAACTCGCAGTCCTCGAGGCTCGGCGAGACGTACTGGTGGCCTTCGACATCGGCCGCCACGTCCGCGAGGTCCTCCATCACCTTGTTCACGACGACCGTGCCGACGGGGACCCCGAACTCCCCGAGCCGCGCCAGCAGGCGCTCGGACTCGACGACGCTCATCTTCTCGGGGACCATCACGACCCGGAAGTCAGTGCGCGCGGGGTCACGGAGCGCGGCCCGGAGGCGCTCGACGCGCTCCCGCAGCGCACGCAGGTCCCCGAGGTCGTCGCCGTCGTCGTCCTCGCCCCCGCCGAACAGCCCCGTTACGCCGTCGACCAGCCCCTGGATGCGCTCGCGGAAGCGGACGAGGCGGCCGACCATCGTGTCCATGACCTCCGGTAGCTGGAGCAGCCGGAGCGTGTGGCCCGTCGGCGCGGTGTCCACGACGACGCGGTCGAAGCGCTCGTCCTCGAGGTACTCCAGCAGGACGCGCATCGCCGCGGCCTCGTCCGCCCCGGGCATCGCGCCGCCGAGGAGGGTGTCCATCGGACCGTCGGGGGCGTCCGCGTCGTCCTCGAAGTCGTCGGCCGCGTCGGCGAACGGACCGTCGTCTCCGGCGGTACCGCCGAATGGCCCGCCATCCTCTCCGCCCGCCCCGCCGAACGGACCACCCCCGCCAGCGCCGCCGAGCAGGTCCCCGAGGCCGCCGAGGTCGCCGAGCGAGCCGTCGGCCCCGAACGGGCCGTCGCCGGCGAGCGCGGCTTCGGGGTCTATCTCGGCGGCGTAGAGGGGGACGTCCTCGTGGATGCGCGCGGGGTCGGTCGGCACGTCCGTCTCGAAGGCGTCGGACAGCGAGTGGGCCGGGTCGGTGGAGACGACCAGCGTCGACACGCCGCCGCGCGCGCTGGCGAGCGCGGTGGCGGCGGCCATCGTCGTCTTGCCGACGCCGCCCTTGCCGCCGTAGAGGACGTACTCCGGGGCGTCGACGCCCGCGGGAACGTGGTCGTCCGTCTCGTCGACGACGGGGTCGGTGACGGCTCCGTGGTCGTGGCTGGTCCCACCGGCGTCTCCCGCGTCGCGGTCGGCACCAACGTCGTCGGGGTCCTCGACCTCGTCGACCGGTTCGACGTCTATCTCGGCCATCTGGTTGGTCGTGTTCTCGGGGTGGAGACTTGTGTACTCGTCGGTCGTGGGTCGTGGCTGTTCCTCCCGACGTGGTATCCGCTCCACGGTCGGACCGACGCCGATTCCCGAACGGCTAAACGCCCACCGTCCCGACTCCCACCACCGACCCACCGTGATAGCCATCGTCGTCAGCCGCGAGGACTCCGCCTCCGAGCACATCGCCGAGCACCTGCTGACCGAGGCCGACTGGACCGAGCACCGCGACGACAGCCGCCCCGACGCCGACGGGGGCGGCGATTATTTCCGAAGCATCGACGGGTCCGGGGGCTTCGAGCTACGGACCTTCGACGACCTCCACCTCTACCTCGACCGTCCGGCGGACGCCTTCGACGACCCGGACCTGCTGGTGTTCGCCTCCCGGCACTCCGGCGAAACCGGCCCGCTGCTGACCGCGCACTTCACCGGCAACGTCGGGCCGGCGGAGTACGGCGGCGAAGCGGGCGAACTGGCCGAGGCCGCCCCCAACGCCCTCGCACACCTCCTCGACGCCTTCGCGGAGTACGCGCCGCCGGGCTACGACGTGGGGATGGAGTGCACCCACCACGGCCCGAGCGCGGTCGGCGCGCCGTCGCTGTTCGCCGAGGTGGGCAGCGACGAGGCCCAGTGGGACGACCCCGGGGGCGCGCGCGCGGTCGCGCGGGCCATCCTGGAGTTGCGAGGCGTCGCCCCCCACCGCGAGCGGCAGGTGGTCGGCCTCGGCGGCGGCCACTACGCGCCCCGCTTCTCCCGCGTGGCCACCGAGACGGGGTGGGCCGTGGGCCACGTTGCCGCCGACTGGGCGCTGGAGGAGTTGCCGGACGCGGAGGGCCTGCCGAACGAGGGTGGCCTGTCGGACGAGTACGAATGCGTCCTCCGACAGCTATTCGAGCGCAGCCACGCCACCCGCGCGCTGATAGACGGCGACCGCCCGGACCTCGCCGCGGCCGTCCGCGGGCTAGGCTACGAGGTGGTGGGCGAGCGGTGGCTCCGCGAGACCGACGACGTGCCGCTCGCCCTCGTCGCCGCGCTGGAGGACGCCCTCCGCCCCGTCGAAGCGGGACTGCGGTTCGGCGAGCCCGCGCGCGAGGCCGACGGCGGTGCGGAGTCCGCGAACGCGGACGGGGAGGCAGCCGCGTCCTTCTCCGTCGTCGACCTACCCGCCGAGCTGGTCGCCGCGGCGGACGGCCTCGACGCCGCGGCGACCCGGGCGGCCGTCGCCGCCCGCGCCCTCGCGTTCGAGACGGAGGACGCCGGCAACCGCGTGACCGGTCGCGTCGCCCTCCCCGCCGCGACCACCCGGGACGCCATCGTCGCGGCCCTCGCGGACGTCCTCCGGGGGCGCTACGACGAGGTCACCGTGGAGCCGGACGCCGTCGTCGCCCGAGAGACAGCGTTCGACCCGGCCGCCGCCCGCGAGCGCGGCGTCCCCGAGGGCCCGAAGTTCGGCGCGCTGGCGGACGGGAACGCGGTCGACGTGGACGGCGAGACGGTCCACCCCGAGGACGTGACCACCGAGCGCGAGGAGCGATTCCCGTTGGACGGATAGCGGTGGATGGCCAAAACCTCCGTGAAGTGATAGATAGCCCCCTCCACGGCTCGTGTTAAAGCGCCCTTACCACCGGCCGCGAGTCCGACGTCCGTCGGACGGGGAGGGGGAAAGATAATTAAGCTGCACCTGAAAAGGGGTCCCCAAGGATGGACTCCATCGTGGACGACGCCATCGAGGAAGCCGAAGGAGCGGAGCAGTCCCCGGCGAACCTAGCGGGGACGGCCCGCGACGTGGGGTCGTCCGGGACGACCGACGAGGAGCTAGAGGACGTCCTCCAGGACCTCGAAACCAACATCACCGTCGTCGGCTGCGGGGGTGCCGGCGGCAACACGGTCAACCGCATGTACGAGGAAGGTATCCACGGGGCCCACCTCGTCGCGGCCAACACGGACGTCCAGCACCTCTACGAGACCGAGGCCGACGAGAAGATACTGATGGGCAAGCAGAAGACCGGCGGCCGCGGCGCGGGGTCGCTGCCGCAGGTCGGCGAGGAGGCCGCCCTCGAGAGCCAGGAGGAGATAATGGACGCCATCCACGGCTCGGACATGGTGTTCGTGACCGCGGGGCTCGGAGGCGGCACGGGGACCGGCTCGGCCCCCGTGGTGGCCAAGGCGGCCCGCGAGGCGGGCGCGCTGACCATCTCCATCGTCACCACGCCCTTCACCGCCGAGGGCGAGGTCCGCCGGACCAACGCCGAGGCCGGCCTCGAGCGCCTGCGCGACGTCTCCGACACGGTCATCGTCGTCCCGAACGACCGCCTGCTGGACTCGGTGGGCAAGCTACCGGTCCGGCAGGCGTTCAAGGTCGCCGACGAGGTGCTGATGCGGTCGGTCAAGGGCATCACGGAGCTGATAACCAAGCCGGGGCTGGTCAACCTCGACTTCGCCGACGTCCGGACCGTGATGGAGCGCGGCGGCGTGGCGATGATCGGCCTCGGCGAGAGCGACTCCGACTCGAAGGCCGCGGACTCGGTGAAGACGGCCATGCGCTCGCCGCTTCTGGACGTGGACATCTCCGGGGCGAACTCCGCGCTGGTGAACGTCACCGGCGGCGCGGACATGTCCATCGAGGAGGCCGAGGGCGTCGTCGAGGAGATATACGACCGCATCGACCCCGACGCGCGCATCATCTGGGGCACCTCCATCGACGAGAACCTCGAGGGGACCATGCGGACGATGATAGTCGTCACCGGCGTCGACTCCCCGCAGATATACGGCCGCAACGAGGCCGCCGAGGAGAAGGCGTCCCAGCGGCTCCAGGACATCGACTACGTGGAGTGACGGCCCGGTGAGGTGAGTGTCGCGCGGTGTGATGGGAGAGGGGGGGGGGTCGCGTGGTGTGGTCGGAGGTATAGCGATACGGACGGGCCAACAGCCGACCTGCGTTCCGGATACGGCGGGTTCGGGTGCTGCTCGTCCTACGCGTCGGCCTTGTCAAAGAAGTAGGCAAACACCCGCTCCGTTACGAACGGGCCGGGTGCGTGCGAAATCCCGGGTGCTCGGCCCGCTAACTCCAAAGGAGGCAAAATCCCGTAGTGTTGCAGTCGACGGCCCCGGCGACTCCTTTAACGAAACCCTACGCATCCTAACCTTCATTATCGAAGGGTGCCTTTTCAGTCACGGATGACGGGGCCTACTGGGGAGGACGGCCGTGGGGACACCGGCGGAGAAGCTTACGGGCGGCCGTCGACTGGCGGCGGCGAGTGCGGAAGCGAGGAGTCAGCATCCGACGAGGGGGCCACGCCGGGGATGTCGACGAACGCGGACGGCCTCGAGCTGGACCGCGTCTTCGGGGTGCTCGACCACCCGCGGCGGCGCTACCTGCTGTACGCGCTGGCGACCGACGGCCCGTGGACGCTGACGAAGCTGGCGACCAAGCTCGCGGCGTGGGAGACGGGGCTGGACGAGGGGACCGTCGACGGGGCGACGCGGGACCGCGTCTACGTCTCGCTGTACCACGCCCACGTCCCGAAGCTGGTCGACGAGGGCGTCGTCCGGTTCGACGAGGGGGCGGAGACCATCGTCGCCGGACCGAACGCCGAGCAGGTGCTGGCCGTCCTCGAAGGGGCGGGCGCGAGCCTCGACAGCCGCCAGGAGGAGCACGCGCGGCGGAAGTACGACGAAAGCACGGACTGACTCATGCACGAGATTCGAGCCAACGGCTTCGGACCCGACGACCCGGACGGCGACGAATCGACGGACGGCGGGGCGGAGGCGTGGCGGACCGTCGAACAGCGGTCGTACGACCCGGACGGCGACGCGGAGCTGACGACCGTGGTCGTGGAGGCCGTCGCGGCCGCGGAGGGGGTCGACGCGACGGCCGTCACGTCGCCGCCGCTGTACGAGGCCGTCGACGTCACCGCCATCGAGGAGGGCTTCTTCGCGCGCGACGTGGCGGGGTCGTCGCGCGACAGCACGGGCAGCATCGACTTCCACTACCGCGGCTTCCGCGTCACGGTCGACAGCGACGGCTGGGTCCGGGTCGCGGAGCCCGTCGAGGGGTGACGGGTCCCCCGACAGCTTCTATCCGACGGCGACAGTCGGGAGAAAGCACTTGCTATCCGCCCGGGTCGGTGGAGCCGTGCATCGCCGCCAGGTCCTCGCCACGACAGCCCTCGCCGCCGGTCTCGCCGGGTGTCCGGTGCCCATCGGCGGCCCAGCCACGACCGCGCCGTCGCCCGACGTCACCCTTCGCTCGGCGCTGCGGTACGTCGTCGACAACGACGCCGTCGGCGTCGCGGCCCCCGAGGCCGCGCAGTTCGCGTTCGTCCGGTCGCCGTCGGCCGCGACCGGCCGTCCGCCGGGCGACTTCGCGCTCGAACTCGGCGACCGCGAGTTCGCGCCCCGCTCGTCGATTCCGGGCTTCCAGCTACTGACGCCGGCCAGGAGGAGGCCGTCCGGTTCGTGTGGGCCGGCGGCTACGAGACCCACGAGGTGCCGGCCGAGGGCGGCGGGTGAGTCCGGATTCCCGGGTCGAACGGGCCGGCGTTCGACCGCCGCGCTTCGATTCGGGGGCGTCGGGCGTGGAATCGAAGTCCCCACGCGCCCCCGCATCAATAGATAGAAAAAGCCACGCACCGAACCGGGGGACATGGACGTTCCGTACGACCTCTCGTCGTACGTGCGGGTGCTCAAGATGGCCA
>CAZPIG010000008.1:30386-35584 GCA_964586205.1 uncultured Halobacteriales archaeon | reverse complement strand
TCGCGGTCGCTCACGTCCGGCGGTCGCGGTCCGCGTCCCACGCCTCCACCCACTCCGCGAACGCCTCGTGCACCGTCTCGGGCGCGCGCTCGAACCACCGGGCCTCGACTATCTCGTCGTCGCTGACCTCGAAGTCGTCGTCGCTGACCTCGAAGTCGTCGTCGCTGACCTCGAAGTCGTCGTCGCTGACCTCGAAGTCGTCGTCGCTGTCGTCGCCGGTCACGGCCGGTCCCGACCCCGCGTCCGCCTCGAACCAGACGGTGAGCATCTCCAGCCGCCGCTCCGTGTCGTCGGCGTGGACGAAGGTCCGCCGCCTCGCTCGCCACACGCCCGTCACCGCACAGTCGACGCCCGTCTCCTCGCGGACCTCGCGGCGCGCCGTCTCGGCGAACGATTCGCCGGGCTCGTGGGCCCCGCCGGGGACGCCCCACGCGTCGGGGGCGTCCGCGTGCCGCACGAGAAGCAGCCGCCCTTCGGGGTCGGTGACGAACGCCCCGGCGTCGCCGCGCCAGCCGTCGGCCGCCATCGACCGGCCCGCCTCGAACAGCGCGGGCTCGTTCTCGACCGTCTCCTCGGCGACGGGGAACGGCCCGAAGCGCTCCCGGAGGGCGTCGAGTCGGCGGTCCACGTCTTCGCGGACGCGCCGATGGAGGTCGTCGGTAGTCATCGAACGTGAGCTCGCTGGCCGTCCATCGTCTTTCTCGTGGTGGTTGTGCAAGCATCTATAGATTCGCGCCGGTCAGTCGCCGGAGATTTCAAGAGCGAATCAACGGGGCCGATAGCTGACTCGTCATCCACTCCGGGGTGGGGCTCCGGAAGGGGCGGCCCGCTCGGCGAACCCCGGCGAAGTAAGCACTGGAGGCGCGAGCGCAGCGAGCGCGAGGCCTGAGCGAAGCGAAGGCCTCGCTCGCGCGAACGGCGACCGGAGGGAGCCGTGAGCGCCGCGGGAGCCGAGCGGGCCGGGGCTTCTGAGCGCTATGGTGTCGCCCGATAACAGATAGACCCCAGCGTCTCGGGTGGCTGCCGAAGAACCTCCGAATAGTTCCGCCAACCACTATCACTCGCCGTCGAGCTCCACCGCCGTCCCGTAGGCCAGTATCTCGGCGCTACTGCCCGCTATCTCGCTGGTGACGAACCGGACGTTCACGACGGCGTCGGCCCCTAGCTCCTCGGCTTGCTCCTCCATCCGCGCCAGCGCCTCGTCGCGGGCGTCGGTCAGCAGCGTCGAGTAGGCCTTCAGCTCCCCGCCGGCGAGGTTGCGGATGCCCTGGGTGATGTCGCGGCCGACGTTGCGGGCGCGGACGGTGTTGCCGCGCACGACGCCCAGCACCGCCGCTGTCTCGCGGCCGGGAACCGTCTCGGTGGTCGTGGTTATCATCGGCCGTCGGTTCGCCGAGACCGGGCAAAAGCGTTCCGTCGGGTCGACGCAAGGGTATCAACGTTAGCGGTGGCTGCTCCCACAGTCCACCGTCGGGCAGGACTGAAAGGGGCGGCGTCCTGGGCGAGCGAAGCGAGCGCAGGCTCGTCGGAGCTTTGCTCCGACCGTGCGCTCGACGAAGGCGGCCGACACAAGTACTGCAGCGACCGCAGGGAGCGAAGCGCGTAGCGAGGCCCCCGAGTCGAGCGAGCCGGGGCTTTCGACCCGCTAGCGCGAGGACCGATAGCGTCCGTCCTAAGTTAACAGTGCTGGGCGAGGTGTCGAAACGAGCCGCACGGGGCGTCGAGACGAGCGACGGCATCCTTCCAGACGGTTGTGTCACGCACCGACCGAAGTGTGGCGTCGCGCTCCGACCGACGTCACCGTTCCCGCCGTCCCGGACGCGCAGCCTTTTACCCCCGGACCCGCTACGCCCGACCATGACCGAGGCCGCCGAGCGGGTCGCCGTCCCCTGCCCCGCCTGCACGCCGGACGGCGAGACCGTCCACGAGGTGCTCAAGCCCGACGGCCAGGCGACCGTCCGGTGCCGGGACTGCGGCCACGTCCACAAGACGCGCCTGCCCGACGAGCGGACCGTCACCGCGTCCGTCGTCGTCTCCCAATCCGGCGAGTCGCTGGCGACCGAGCGGTCGTTCCCGGCGGGCGAGACCGTCGAGACGGGCGAGGAGTTCGTCGTCGAGACCGACGAGGCCGTCCTCGTGGCGCGGGTGACGGACGTCGAGCTACCGGGCGGCCGCCGGACCGACGCCGCGCCGGCGACGGAGGTGGAGACGGTCTGGACGCGCGCGGTCGGGAACGTCGCCGTCGACGTCACCGTCCACCCCGCCGAGGGCAGCGACGACGACTCCCGGAGCGAGCGGCTGCAGGTGCCCGGCGACTACGAGTTCACCGTCGGCGACGAGGAGACGGTCGACGGCGCGACGGTCACCGTCGAGACGCTGCTGCTCCGCGACGGGGCGACCGGCTACCGGGACGAGCAGTTGGGCCGGCCCGGCGACACCGCGCTCGCCAAAGACGTGAAACGCCTCTACGCCCGGGCGGCTGGCGACGCCTGGTCCGCGTGGTGACTACACGTGTTCTGGCGTGACGGCGGGGAGGACGACGCCGGCGCGGGGACGGACGACCCGGACTTCGCGGCCGCGCGCGAGCGCATGGTCGAGCGCCTCGCCGAGCGCGGCCGGGTGACCCGCGGGTCGTCGCTGGCCGCGCTCCGGGCGGTCCCGCGCCACGAGTTCGTCCCCGCGGACCGCCGCGACGAGGCCTACGCGGACCGGCCGCTGCCCATCGGCGAGGGCCAGACCATCAGCGCGCCGCACATGGTCGGCCGGATGCTCGACCTGCTGGCCCTCGCCCCCGGCGAGGACGTCCTCGAGGTCGGGACCGGCTGCGGCTACCACGCCGCGTGTACCGCCGAGGTGGTCGGCGCGGACCACGTCTACAGCGTCGAGTACCACGACTCGCTGGCCGCGACCGCCGAGGAACGGCTGGCCGACCTGGGGTACGGCGGCGTCGCCGTCCGCGCCGGCGACGGGGCGGCGGGCTGGCCCGCGCACGCCCCGTACGACGCCGCGTATCTGACCTGCGCGGCCTCCTCGATTCCGGCGGCGGTCCGCGAGCAGGTCCGCGACGGCGGCCGCGTGCTGGCCCCGGTCGGCACCGACCGCCAGCGGCTGGTCCAGATCGACAGGCGCGCCGACGGGACCGACGAGCGGACGACCCACGGCGCGGTGCGGTTCGTCCGGATGCAGGAGGAGTGACAGCGAACCCCGTGGACGCGGAGCCCGACGCTAAGTCCGGCGACTGTCGTCACTGGAGTCCCACGCCGAGTCGCTTTTGTACCTCCCGGCCGCCCGGCCGGGCATGAGCAGCGACCGAACGGGCCACGACGCCACCGAACTGCTCCTGCTGTGGGCCGCCCGCGAGACGGGCGTCCTCGACGCCCTGATGGCGAGCGCCGGGACCCCCGCGGAGGTCGCCGAGGGGACGGGTGTCACCGAGCGCGCGGCGCGAATCGTCGTACGGGCGCTCGACGACCTCGACTACGTCGAGCGGGTCGGCGACGAGTACCAGCCCGCGGACCCGGCGCTGGGCTTCCTCGCGAAGGCGGACCTCCGCTCGGTCGGCGCGACCCCGCGCGAACTCGACGTGGTCGGGACCCTCGCCCGCCTCCCGGAGACGATGCGCACCGGGGAACCACCCGGACGCCACGAGCACTGGACGGAGAACCGACTGGGAGCCCGGGACGCCACCGACGACGCGACCGTCCGGGCCGCCGTCACGGCCGCAGTCCGCGAAGCCCCGGACGCGGAGCACGTGCTCGACGTCTACGGCGCGCCGGGGACCTACGCCCGGGAGTTCGCCGAGCGCGGGCTGGCGGCGACTGTCTTCGACCGACCGGACCGGCTGGCGGTGGCGCGGCCGCTGCTCGCCGCCGGCCCCGTGGCGGCGGTCGAAGGGACCTCACTGGCCGAACTATCCGGGACCGCTCCGTCGGACGCGTCCCCCGACGGCTTCGACCTCGCGTTCTGTGCCGGCGTCGTCAGCGAGCGCGGTCCCGACGAGAACGCGGCCCTGTTCGGGGCCCTCCACGACGCGCTTGACCCGGGTGGGACCGTCGTGGTCGTCGACCACCTTCGCGGGCGGTCAGCGGCGGCGACCGCCACGGCCGTCCGGGCGCTGGCCCGGACCGAGGCGGGCGACGCCCACACCCCCGACGCGGTGACCGACTGGCTCGCCGCCGCGGGGTTCGAGGGGGCTCGCGTCGCCGACGTTCCCGGGACCGACCGGCAGGCCGTCGCGGCCAACCGACCGCGCGATTGAATAGGCTCGGTCCCCCAGTCGGGGACATGGAGCCCGCGGTGCTGCGCGACGACATGGTCGACAGCCTCGAACACGAGGCCAAGGGTGTCGTCCGGAGCGACGCGGTGGGGCTCGCCATGCGGACCGTCCCGCGCCACGAGTTCGTCGACGGCGAGGCCTACGCCGACCGGTCGTTCGAGCACCGCGGCACCAGGGTGCTGGCTCCGAGCACGGTCGCGCGGCTGCTGGAGGCGCTGGGGCCCGACAGCGGGGACTCCGTCCTCGTCGTCGGTGCGGGCGTCGGCTACACGGCCGCCGTCCTCGCGGAGTTGGTGGGCGGCCGGAACGTCCACGCCGTCGACATCACGCGCAGGCTGGTCGTCGACGCCCGCCGGAACCTCGCGCGGGCGGGCTACGGCGAGGTACTCGTCGACTGCCGCGACGGGGCCGACGGCCTCCCGGAGTACGCGCCCTTCGACCGGGTCCTCGTGGAGGCCGCGGCGGTCCGGCCGCCGCAGGCGCTGCTCGACCAGCTAGCCGACGACGGCCGGCTGGTGATGCCGGCGGGCGCGAGCCAGCAGGTGCTGGTGGCCGTCGAGGACGGCGACGTGGTCGAGCGCCTCGGGAGCGTCGCCTTCCGGCCGCTGCTGGTCGAGGGCGAGCAGTCGGGGGCCATCGAGCGCAACAGGACCCGCCGGGAGGACCGCGAGCGGGCTGCTCGCGCGTCGGAGGCTCGCGCGGGGTGGGAGCGCGACTGGATTGACTGGGAGCGGACGGACGGCGAGGGCAGGGGCGGCGTCGATCGGCGCGGTACGGAGTGATCGGCACGCCGCTGTCGGGACAGTGGTGTCGACGATAGCGAGGGCGCTGTCGACGTGGCGACGGCGCTGTCGACGTGGCGAGGTCGCTATCGACGTAGCGACGGTGCTATCGACGTAGCGACGGTGCTATCGACGTAGCG
>CAZPIG010000008.1:0-30286 GCA_964586205.1 uncultured Halobacteriales archaeon | reverse complement strand
GCTATCGACGTAGCGACGGTGCTATCGACGTAGCGACGGTGCTATCGACGTAGCGACGGTGCTATCGACGTAGCGACGGTGCTATCGACGTAGCGGCGACGCAGTACGCCGGGTCCCTACTTCGCGGGCTCCTCGGCGGGGGCCTCCATCCGGTCGATGCGGAGGACGATGACGTCGTTGGTGGCGTCGATGGCCTCCACAGCGCCGTGGACCACCAGCTTCGACAGCGGCGTCGGGCCGACGGCCACGTCGTCGCCCTCCTCGAACGCCCGGACCGAGCCCTGGACCCGTATCTCGGCGCGGCACTGCTCGGGGTGGTGGACGCTGGTCAGGTCTATCTCCTCGACGAGGAGGTCCGCGACGGCCTCGCCGTTGCGCGAGAGCGGCACCTCGGCGGGCTGGTCCATCTTCTGGAGGTCCAGCGCGTCGTAGGCGGCCGCGGTGGGCTTGTAGCCGCCCTTCGGTCCGGGGACGCCCTCGACCAACTGCAGGGCCTTCAGGCTCTGCATCTGGTTGCGGATGGTCCCGGGGTTCCGGTCAACGGCCTCCGCGACGGCCTCCCCCTTGACCGCCGAGTCCGAGTCCCGGTAGAGGTTCACCAGCGCGGAGAGGATGGTTTGCTGGCTGGGCGTCAGTTCGATGGACGACATGCGCTGGGGTAGGTGGCAGGTCCCAATAAATCCCGTGGGTGGGCGGTCGCCGTCGGGCGAAAGTGGAATGCGCTTGGACGGTAGACGACGACTACTACCGGTCCGTTGGAGTGGTCGCAGCCACGACGTCTACGAGCCGTTCCCGACGGTACGTGTGTAGACGGTTGCGGTCGTCTTGCCCTCCGACCCCATCGCCACCCAGACGGCGACGGTGTCACCGGGCTCGATGCCAGCCGTCTCGTCGCCGTCGTTGTCGACGCCGTCCGAGACGACCGTCACTGTCGTGCCCGTCTCCAGCGGTAGCGCCTGGATGCGGGGCGACTCGGTGGCGGCCCAGCGGCCGTCCTCGCGGAGCGTCCCGTCGGCGCGAATCGTCGCGGGCGCGCGGGATTGGTCGTCCTGCGGTCGCTCCGCGTACACGTTCAGCGTAGAGACAATAGTCGTCCGACGGTCGTTCCGGATGGCCTCCGGTCCAGTGAAGGTGAGGCGGGCCGTTTCGGCCGACTCGTCGTACTCCACGGTCGCCGAGAACGCGGGCGGGTGGACGACCGGGTGCTCCTGGTCCGGGAGGGGGCCCGCGCCGCTGTGGACGGCGACAGTCGCACCCATCACGGCGGCGAACACGACGGCACCCGCCGCGAGGACGTTCAGGTGATTCATGGCCGTGGGGCTACGGTTCGGGTCGTCGTTGCACAGCCGCGGCCAATGAAAGCTTCGGGTGCGATGGTGGATAGCGTCGTGGTGTCGCGGTCGGGCGGCGGGTCAGGGAGCCACCAGCGCCTCGCCGTAGATTGGTACCGAGACCAGCAGCAGCGCGAGGACACCGGTCCCGGCGGCCGCGACGGTGGCCCGTCGTCCGGTGGACCGGTGCGCGTACGCGACGTAGCCGGCGACGACGACGAGTCCCACCTGCAGGAGGAGTTCGACGTACGAGGCGCGGAGCCCGAGCCCACCCGGCCGTAGCACCAGCACCATCAGCACGCCGGAGAGGAGGGTTGCCGTAGCCGCCCCGACCGCCGGGAGCGACCTGCGGCCGACGGCGTCGGCGACGGCCGCGGTCAGGGCGGCGTCGACGCCGACCCGCGCCGCGACGAGGGCCACGACGGCGGCCGGATTCGACCAGTTGGGGAAGAGCCACTCGAACATCTGTCGGTGGAACCGGTTCGGCGAGCACCGCAATCAGCGTACCGGTCGTCGACACCGACGGTGGCCGCGGAGGGAAGTGGTCATCGACCGCCCGTCGAGCACCGACCGCGCGCCGGGAAGCGACAGCGATTTCACCGACAACCGTGGTTGGTCCGGTATGGACGGCAAACGGGTCCTCGTCACCGGCGGCGCAGGGTTCATCGGCTCGAACCTCGCGAACCACCTCGCCGAGCGGAACGAGGTGGTCGCGGTCGACGACCTCTACCTCGGCACCCCCGAGAACCTCGACGACGCGGTCGAGTTCCACGAGGCCAGCGTCCTGGACGACGACCTGCCGGCCGACGTGGACGTCTGCTTCCACCTCGCTGCCCTCTCCTCGCGGCCGATGCTGGAGGACGAGCCCCGCCGCGGCGCGGCGGTCAACGTCGAGGGCTTCGTCAACACCGTCGAGCAGGTGATGGAGGGGGGCTGCGACACCGTCGTCTACGCCTCGACGTCCTCGTTCTACGACAACGACCCGCCCGGGCGGGAGACCGACGACCTCCGGGCGAGCACCGGCTACGAGGCGTCGATGCTCGCCCGCGAGCGCTACGGCGAGTACTACGAGGACTTCTACGACGACCTCGCCGTGGCTGGTACCCGCTTTTTCTCCGTCTACCAGGGGTACGGGGGGAGGGAGGGCCACAAGGGGCAGTACGCCAACACCGTCTCCCAGTGGGCCGAGAAGATGGCCGCCGGGGAGGCCCCCGTCCTCTGGGGCGACGGCGAGCAGACCCGCGACTACGTCCACGTCACCGACGTCGCCCGGGCGCTCGAGCTGGTCGCCGAGAATCGGCTGTCGGGCATCTACAACGTCGGCACGGGGACGAACTACTCGTTCAACGAGACCGTGGCGCTGCTGAACGAGGCGCTCGGGACGGCCATCGACCCCGAGTACGCGCCGGTCCAGCTAGACAACTACAACTTCGCCCAGCGCGCCGACGCCTCGAAGCTCCGTGAGGCGACCGGGTGGGAACCGCAGGTGTCGTTCGAGGAGGGCGTGCGGATGGTCTGTGCGCCGTACGTGGAGGAGTGACTGCCGGTCCGCGTCCTCGCCGGGAACACGACCGCCTCCACTGCTGACGCGATTCCCCTCGTCGGCGGAACGCGACGCGTCCCGTCACCCGGCGGCTCGCTCGCTGGTCTCCAGCGGGGCGGTCACAAGTCGAGGACGTCCCCGACGACGACGCCGACCCAGAGGCCGACCGCGAACCCGGCCAGTTCCCACCCCAGCGCGCTCCCGACGACTCCCGCTACCTCCGGCCACGCGGCGAGGGCTATCCGGAGCAGGTCGCTGGCGGCGACTCCGACGAGACCGACGGCGACTCCGAGCGCGCCCTTCAGGACGCCCAGGGTCCGACCGACCGTCGCTGACGGCGTGGTGGCGGCTCCCAGCACGTCGGCGACGACCACGCCGGCGAACGCCCCGACGACCCAGTCGACGGCCGTGACCTGCGTGACCGCCCCCGTCGCGGTCACGGACGAGAGCACCGTCCGGACGGCCTGGGGCGTCGAGAGTCCGGCCCCGACGTCGATGGCCGCGGCGACGAGCGCCCCGACGAGACCGACGACCGCGAGTCTGGTCCCCCGCAGGACCCCCATGCCGGGACCTGCGGTCGCGAAATATAATAAACTATAGTTATGGTTTCGGAAGCTCGGAGTCGCAACCAACCGTCGGCGTAGCGGGCGGAGCGAGCACCCGCCGGGTCGGTAACACCCACCGGACCGGTCAGAGTCCCAGCACGTCCGCGTGCTCGTCGATGGCCGACCCCAGCGAGGGCTCGCCGCGCTCCTCGATGCGGTAGCGCACGCGCACGGTCGGCTTCTGGACGTCCAGCAGGCGGCCGAGGTCGAACGGCGTCCCGACCAGCACGAGGTCGCAATCCGCGTTGCGGATGGTCTCCTCTAGCTCGCCGATCTGCTCGTCGCTGTAGCCCATCGCCGGCAGCACGTCGCCGAGGTGCGGGTACTCCTCGAAGACCTCCCGGATGGAGCCGACGGCGGCGTCGCGGGGGTCCACTACCTCGCTCGCGCCGAACTGCTCGGCCGCCAGGGTGGCCGCGCCGTAGGAGGTGCCGCCGTGGGTCAGCGTCGGCCCGTCCTCGACGCAGAGCACGCGCTTGCCCTCGATGGCCCCCTCGTCCTCGACGCTCACGACGCTGTCGGCGTGGACGATGCCCGCGTCGGGGTTGGCCGACCGGACGTTCTCGACGACGGTGTCGATGTCGGCCTGGTCGGCCGTGTTCTCCTTGTTGACGACGACGTAGTCGGCGAGCCTGAGGTTCGTCTCGCCGGGGTGGTAGGTGAGTTCGTGGCCGGGCCGGTGGGGGTCGGCCAGCACGAAGTGCAGGTCCGGCACGAAGAACGGCAGTTCGTTGTTGCCGCCGTCCCACACGACGACGTCGGCCTCGGCCTCGGCCTCCGCGAGGATGTCGGCGTAGTCGACGCCCGCGTAGACGACGTGGCCGGCCTCGACGTGCTGCTCGAACTCCTCGCGCTCCTCGATGGTGACGCCGTGGTCGTCGAGGTCCTCGTAGGAGGAAAAGCGCATCACGCGCTGCTCGCGGAGGTCGCCGTACGGCATCGGCTCGCGGACGACGACCACGTCAGCGCCGCGGTCGGCGAGCAGGTCGGCGACCTTCCGGGAGGTCTGGGACTTGCCACAGCCCGTCCGGACCGCGTCGACCGCGACGACGGGGACCGACGACTCCAGCATCATGTCGGTCCCGACCAGCCGGAAGTCCGCGCCCGAGGACAGCGCCCGCGAGGCGCGGTGCATCACGTGCTCGTGGGAGACGTCCGAGTACGAGAAGACGACCTCGTCGACGTCCTCCTCGGCGACGATGGTCTCTAAATCCGCTTCGGGGCGGATGGGGACGCCGTCCGGGTAGCCCTCGCCCGCTAGCTCCGGGGGGTAGCGCCGGTCGGGGCTGTCGTCCAGTTCCCCGAGGTTCTGGCCGCCCGCCCGCGTGAACGCGACCACCTCGTAGTCGGGGTTCCCGCGGAAGACGGTGTTGAAGTCGTGGAAATCTCGGCCTGCCGCACCCATGATGACTGCCCGTCGTGGCATCGGAGAACACCTGGCCTACGCTTCGGCGAACGGTGGAATAAGGCTGTGGATGTTCGTCCGCGACCACGGCTGCGGGGACGCCCGGGCGGAGGGCGGCACGAACGAGGCTGTGGACGTTCGTCCGCGACCGCGCCGTGGCCCGTCCGAGCACGCTGTGGCCGGCGCGACGGGGACTGGTGAGCGTTGAGACCGGCGCGACCACTCCGAGCTTTATGGTGCTCCGTGCGCCACTCCCGGCCGTGCACTGCGAACCGAGGGAGGCGAGTGGGACGTGACCGTGGACTCCTCCGGAACCGACCGTCCCTCCGGAACCGAGGCCCCGGCCGCGATTGACGACCCCACCCGGACGGACGACCCGGCCGCGACGGGGGCGAGCCGACCGTGACCGACGACTCCGCTGCGACCGACGACCGCGAGTTGAGCTTCTGGGGCTGGGGCTACGCCGACCGCTTCCCGGACGACGACGAGCGCCGCGCGCTGGCCGAGCGCCTCGAGAGCCAGCTCGGCTTCCCCGAGCGACCGCTGCTCGACCCGCCGACGATAGACGACGTGACCGTCCCCGACTCCGCCGTCGACGGTTCCACCTCCCCTCTCACTATCCCGGACGACCTCGCCGAGTTCTGCACGACCGACGACGAGGCGCGGGTCCGGCACACCTACGGTCGTGCCTACCGGGACCTCGTCCGGGGCTTCCACGGGGACTTCTCGCCCGCGCCGGATCTGGTGGCCCGGCCCCGCGACGAGGGCGACGTCGCCGCGCTGCTGGCGTGGGCGACCGACGAGCGCGTCGCGGTCGTCCCCTACGGCGGCGGCACCAGCGTCGTCGGCGGCGTCGAGCCCGCCGTCGGCGACGGCTACGCCGCCGTCGTCTCGCTGGACGTCCGCGAGATGGACCGCGTCCTCGAAGTGGACGAGACGTCCCGTACCGCTCGGGTGCAGGCCGGCGCGACCGGCCCGGCGCTGAACGACCAGCTAGCCGACCACGGCCTGCAGTTCCGCCACTACCCCCAGTCCTACGAGTTCTCGACAGTCGGCGGCTGGATAGCCACGCGGTCGGGCGGCCACTTCGCCACGCGGTACACCCACGTCGACGACCTCGCCGAGAGCGTCCGCGCGGTGACGCCGGCGGGGACCCTCGAAACCCCGCGCGTGCCCGCCTCCGGCGCGGGTCCGGACCCCAACAGCTTCCTGCTGGGCTCGGAGGGCGCGTTCGGCGTCGTCACGGAGGCGTGGCTCCGGGTCCAGCCGCGCCCGCCGTACCGCGCGCGGGCGTCGGTGCGGTTCGGCGACTTCGCCGACGCCGTGACCGCGACGCGCCGGGTCGTCCAGGCGCGGCTGACGCCGGCGAACTGCCGGCTGCTGGACCGCAACGAGGCGATGCTGAACGAGGTGGCGATGGACGGCAGCCACGTCCTCCTGTTGGGCTTCGAGTCGGTGGACCACCCCGTCGAGAGCGACCTCGACCGCGCGCTGGAGATATGCGAGGCCGAGGGCGGCCGCGTTCCGGAGCCGCCGACGTACGAGCGGCCCGACGACGCCACGGCCGATGGCGGCAACGGCGCGGGCGGCGAAGACGACGATACCGACCGCGACGGCGAGGAGGGCGACTGGCGCTCGTCGTTCTTCGAGGCCCCGTACCTGTTCAACGCGATGGTGAGTCTCGGCGTCCTCGTCGACACCTTCGAGACGGCCGTGACGTGGGACCGCTTTCCCGCGCTGCACGAGGACCTCCGGGAGACCGTCACGGGGACGCTCGCGGACGTCTGCGGGGCCGGCTTCCTCGCCTGTCGGTTCACCCACGTGTACGAGGACGGGCCCGCGCCGTACTACACGCTGCTCGCGCCGGCGGAGGTGGGCCGCGAGCGGGAGCAGTGGCGCGCGGTCAAGGAGGCGGCCTCCGACGTGCTCGTCGACCACGGCGCGACCATCACCCACCACCACGCGGTCGGCCGGGTCCACCGCGAGTGGTACGACCAGGAGGTGCCCGAGGGCTACCGGCGCGCCCTGGGCGCGATGAAGCGCACCCTCGACCCGGAGGGCGTCATGAACCCCGGCGTGCTGGTGGACTGACGCCGAGCTAACCGAACAGTAGGGACCCCGAACTCGGAGGACTGAACGGTAAGCACCACAGACTCATTGTCCACGCGTCCGCAGGGACGAGCGACGGATGCCGAGCGACCGACTGACGTCGAACGAGCGGACCCGTCGGAACTTCGTGGAGACGCTCGTCGTCAGCGCCGCCAGCGGGGCGCTCGCGGGCTGTGGTTCGGACGTACCGACGCCCGGAACTGCAGACGACCCGCCGACGGCCGACGCCGCCGCGGTCGACACCGCGCCCGCCCACCCCTTCCCGCAGGGCGTCGCCTCCGGCGACCCACGCCCCGAGTCGGTGGTCCTCTGGACCCGCTACGCGCCCGCCTCCGAGGAGGACCGGTCGGTGCGGCTGCGCGTGGCGACGGACCCCGCGTTCGGGTCGGTCGCCGTGGACGAGACGCTCACTGCCCGCGCGGACGCCGACGGCTGTCTGCGGGTGAAGGTCGTCGACCTCGCGCCCGACGCGACCTACCACTACCGCTTCTCGGGCGACGCCGGCACCTCGCCGACGGGCCGGACGGCCACCGCACCCGCGCCGGACGCGGACCGGCCCGTGTCCGTCGGCGTCGTCAGCTGCCAAGCGTACCCTGGCCGGTACTACAACGCCTACCTCCCGCTGCTGTCCCGCGAGGACCTCGACGCCGTCGTCCACCTCGGCGACTACGTCTACGAGACGGCGAGCGGCGTCGGAGACGGCGACGGGTCGGGGGATGGGGCCACCGGCGAGTCCGAATCGGCGTTTGAGGACCGGACGGTGACCTTCCGGGACCCAGGGGACGCCATCGAACTCGACGACGGCGACCTCGCGGCGCGGTCGCTGTCGAACTACCGGGACCTCTACCGGACCTACCGGTCGGACCCGGTGCTGGCCCGGGTCCACGCGACGTACCCGGTCGTCCACATCTGGGACGACCACGAGTTCTCGAACGACGCGTGGGGCGCGCACGCCACCTACACGAACGGCCGGGCCGACGAGGCCAGCACCGAGCGCCGCCGCGACGCCGAGCGGGCGTTCTTCGAGTACACTCCCGTCGACCCCGAAGACGCGACGGCGGGGCCGCTCGCGGCGGAGGCGTCGTTCCCGGACACGCGGCTGTACCGCGACCTCAGGCTCGGCCGGCACCTCCACCTGCTCGCGACGGACTACCGGACCTTCCGGCCCGACCACCTTCTCGACGAAGACGCCTTCCCCGGCGCGGTCGTGCTGACCCGCGAGGACGTCGTCGACACCATCGCCGCGGGCGTCCGGAGCGACGAGCGCTTCGGCGCGGCCACTGCCGTCGCCGTGCTGGCGGGCGGCGCGGTGTCGGCCGCCGACCTCTCGGCGCTCCCGGCCGCGCTCGCGGAGGCGGGGGCGCGGCTGGCCTACCGGCAGGTGGCCGGGTCCTTGCGGCCGTACGTGGACCTCGCGGAGTACGACCGCCACCGGGAGGCGCTCCGGCGGACGCTCGTCGAGGCGTACCGCGACGCCGACTCGGCGGAGCCGGCGGCCCGGTATCGCGCGGCCGGCGGCGCGAGCGGGCTGGTCGACAGCGTCGTCGCGAACCGCTACCTCGAATCGGCGGGCGCGCTCGACGACCTCGACCCGCTACCCACCGACGGCCAGCCGCGCGGGGTCTCCTACGAGCTGTTCGGCAAGCGCTCGCTGTTCGGCTCGCTCGGCTCGCGGTACGTCGTCGTCAAGCCCACCTTCGACCTCTACGCGACCTACAGACGGCTCGTCGTGGGGGAGACGACCGACGTGCTCGGCGACGCCCAGCGGCGGTGGCTGCTGGGCGACGACCAGGTCGATTCCGAGCCGACCGACGGAAGCGGGGACGGCACCGGCCCCTCCGTCGGCGAGGGCGCGCTCGGCCGCGGCGGCGACGCCTCGTGGGTCGCGCTCTGTAGCTCCACCTCGACGACGCCGATGGTCCTCGACCTCGGCGACCCGCCGCCGGCCGCCGAGGCGGCCGCCGCGAACCTCCCGGACCAGCTACGGACCGCGCTGTACCTGAACGCCGACCAGTGGGACGGCTTCCCGAACGCCAAGCGGCGGCTGCTCGCGGCGCTGTCCGACCGGCCCGGCGACGGCGGGGCCGCGGTGCTGTCGGGCGACATCCACGCCGCCTTCGCCACCGACCACGGCACCGTCCGCGGCGGTTCGACCCCCGTCGCGGAGTTCACCGGACCGAGCGTCTCCTCGACCACGCTGCAGTCGCTCGTCCGCCAGCGCGTCGCCGCCTCGCCGGACCTCGCCGGCATCGACGGCATCGAGTCGCTGGTCGGGCGGCTGGACCAGTTCCTCCAGCGGGGAGCGGACGGCGTCGAGATGGCGCGCAGCGACGTCAACGGGGCCCTCGCCGTCGAGGCCGGTCCGGACGCGCTGACCGCGACGTACTACCTCCTCCCGCCGGACGCCGCCCGCGAGCGGCTGTACGACCGCCCGGAGGCAGTTGCCGACCGGCTGACCGTCCGCGAGTTCAGCTACGACGGCGAGCGCCTCGAGGAGACCACGTGAGGAGACCTCAAGCGGACCCCCGGTCGTGCAATCGGTCGAGCGTCCGGACCGATATGTGAAAGCCACGTCGAACCCTCCGGAAAGCCCATTAGTCAGGCGGTCGGCACGTACCGTATCGCGATGTGTCCCTCCATCCGCCACTACGCTCGCGGAGCGAATCGCGTTCTCGTCGCCGTAGCGGTCGTCGCCGTCGTTCTCGGGGGTGGTCCGGGGACTGCCGCCGCGGACTGCACCGGGGGATCGAGCTTCCACGACGACCGGTACGTCGACCAGCGCGGCGACGTGGTCGAGGTCCGCATCGACCACTGCGGGGCCGGCACCCGGACCGTCGAGATAGCGGGCGCGGACTACTCCGCTCGGGTGACCATCCACGACGGGACCGGCAACGACGCCGTCACCCTGCTGGTGGACACCTACGCGCCGCGCGAGGGGGCCTTCGGGGTCGCGGACCCCGGCGACGAGTTCTCGGTCCAGAACGTCGACGAGGGCGACGAGCCCCTACAGACCGGCGAGTACGACCTCCGGCTGCTGGAGTACACCTCCTCGGGGAGCACCACGAACGACGACGCGACGATGGTCGTCGGGAACCGCTCGCTGGACCGCGTCTCCGTGCTGGCGGCTCCCGGCGAAACGATGGCCGACCTGACCACGCCCGCCGCGGTGCGCGCGGCGCGGGCGAACGGCACCCTCGCGAACCGGACGCCGTTCCGCGACGACGTCGCGGTCGTCGTCCTCGAGGGCTCCGGCCTGGGCGGGGCGCTCCGGGTCCAGGACGGGGCCAACGAGACGGCCCGCTGGTTCGCGCTGACCGACGGCGACCCGCTGTCGCTATCGGTCACCGAGCACGCGTCGACCGTCGGAGCCGAGCAAGTCCCCGTGACGCTCCCCGTCGGCCCGGACGCGACGACCCGACTCGTCTCCGACCGACGCAACGACACGTACTACCTCCTCGTGGACCTCGACGTGGCGGTCGCCCGCGAGCGCGAGGACGGCGACGGCCGCGAGGTCCTCCCCGACGACGCCTTCGTGGTGAACGCCACCGTGCCAGCGGACTCCCCGCTGGCGAGCGGGGCCCGCGAGACCGCCACCACCCGGTTCGCGATGACCGACCGCTCGGCGGCGTTCGCGGCGAACGAGGGTCCGACGCCCGTCTACCTCCGCCCGGGCGAGAATCTGACCGTCGACGGCTCGACGAACGTCCGGCCCGGGCGGAGCGTCACCCTCCTGGTGGAGGAGCCCGGTCCGGTCGGCTCGTTCACGCGCCACGTGCCCGTGACGGTGGGGGCCGACGGCCAGTTCTCGACGACCCTCGACCTCCGCCACCGCACCGACGGCACGAACCTCACGCTGACCGCCCGGTTCCGGGGCGAGACGCTGGCCGGCGAGGCGCTCGACGTCCGGGTGGACGACCCCTCTGCTTCGGTGCGGTTCGACAACCAGTCGCTGAACGGGACCCGGGTCGTCGTGGCGAACGTCTCGCTGTCCCGGCCGGGGTTCGTCGCGGTCCACCGCGGCGGGCCGCGTCGGGAGATGCTCGGCGTCTCCCGGCACCTCGCGACCGGCAGCCACGCCAACGTGACGGTGCTGCTGAACGCATCGGCGCTCCCGGCCGGCTCGGTCCGCGTGGCGGCCGTCGCCTACCGCGACGGCGACCGCGACGGCGCGTTCGACGGCCCGGACGGCCCGGACCCGGCCATCGAGCGGAACCGCCGCGCCGTCAACGACCGCGCGGTCGTCGAGGTGGCGGCCCGCTCGACGCCGACTCCGCCGCCGGGGACGCCCACCGTCGCGGTCACGCCGACCGCCACGCCGCCAGAGACGCCGACGTCCCGGCCCCCGACCGTGACCGACACCGGGACGGTTACGCCGATATCGTCGACGCCGACCGACGGTGGAGATGTCGACGGCGCGGGCCTGCCCGTGCCGGGATTCGGAGCCGCCGCGGCCGTCGCGGCGGTGCTGGCCGCGCTGGCGCTGGTCCGGCGGTCGTGAGGAGTTGTTGGGTGGCGTCCAGGTGGCCGACGACTCAGAACAGCACCGTGCCGTGGTAGCGGTCGCGCTCGGTCCGGCGCTTGCCGCGGAACGCCCGGAGGCGCGCAGCTAGCTGGTCGCGGAGGTCGCCGGCGGGCAGTAGCTCGTCGACCTGCATGGTCGCGGCCTGGGCGCGCACGTCGATGTACTCGTCGTACTGGGCGCGCATCATCTCCTCGAACTCGGCGGCGTCCTCGTCGTCCATGTCGGTCATCTGGTCGGCGAACAGGGCGTTGACGGCCGCGTCGGGGCCCATCACCGATATCTCCGCGCTCGGCAGCGCGAGCGTGGCGTCGGGCTCGAAGGAGGGCCCGCACATCGCGTAGATGCCCGCGCCGTAGGCCTTCCGGGTGACGACGCAGAACTTCGGCACCTGGGCGTTGCTCGTCGCGTAGATGAACTTCCGGCCCTTCTGGAGGATGCCATCGCGCTCGACCTGCGAGCCGACCATGAACCCGGGCGTGTCGCAGAGGTAGACCAGCGGGATGCCGAAGGCGTCGCACTGCCAGACGAAGCCAGCGCCCTTCTCGGCGGAGTCGGGGAAGATGGCCCCGCTGAGGTGGTCGGGCTGATTCGCGACGACGCCCACGGGTCGGCCCTCGATGCGGCCGAAGCCGGTCACCAGCTCCGAGGCGAACCGCGGCTTCAGCTCGAACCACGAGTCGCGGTCCACGACGCGCTCGATGACCTCGTGGACGTCGTAGGCCTCGTTTGGCTGCTCGGGAACGACGGCGTCCAGTCCCTTGGGATTCAGCGACGGCGGCCGGGCCTCCCGCGTCGGCAGCGGCGCGTCGTGGGTCTGGGGCAGGTAGCCCAGCAGGTCCCGGACCGTCTCCGCGGCGGCCTCCTCGTCCGGCACCACGAGGTCGGCGCTGCCGGACTCGGTGGCGTGGACCTCGGGGCCGCCGAGGGACTGCATGTCGGTCTCCTCGCCCGTGACGGCCTCGACGACGCGCGGGCTGGCGATGGCCATCCCCGCGATGTCCTCGACCATCACCAGGTAGTCGCAGAAGACGGGCGTGTAGGCCGACCCGGCGATGTCCGGGCCGTAGAGGACGCCCACCTGGGGCACCTGCCCGGAGTGGATGCACTGATTGAAGAACATCTTGCCGCCGCGGTAGCGGTCCATGTGGGTGTCGCCCTCGTCGCGCTCGTCGAGGTTCAGGCGCGCGCCCGTCGAGTCTATCAGGCGGAGGATGGGCGCGCCGGCCTCGGCGGCCCGCTCGGCGATGCGTATCTCCTTCTCGACGCCCATCTGGCCGAGCGACCCCGCCTTGACGGTGTAGTCGTTGGCGGCGAAGAAGACGGTGCGACCGTGGATGGTCCCGACGCCCGTGACCATGCCGTCGGCGGGTAGCTCGCCGTCGTCGTCGTAGCGGGCGAAGGTGCCGTCCTCGTACTCGACCGCGTCGAAGATGCGGTCGATGCGGTCCCGCACGAACAGCTTTCCGAGTTCGGCTATCTTGTCGTGGCCGCGCTCGGGGCCGCCGGAGAGGACGTCCTCGATGTCCTCGCGCAGCCGCTCCTCGCGCTCCGTGACGACGGCGTCGTCCCACTCGTGGCCGCCGTCGTCGGCGGCGATGGCCTCCCCGCCGCTGGTGACGGCCTCGACGCGGCGGCCGAGGTGCTGGGACAGCGCGGTGACGATGGCGCGGGCGGTCTCCTCGTCGGCGTCGTCGCGGATGTCTATTCGCACGGTACCGGCCTCCCTCGCGGCGACGGCGGTCGCATGGCCGGTGGTTGTGGCGGGCCCGACAAAACGGTTCCCCGCGGGGCGGAAACTGGCCGAGCGTTTACTCGCAGGACTGGAGGGCACGTGCAGGCTGCCTCGAAACCGCGGTACACGCAAACCGATACGGAAGGAACGTCGGCCCCACTAGTCATCAGCTTTTTACGTCACCTTAATCCAGGCCGTCGTAGCTGTCACTCCCCGGAGGAGTGATGGGGCCTCCTACCATGACGACTGGACGACCGGGCGACCACGAGACGATTGCGGAACAGACCCGTCCGACCGCGACCGTCGACCGCCGAGCGGTCCTCGCGACCGCCGGTGTCGCCGGATTCGCCGGCTGTCTCGGTGTTCTATCGGGTGGCGGGGCGAACACGCAACAGTGCGAGGACACCGGACTCGCTCTCGAAACGCCCGACGGGAGTACTCACTGCGTCACCCCCGTCGAGAGCGACCGGACGGTCGAGGAGTACTACGGGTACGACGGCGATTCGAGCGACAGCGCGAACACGCCGGACGACCTGTCGGTCGAGGACGCCACGGTCACGTTCGTCTACCGGAACGCGGCCACCGGGGACCGCAGTCTCGTGGTCATCAACGGCGACGCCACGACGTCGACCGACGGGGGCGGCGGAGTGGCGCTGACGTTCCACGGCGTCACCGGCTACGAGTGGCAGGTCCGGGACGGCCCCCCGGGCCAGGGGTTCGGCGACTTCGACCCCTACGGGACCGAGGAGGGCGCGTTCGGGTCGTCCGAGTCGGTTCTCTGGGGATGGGGCGACGACAAGACCGACGGCGGCGCGTTCGGCCCCCTCGGCGAATCGTTCGACGTCGAGGTCGTCCACCGGGCCGAGGGAACGGTGGGCGACCAGTCACGGGAGCGGACTGGCGTCGACAGGTGGCTGTTCCTCGACGGGGACGACGTGGAGAACCCTGTCGAGTTGGCGACGTTCGACGACGACACGGGTGACGTTTCGGCCAGGCTGTTCACGCCCGACGGGGAGTGAGACGGCGACGCGCAACGAACGCCCGTTGGATTGGGCCGCTGTCCGCGAGGCCGGTAGTCGGGAGAGAGCGACCCGCGAAAGCGGTACAGTCGGCCATCGCTGCAACGTCGCCCGCCCTGCCACCGGATACCACGCCACCGCCGACCCACAAGACTTTCAAGCCCGGTAATTAGATGTAATTACGAGAGTCACCATGTCCGACCAGCAGTTCCCGGACTACCTCGACGTGGACTACGGCGAGGGCGACGGCGAGGAGCCCTCGGACTACCGCAGCATCGAGGACAAGATAGAGAAGGCCATCGACGTGACCCGGCGCGGGCTCGAGCAGTACCGCAACCCCGCCGTCATGTGGACGGGGGGCAAGGACTCGACGCTGACGCTATACTTCATCAAGGAGGTGGCGGACCAGTTCGGCTACGACGTCCCGCCGGCGGTCTTCATCGACCACTTCCAGCACTTCGACGAGCTACACGACTTCGTCGACCGGTGGGCCGAGGAGTGGGACCTCGAGGTCGTCTACGCCCGCAACGAGGACGTCGGCGACTACGTCGATGCGAACGACCTCGACCCGGGCGACGACATCCCCGTCTCGGAGCTATCGGAGCACAATCGGCACCACGTCCGGGAGATACTGGAGTACGAGGAGGACACCTTCCCGTTCCTGCTCGACACCTACGTCGGCAACCACCTGCTGAAGACGGTGGCGCTGAACGACGCCCTTGAGGCCCACGACATCGACGGCGTCATCTCGGGGGTCCGGTGGGACGAGCAGGAGGCCCGCGCCGACGAGACGTTCTTCAGCCCGCGCCACGACCCGGACATCTATCCGCCGCACGACCGCATCCAGCCCATCCTGCAGTTCGACGAGCGCGCGGTGTGGGACGCCTTCTGGAACTTCGTGGTGCCGGACACGGTAGAGGCGTTTCCGGACGACGGCTACGTCCCGCAGGCCGACGACGACCTCCCCGATGGTGTCGAGCAGGACGACGTCCCCATCTCGCCGAAGTACTTCGCCGGCTTCCGGTCGCTCGGGAGCCAGGTCTCGACCGACAAGTCCGCCGACGAGCCCGCGTGGCTGCAGGACCTCGAGGGGACGACCGAGCGCGCGGGGCGTGCGCAGGACAAGGAGGACCTGATGGAGCGGCTGCGGGACCTCGGGTACATGTGACGGGTCGGTAGCGCACTCTCGCGTCGAGCCACGGTCGCTCGCGACCTTCCGCTTCTCTCCTGCTATTGTTCCGTCGCGCTGTAGGTCAACACGTAGCTGTGGTCGTAGCCGTAGCCGAAGATTCCGTCGCTATCCGAGTCAGAATCAGGACGTTCTTCGCCGGTCCACGCCACGACTAGCTCGCCGTCGAAGTGCAGCCCGTCGACGCCCGCGATGGCCTCGCCCACGTCCCACGCCAGCCGCGTGACGTCGCCGTCGTGGCGGATGTTCACCACGTCCACGAGGACGCGCGCTCCGTCGGCGACGGCCGCGCGGACGCCCTCGAAGGCCGTCGCGACGTCCCCCAGATACCGCTCGTAGTCGCTCTCGCCGGCGTAGTTCTCGAAGGGGTTCGTCGTCATGCCACGCGCCATGAACGGCGGCGAGGTGACCACGCAGTCCGCGGGCGGGAGGTCGAGGTCGTCGAGGGCCAGCGCGTCGCCGGCGAGCACGCGCTCCGGCTCGGCGACCCGCTCGCGGACGTGCTCGACGCGGCGGGGCTCGTACTCGACGCCCCACGCCTCGCGGTCCATCCGCTCGGCGACGGCCAGCGTCGTCCCGAAGCCGGCGAAGGGGTCGAGAACCCGGTCGCCGGGGGCCGCGTACCGCTCCAGCAGTCGCTCGACGAGCACGGGCGGCGTCCGCACCTCGCCGGCGTAGCCCGTCGGGAGGGAGTCCGGGTGCTCGTAGGGCAGCGAGAGGTGGGTGCGCATCGACTGGTCGTCGCCGCCGGCGGGAGAAGTGTCTTCGGGATGGTCGAGAGTCGGCGTGCGGAACGCCGGTGGTTCACCGCCCCTCGGCCCGCTCGCCGCGCAGGGTCAGACAGACGCTCTGGAGGCGCGCGACCAGCGAGCCCTCCTCGTCGGTCACGTCGCACTCGACGAGCCCGACGGTCCGCCCGCCGCCGACCACCTCGGCGGTCGCCGTCAGCCGGCCGCTCCAGACCGGCTTCAGGTACTTCGCGTCCAGCTCGAGGGTCGTAAACGACTCCCCGTCGGCCAGCGTGGTCGCGTACGCCGTGCCCATCGCGGCGTCGCCGAGGTCGCAGAGCACGCCGCCGTGCAGCGTGCCCATCGGATTGGCGTGCTGCGGCCCGGCCGCCATCTCGACGACCGCCCGTCCCTCCCCGGCCTCGACGGCGTCGAATCCCAGCAGGACGCCGACGGGCGGCGAGAGCTCCGCGAGCGTCCCGGCGGAGATGCGCGAGTCCCCGTCGCGGTCGCCCTCGACGTACCGCTGTATCGACTCGCGGAGCCGCGCCTCCCGGTCCGCGAGGTCCGCGAGCGCCTCCGCGGGCGAGCCGTCGGCGGGCAGCGCCTCGCGGGTCTCGCGGGGCAGTTCGACTTCGACGGTGACGGTTTCGTCGGTCACGTCCGGGGCGACTACGCGAAGGGACGTAGGCGTTCGTTCGGGATATCGCAAACTTACCCGACGAACAGGGTGTGGAGCCTCGCACTCTTTGGCACGCACCTCCTATCGGTCGCGCATGCGCGAATTCGAGTTCGTCGTCGAGTACGAGCGGGGCGTCGACCCCCTCGCGGACGCCTTCATCGCCCACCCGTCGGTGGTCGCGACGGCGCTGACCATCTCGGTGTCGACGGACGGCCTCTGGCGCGTCGACCACGTCGCGGGCCCCGACGACGCCGTCGCCGAGATAGGCCGGGTCTTCGCGGACCCCGACCGCTGCAACGAGTGTGCCGGTCACCCGGAGTGCGACGTCGCGCGACGCCACGAGGTCGTCGCCGACCGGGACGGCGCGGTCACCGTCTACTCCCACCACACCGACGTCGAGTACTGTCACTCGGTCCCGTACTTCGCCACGCGGACGCTCGGCGAGGGGCTGCTGTTCGACGCCCGCCGCCGGGGGAGCCGCTACGAGTGGACCGTCCTCGCCGACGACGGGGCTCCGGTCGGGGACCTCTACGACGCCATGCGGGACGGGCTTCCCGAGGGCGTCACGGTGACGCTCCGGCAGGTGGGTCCGCCGACCCGCTGGGGCGCGGACGTGACGACCGTCGCCGACCTCCCCGCCGAGCAGCGGACAGCGCTCGAAACCGCGGTCGCCCTCGGCTACTACCGGACGCCGCGCGAGGCGACGCTCTCGGACATCGCGACCGAGTTGGGCGTTCCCCAGTCGACGCTGCGCTACCGGCTCCGGCGCGCGGAGGCGTGGCTGACGACGACCTTCGTCGAGCGGAACGGCCTGGTGGAGGCCTGAGCGACCTCCATGCGCTGGAGGTGGCTGGAGGGGTTCCCCTCGGTGACGCCGAGCGCCGCGACCAACTCCAGAAACCCCGTCTCGCCGTGCGGGTACAGGTGAGCGAAGATGCGCAGTCGCGTCGGCTGGTGGACTAGCTTGTCGAACTCCAACCGAGCGACGACCCGTTGCCGGACAGTCACCACCCGTCACGCGACCGTCGGGGGGACGAGGCGGCCGCTTCAGGCCGTCGCCCGGTACTCGCCGTGCTTGACCCCCAACACTAGCGTCAGCGCGAGGAAGACTAGCTGCCCGCCTGCCACCATCAGCTTCGTGTCGCTGCTCATCGGGCTGGTGAGCGTCCCGCCGAGCAGTACCGCCACGATGACGACGAACGCGACCGCCGTGACCGTCGTGTCGAACTCCATGGCGGGCGGCGCTTCGGAGGGCGAGGGGGTAGTGATTTCGTTTCCGGTCGGTGGAGGTCTGCCGACGGAAGCGCAGCCTCAACAGACCGCGGGGCCACCACTGCCGTGTGTCGGCTGCGAGAGCCGCTCGAACCGCCGGCGGGCTTCCCGCGACCGGCGGACGGTCTCGACGGGCTGGTAGGTGATAGCCGCGACCGCGTCGGCGACGACGGTGACTGTCACGACGGCGTCCTGGTGGCGCGCGGCGCGCGGGAGCGCCTCGCGCCGGACCAGCCGCCGGGCGACGACGTCGCCGCGGGCTTCGACGAGGAGCACCCCGGTGTCGCCCTCGAAGCGGTCCACGACGGCGGTGCGAGTGGTGCCGACGGCGGGGTCGGGGGTGGGAGTGCCGTCGGCAACGGGTGTATCGGTGGTGGCTCCGTCGGCGTCGTCGCTGTCGTCGGTTCTCTCGTCGTCACTCGCGCCGCCGGGCGGGACCAGCGCGAGGACGCCGGCGTCCGCCGGCACCCCGCAGATGGGGGCCGGGATGGCGGCGGAGGTGTGGACGGCGGTGTCGATGGAGGCGTGCGTTGCGCCGACGGCGGAGGCGTGGACGGCGGCAGGAGGCAGCGCGGCGTCAGCGGGGTCCGGAGCCGCGTCGGCTACCGTCGGGGCGACCGTGGTTACGGGGGCGGCGGTGGCCGCCGGTCCCGACGGGATAGAAATCGCGGCCGGCGGTGCACCGGCTGTGACTGGACCGACCACGGCGATTGCTGCGAGCAGTACGGCCGGGGCGAGGGTGGGAGGGCGGGCGGACATCGGCAGGCCGGCCTGGTCGCCCCCTCCGACTTGAAATCTCGGACGGACGGCTGTTCAGAGTCTCGGACGGGCGGCTGTTCATAGCACGCGGGTGTGTCTCGAAAGAGCTGTGGTCTCGAAGCTCCCGAAACAGCCCCTACTTCCCCTCGAACTCCGGCTCGCGGTCCTCCATGAACGCGGTGATGCCCTCCATCAGGTCGTCCGTACTCATCAGGTGGCCGAACGCCAGCGCCTCCGCCTCGAGGCCGGCCTCGGTGTCGTCCCGTCCCGCCAGCATCGCGCGCTTGGTCAGCTTCTGGGCGATGGGCGGGCCCGCAGCGAGGTCGGCCGCCCACTCGATGGCGCGCTCCTCTAGCTCGTCGTTGCCGACCACCTCGTTGACGAAGCCGTAGTCGGCCATCGTTTCGGCGTCGTACTGGTCCGCCGTGAAGATTATCTCCCGCGCCCGACCCTCGCCCACGACGTGGCGGAGCCGCTGGGTCCCGCCCCAGCCCGGGATGAGGCCGATGTCGTGCTCGGGCTGGCCGAACTCCGAGCGCTCGCTGGCGACGCGGACGTCCGCGCACGTCGCCATCTCCATCCCGCCGCCGAGGCAGTAGCCGTCGATGCCGGCGACCACGGGCATCGGACACTCCTCCAGCCGTCCGAACGTCTCCTGGCCCTGCCGGGAGAGGTCGACGGTGTCGATGGGGTCGCCGGCGGCGGTCGCCTGCACGTCCGCGCCCGCGGAGAACGCGCGGTCGCCCGCACCCGTCAGCAGGACGGCGCGGGTCTCGTCGTCCGCCGCCAACGCGTCCAGCGCGTCGTCGAGGTCCGCCATCAGTTGGGGGCTGATGGTGTTCATCCGGTGGGGCCGGTCGAGGACTATCTGGCCGACGCCCTCGGCCGGGCGCTCGATGCGAACGGTATCGAAGTCCTCGACGCTCCCGTCGCCGGTCGCCCCACCCTCCTCGTCGCCGTGGAAGCCGCCCGCGCTCGCGGCCTCGCGGAGGTGCTCGCTGGGCTCGTACCGCGGATGGCCGGTCTCCTCGTGGGCGTCCTCCAGCACGGAGACGAGGTGGTCCAGCCCGGCCTCGTCGGCCATCTTGGCGGGCCCCTCGGGGAACCCCGCGCCGAGCATGACCGCCTCGTCGATGGTCCCCGCGTCGGCCACGTCGCCGCCGACGAGCTTCGCCACCTCGTTGGCCATCCCCGCGAGCAGCCGGTCGGCGACGACCTCGCTGCCCGCGTCGGTGGGTATCTCGACGCCGCCGTCGTCGTAGTCGTAGAAGCCCTCGCCCGTCTTCTGGCCAAGCTCCTCCTCGTCGACCTTCTGCTCTAGCAGCGGGCTGGGCTCGTAGGCGTCGCCGAGCTCCGAGTGCATGTACTGCAGGACGTGGTAGCCCACGTCGATGCCGGTGAGGTCGGCCAGCTCGAAGCTGCCCATCGGCAGGCCCATGTCGTACTTCGTGGTGCTGTCGACCTCCGCGACGGTCGCCACGCCGTCGTGGACCAGCCACGCCGACTCGTTCATCAGCGGCACGAGCACCCGGTTGACGACGAAGCCGGGGCTGTCCTTGCGGACCCGCACGGGCGTCTTGTCGAACGACTCCGCGAGGTCCTCAACGAGGTCGAGAGTGGCCTCGTCGGTGTGCGCGCCGGTGATGACCTCGACGAGCTGCATCCGCACGGGCGGATTGAAGAAGTGCATCCCGCAGAACTGCTCGGGGCGGTCGGTGGCCTCGGACAGCTCCGTGATGGAGAGGCTGGAGGTGTTGGTCGCGAAGACGGCCCGGTCGGGGGCGTGCTCCTCGACCTCGTCGTACACCTGCTTCTTGATGTCCATGTTCTCGGGCACCGCCTCGATGACCACGTCCGCATCCGAGACGGCCTCGGACATCTCCACGACGGGGGTCACTCGCTCCAGGGCGGCGTCGGCCTCCTCGTCGGAGATGCGCTCGTTGTCGGCTAGCTTGCCGAGGCTCCACTCGATGTCGTCGTAGCCCTCCTGGACGAGGTCCTCGTTGATGTCCCGCATCGTCACGTCGTAGCCGGCCAGCGCGGCCACCTCGGCGATGCCGTGGCCCATGCTGCCGGCCCCGAGAACCGCGACGCTGTTTACGTCGTCTAGCTCCATGGTGGACGCAACACCTGCAGTACGTTTCAAGGTTTTCGTTGGTTCTCCTCCGCCTCCGTTAGCGTCGCGGCGGGCATCTGTTAGCGTCGTTAACAACCGACCGCCAGTTCCCTTCCGGTTGGAAAGTGCTTTAGGCGCGTCCGGCCAAGCCAGGGCCATGGACTTCGAGCTGTCCGACGAGCAGGAGGCCATCCGCGAGGAGGTCCGCCGGTTCGGCGAGAACGAGGTCGCGCCCGTCGCGAAGGAGTACGACGTGGCCGAGGAGTTCCCCCACGAGCTGGTCGAGAAGGGCGCGGAGATGGGCCTGACCGGGGCCGCCATCCCCGTCGAGTACGGCGGCGCGGGCTACTCGACGCTCGACACCGTCATCGTCGCCGAGGAGCTGTTCGCCATCGACCCCGGCTGCGCGCTGTCCATCCTCGCCACCTCCTTCGGCAGCGAGGCCATCATGGAGTTCGGCACCGAAGAGCAGAAGGAGGAGTACCTGCCGCGGATCACCAGCGGCGAGGCCATCATGGGCGCGGCCATCAGCGAGCCCGACACCGGCTCGGACGTGTCCTCGGTCTCCACCCGCGCCGAGAAGGACGGCGACGAGTGGGTCATCAACGGCACCAAGATGTGGATCACCAACGGCAGCGTCGGCGACTTCTTCGTCGTCCTCTGCAAGACCGACCCCGACGCCGAGGACCGCTACGCCGGCTTCTCCCAGATAATCGTCGAGTCCGACCGCGACGGCTTCACCAGCGAGAAGATAACGGGCAAGCTGGGCATCCGCGCCAGCGACACCGCGGAGCTGATTCTCGACGACGTGCGCGTCCCCGAGGAGAACCTCCTCGGCACGGAGGGGATGGGCTTTCTCCAGCAGATGCAGTTCTTCGACGCGACCCGGACCGGCGTCGCCGCCCAGGGCGTCGGCATCGCCAAGGGCGCGGCCGAGCGGGCGCTGGAGTACGCCGGCGAGCGCGAGCAGTTCGGCCGGCCCATCGGCGACTTCCAGGCCATCCAGCACAAGCTAGCGGACGTGCACACCCGCACGGAGGCCGCGCGGATGCTCACCTACAAGTCCGCGTGGAGCGTCGACCACGCGGACGGCCAGTTGACGACGCTCGCCTCGATGGCCAAGGAGTACGCCTCCCGCGTGGCGGTCGACGTGGCCAACGAGGCCGTCCAGATACACGGCGGGTCGGGCTACGTCAACGACTTCGACGTCGAGCGCTTCTACCGCGACGCGAAGATAACCCAGATATACGAGGGGACGACGGAGATACAGAAGAACATCATCGCCCGCGAGCTACAGGGCAAGGGGTTCTGAGGTACCCGAGAACCTCGTGCCTGTTCGAGGCAAACGGGGAGTAATCGTTCGCCCGCTATCGTTCAAATTTCGCTTCCCACAATTTTCCTACAATCTGATAACAAGTTAGATGCCAATGTGTTCCCGTAAGTTCGGATCGATATCATTTCTGTGTTCAGCTAACTCACATTTACTGATCAAGTCGAATCCCAATTCGTTAAGGTCTTCTCTGACATCGTCATTTATAGACCCTACCGCAAGGACGTAGTCTACTCTACATTCCTTCAGCAGACCCCAATAATTACAAATTTGTGATTCGACCTCTTCGAATCGTTCTTTTACTTTTGCGGCTTCTTTGACGTCGATTGAACCAAACTTACACTGAATGAGTTGGAAATGTTCCAGATCCCCCTCCGTCCGTCGGCATAGCAGGTCTACTTTGTTGTGGTCAAGAACATCCGATGAATGGATGCGGTATCCTCTCGATTGTTGCAACTCTCTGATTGCATATTCGAATATTGGTCCAAGTCTGGACGGCGAGAAAGAGGGACTATGGTCAATATCCTTGCTTCCGAAGTCAATACCACTCATTTCCATTTCCCAGGCATTGAGGTCGTAGAGCCTGGGTGGTCCTGAAGGTTCATCCTCGGGTCCAGCTTGACCATAGAGGCGTTGATTCAGTATTAAATCCAGCTCTTCAGGGTATGAAATCACGTGGAGTTCGAAACCCCGGTATTTCGAATCTTCGCGAGTCACTTGATTGTAGAACCACCGCTTGAATTCAACGAGGTCGGTCCGCAGAGATTTGGGAATCGTGCCGAGAACGATCAAAATCTTTTCTTTGATATCCCTTCTCTCACAAGCGACATTAAACTGTTCCACTACATCATGTAAATCCTCACCTTTCCAATTGACTGGCACTTCGCCTTCGTTTTCGTCTAAACCAATTGAACGGACAATATCGATTGCGACTTTTCCGATGCTGTAGTCTTGGATTACTAATGGAATGTGAAATTTAACTTCATTGTCAAAGCCAAACATATCTGGCACATCCTCGTCCAGTACGTTTTCTTCGATATTTTTCGGCTCGAAGCGTCTGGACGATCGTATTTTCTCTTTCATTGGTTCTTGGAGAACTTTGGCGATGCCAATGTCGGTCCACCAAAGTTCCCAAGCATCCGGAGGGATTGCGGGTTGTACCTTTACTTCATGATGTTGTCCACATTTAGGACAGTTTACTGGAAGGGGGATTTGCTTCTCGCCATTTTGCCACTCCTCTAATTCATGATTAGTCGCTGGATAGTATGGAAGAGTAGGAGAAATGTGAAAACCAGCGAAAAAGACCTCCTCGCATTTCGAACAGGTCACAAAATGAGACTCCAGGAAAGAACGAGCTTCATCCCGAGCCAGAAATAGGGGTACGAACTCTGTCAGTACTTCTGGAACCAGAACCACTTCCTGAACAAAGTTCACTGGGTCATTTTGGGCTACTAACGATTCGGCTTCAAGGAGTCGAATCCAATTGTTATATAGATGTTCGGTTATTTCCACCTTTTCCGGTGATAGTCTATGGAGTATCTTTTCCGTGTTTCCTTCGTGGAAATGGTGAAGGAGTTCGTCGGGATTCTCAACACCCATGGACTCAATTTATTGGGGGACTATAAGTCGGTTTCCTACTATTACATCGCACCAAACATCGTTCCCACTTATTCTATCCGAGAGTCATACTCCTGGTAGATGACCGCGCCGCAGGACTTGCAGTGCGAGGCGTCCTCGTCGTGGTACCGGAGCCCGCAGTTCGGGCAGGTCACGTTCACCTTCTCGCCCGTGGTCCACGAGCGGACTATCTTCCGGACCTCCCACGGGATGAGCACGACGGCGACGAGGATGGCCGCGACCGTCACCCACCGCCCCGCCTGCGTGGCGGGCGTGATGTCGCCGAAGCCGACCGTCGTCAACGAGACGACCGAGAAGTAGAACGCGTCGCCGAAGTTCTCGACGCCCGGGTTCGCGGCGTGCTCGAACTCGTAGAACAACGCCGCGTGGAGAAGAAGATGGACAACACCGTAAGCAGCAGCTTCGTGGCCCGTAGCTGGCCGACCGAGACCGTGCCGAAGAAGAACTCCTCGTTCCGGGTGAACCGGAAGAACCGCAGCACGCGGACCACGCGCGCGAGACGGAGGAGTCCGAACGGCCCGCCCACGAGTGTCGCCCCGGGAACCAGCAGGACCGCGAACGTGGGCAGGAGGGACGCGAGGTCGACCACGGTGTAGGGGTCCCCGGCCTCCGCGAGGCGGTCCGGCGCGCCGTAGATGCGGAGCACGTACTCGACCAGGAACACGCTCGCGATGGCTACCTCGGCGCGCCAGAGCCACGCGCGGGTGGCCGACGACAGCGAGTACGTCTCGACCACGACGATGGCGACGAACGCGAGGTTCAGCGCGAGCAGCCCCACGTCGATGGTCTGCCCGAGCGGCGTCCGGTGGTCCAGCAGGTAGAACTCCACCGCGTCCCGCAGCGTCCGGTCGGCTCGCTCCTCGCCCGTCACGTCCGGTCGTAGCGGCCGCGGGGGCTTGAACGGTCCGCTCCGTCGGTTCTATCCGTCGGCTTGCGCGCGGTCGCGGTCGAGAATGCGGTCCTCGTCGTGCTCGTCCGCGTTGACGGCGTCGTCGCCCGCGTCGTCGTCGGCAGTCGAGTCGTCGGTGTCATCGTCGCCCGCATCGGCGTCCTCGCCCGCATCGGCGTCGGCGCTCGCGTCGGCCTCGTCCCGGCGGCCGGCTGCTCGGTCACCGCGGTCCCCATCGCCGGCCGCATGGTCTCCCTCCGAGCGCACCGCCACGGCCTCGCCGCGGGGCGGGGGGTCCGCGTCGGACCGTAGCTCGTGGTCGAGGCGGCGGTCCAGCGCCGCTTCGTCGACGTCGCCGTCGACGTAGCGCTCCTTGACCTCCTCGACGGGGTCCGGTGCGCGGTCGAACTCGCGCACCTCGCGGTCGATGCGCTGGACGGCCACCTTCAGCCCCCACAGGAGGCCGGCCGAGGTGGCGAGCACCAGCCCGGAGAGGACCAGAACTCCCACCAGGGGGGCGGTGTCGTTCACCACCATCGCGAGGCCCCCGGCGCTGACGACGAAGCCCACGGTCAGCACCGCGAGCAGGGCCACGCCGAGCGCGACGGTGCCGGCGGTCGCGTACAGCACGGCTCTGAAGGCGGCGACGAGGCGGGGGTGCCGGACGCCGTCACTCATGGGCGACTCTTGGGAACGGGGCCCCATCATTGTTCCTGTCGGCGGCTAGGGGACGGTTCGAGTGGGCCGTCAGATGGGTACGCGACTGTTGCTTGGCGGTCGGAAGCCCCGGCGCGCTCGGCTCCCGCGGCTCGTTGCGCTCCTCACTCCAGTCGTTTCGCTCCCTCCGTTGCGGTGCTTACGTCGCCGGGGTTCGCCGAGCGCGCCGCCCCTTCCGGAGTTCCGGCGAGCAAGCTCGCCGGCGTCCCGCTCACTTCGTTCGCGGGACTCCCGCCCGGTGGTGATTGGACAGTTGGCTACAGCCCGCCGGTCGCTCCCCGTCTCTGAGCACCAACCGACCCCAGGTCGCAACGCCCATAACGGCCGGCCACCACCCCCACACCAGTGACAGCGAGCGAGCCAGACGAGAGCGAGGCCGACGAGACGGAGGCCAGCGAGAGCGAGCGCGACGACACCGCGGAAAGCGCGACCGACCCCCACGACCACCTCCGCGCGGACGACGCGCTCGCGCCGCTGGTCGAGGAGCACGGCCCGCTCGCCCTCGAACCGGCGGAGGACGCCTTCCAGCGGCTCGTGACCGCCGTCGTCCGCCAGCAGGTGTCGATGGACTCCGCCGCGGCCATCCGCGAGCGCCTGTTCGACCGCTTCGAGGTGACCCCCGAGGGCATCCTCGCCGCGGAGCCCGACGACCTCCACGACGTTGGCCTCTCCGCCGCGAAGGCCGAGTACGTCCAGCACATCGCCGAAGCACACGCCGAGCGCGGCCTCGGCCGCGACTACTTCGCCGGCATGGACGACGAAGCGGTGGCGGCGGAGCTGACGGACATCCGCGGCGTCGGCGACTGGACCGCGAAGATGTACCTGATGTTCGCGCTGGGCCGCGAGGACGTGTTCCCGGTGGAGGACCTCGGCATCAGGAAGGGCATGTACGCGCTGTTCGACGACGAGGACATGACCCGCGGGGAGATGCGGGAGCGGGCGGCACGGTGGGCTCCGTATCGATCATACGCCTCGCTCTATCTCTGGAGGGCGTATGAAGGTTGAATAGAATTCCATTGATTCAAACATAATATCTACTAAAGAGGCTTGACGGCCGTCTAAACCCGCGTTTTAACCAAAGATGATTCAAGAATCCGTATACCAGAATGTGATGCGACAGTTGAAAAAGAACTTTATTCGTGCATGAATAGTCCTCCCGTATGGGTCAAAATGACCTGGCGGCGAGTGCAGGAAAGACCATCGGAGCTTGCACAGCAACTGTTGTTGGAGAACCGAATACGGCTGCCGCTTGCCTAGGCGCGATAGGTGAAACCACTAGTAGAATCATCAAGCGAGTCAATACGAATCGGAAAGAACCAACTGTCAGGTTGAAGGATTCTCAAGACTCTGATATCCAGTATTTGTGAAACTCGGAGTCCTTGAATCGTTTCACAGTCCCTTCGAGAAGCAAGTCTTTATGAAGATTATGAGTCAATTTATTGGATAGATAGCTAACCAGCCTTTTGGCCCTCAATGGGATTGATCTCATCGTCGTCCAGTTTTTCCAATTCTTCAATTTGTTCGGTCAGTTCTTTTAGTAAGCTGAACGCATTATTAATCTGGCGAAGAGCTTCATCTCTTTCGATGTCTTCATGCTCGCTATGGGCGACATTGTTCCGATAATTCACTAGGACAGAGATTTCATGATACTGTCTTTGGCTAATCAATTTCTCCGTGGAATTTGGTTTCTGAATGTTCTTCATTGCTTCTTTACGGCTGTAAAATCGGGCATCTTTCCAATCAACTTCTCGGCCAAATGCTTTGATTGTTTCAATTTTGCGTTCTTGGCCCAACTGAAGAAGAGCTTTCTCAACTGCCCGTCCCAGCACGAATAGTGCAGTTGAATAATACCCGAGGCAGAATTGGTCTCTAGCCTCATAAACATCCAACCGAAAATCATCCGGCACTTGGTTAGGCTGAATATCACTCCCATAAAATTCTAGAAATCGGTTAAAGTCTCTATAAATAGACCCGTAAATTGTTCCCGGAAAGTAAGCCAGGATGTCGTTCAGGAAGATTTTGAATCTACGTTCTCCTTCCAGCTTGCCCTCTTGTGCTCTCCAGGTAGCGCCGGCAACAGTCTGCCAGAAATTATGGAACCATTCTTCCTGCAGTATCTCAGGAAAATTGTATAGAAAGGATTCCAATCCATCCATCAATTCAAAAATTGCCCTTCGACCGTCCCTGATGACTTCTTCATAGGCGGCTCCTTCGGATAATTCAGTCTTGATTTCATCTAGAGTTTCAACTGCTTCAAATACTTGGTCGAAATTCTCCTTCAATTGAAACACCCTCATGATGATATTTTGATTTTCATATGGGGTCCATGGCGGTTGAAAGTAATAATAAAGATCTTCTTCATCTCGGAATTGGTGGGGATTCATAGTTCTTGGTGAGAGACGGCCGATTAAAAAGACCCTGCTTACAGTTCCTGCCGGATGTATCGAGAATTAAAATCATTCATCACTAACCGTCCATCCAGAAAAGAGGGATGCATTATTTGGATATATATTGACTAAAGCTCCGCAACCAACCACTTCCGCCTACACGTCGCCCACAGCCCATGGAGCACGAGGTCGTCTCCAGGCCGTCGTACGCACAGCTAGACGTCTCGCTCGACGCAGGCGAGCAGATACGCGCCGAGGCGGGCGCGATGGTCGGCTACTCCGGCGGCATCGAGATAGAGACCAACGCCACCGGCGGCTTCCTCCGGTCGCTCGGGCGTAGCGTCCTCGGGAGCGAGAGCTTCTTCCAGAACACCTTCACCGCGGAGCGGCCGGGGACGGTCTCGTTCGCGCCGCCGCTGCCGGGCGACGTCGAGCACCACGCTGTCGACGGAACCATCTACGTCCAGTCGGGGTCGTACCTCGCCGCGGACCCGTCGCTCGACGTCTCGACGGAGTTCGGCGGCGCGAAGACGTTCTTCGGCAGCGAGGGGCTGTTCCTGCTCCGGATTCGAGGGTCGGGCCCGCTCTTCCTATCGAGCTACGGGGCCATCCAGCACCGCGACCTCGGGCCCGACGAGACCTTCACCGTGGACACCGGCCACGTCGTCGCCTTCGAGGAGGGGACCGACTTCACCGTCCGCCGCGTCGGCGGGCTGAAGTCCACCGTCCTCAGCGGCGAGGGGCTGGTCGCGGAGTTCTCGGGCGAGGGCCGGGTCTGGCTGCAGACCCGCAGCATGGACTCGTTCCTCGCGTGGCTGATTCCGAAGCTCCCTCGCCCCCCGGCGCAGTGAGGTGAGTCGCAACGGGGAAGCGTCGCTCGCGGTGACGCGACGACCCCACGTGAATCGGTACCGAGTGTCGTCACGGATTTATCAGCCGCCCCGCCGTCGCCGTGGCTAACCGTGACCGCCTCGGACTCGCCCGTGACCGACCCCGACGCACCATCGCCCGACCCCTTCGGTCGCGCGGTCCGCGACCACTACCGCGGCGAGCAGGACGCGCCGCTCGTCCAGCGCGACGGCGAGACCAGCTTCGAGCACCCAATCGAGCAGTTCTACTTCGGCGAGTTCGCGCCCGACGACGAGGGCAGCCGGTGGCTCGCGTCGTGGCTCGACGGGCCGCTCGTGGACCTCGGCGCGGGAGCCGGCCGCCACGCGCTCTACTTCCAGGACCGCTTCGAGACGGTCGCCGTCGAGCGGAGCGAGGCCCTCGTCGAGACGATGCGCGAGAGGGGCGTCGAGCAAGCCCGCCACGCGGACATGTTCGCGCTCCGCGAGGCGTTCGACCGGGACCGCTTCCGGTCGGCGCTCTGCATCGGCACGCAGCTCGGGCTCGCGGGCTCGATGGCGGGGCTCCGGCAGTTCCTCGCGGACCTCGCGCACGTCACCACGCCCGACGCGACGGCGGTGCTCGACGGCTACGACCCCGACCTGCCAGCCACGGCGGACCTGCTGGGCTACCGCGCGGACCCGACGCCCGGGCTGGCCCATCGCGTGATGCACTTCGAGTACGACGGCGACGTGGGCGAGACGCTGCTGTTCCGGCTGTTCGGCGCGGACCGGCTGCGCGAGGCGGTCGTCGGGACGGACTGGGAAGTGGCCGACCTCCGGCACGGCCCGGAGGAGGAGCCGGACCAGTGGCGCGCCGCGCTGGAGAAGGTGTGAGTTTCGTGTTCGTCACGCTGGCTGGACCACCGTCGGGTGGGAGTTTCGCGAACGAAGTGAGCGAAACGTCGGCGAGCGAAGCTCGCCGGGACTGAAAGGGGCCGGTCGCTGGACGACGGCGGACGACGCAAGCAGGGCGGGACGCCTGGCGTCCCGCTTGCCGTGCGGCGCGCGCTCGGGCGCGCCGCACAACACCGCAGCCGAACGACCGAGCGAAGCGAGGGAGTGAAGCGAGGAGCGCAGCGAGCGCGCGGCGCGAACGTAGTGAGCGACGCGTTCGCGCGAGCGGGGAGCGAAGCGACCCGCGAGCGTCCCCCGAGTCCAGCGACCGGGGGCTTTCGAGACCCCTGGAATCGCTGCTCTAGCTTTCCAGTGTCCTCGAAAGCCCCGACGCGCTCGACTCGGGGGCCTCGCTGCGCGCTTCGGCTCACTCCCTACGGTCGCTCGCCTGCAGTGCTTGCGTCGGCCGCCGTCGCCGAGCGCGTCGCCCCTTTCATTCCCACCCGACGGCGGTTCGTGGGGGCCAGAAAACCCAACTCAAAACGGCGTCGGAGCGAGCAACTGCCCGCCGTCCACCGCGAAGTAACTA
>CAZPIG010000007.1:21000-36796 GCA_964586205.1 uncultured Halobacteriales archaeon | reverse complement strand
ACGAACGCCCGCGCCACCGCCGCGACGCCGAAGACGGTCCCCACTGCACCCACCGGAATCGCGACCAGCGCGCCGAGCGTCGAGTTCGCGCCGACGACCAGCAGGCGGACGCCGCCGGCGAGGAGAGTGAGAACCACGCTCGCGCCGACCACGGCGACGACCAGCCCGACCGCGGCGAGGCGGTCGCCGCGCGTCAGCGCCCAGCTACCGGTCAGCGCGTCGACGACGCCCTCGTCCTCGATTGCGACCCGCGCGCGGACGAACAGCAGTCCCGCGGCGAGCACGACCCCCGGAACGACGAGCAGGACCAGCCCGACTGCGACGGCCAGGCGGGCCACCAGCGACGCGACGAGGCTGGCGAGGGTCGCCGCCCCGAGCCGTCGCCGGGCGGCCGACTCGGGGATGCCGTCGGTCCGCTCGCCGGCGAAGGTCCGTAGCGCGACCACGCGGACCGACTCGCCGACGACGAGCGCGGCTACCCAGACGACCGCCGCGAGCGACGCGGGCAGCGGGACGGCGAGCGGGCCGTCGCCGCTGCCGAGGGCGAGCGTTCCGAGCAGCCCCGTCGGGGTCACGCTCCCGCCGAACTGCGACAGGAACGCCGTCCGGAGGGTGTGGCCGGCGACGGTGCTCGCGAGCGCGACGAGCGAGACGGCGGCGACGAGGACCGCGCCGTTCCGGGAGACGGTGCGGTCCGCGCCCTCCCGGAGCGCCCGCGCGACATCGAGGGACATATGGCGTGGCGTGCTCGGAGGAGGGCTATAGGTCTGGCGGGGGTGGAGACGACCGAACAGCCGATCAGATTCATAATCTGCCCCGGAGAAGTGACCCGGCAACTAGTAACTTGAATCAACACATAATTTGCCCGACGACCAATAGGAATATGTAGGTGGTGGCCACTAACTTTCTATAAGACGCCACACCAAGTCCATCCAACGATGTCCCCAACAATCACCTTCGGCTCGAGTGCGGCAGAAACAGTCGCTAACGAGCTTGGTCTCGAAGAGAACGAAGAGGGGCATCTGGTGGATAAGGAGACGAAGGAACCCGCGATTCCCAGCGACAGCGAGGACCCGATGACACTGGACGAATTCGCCGGGGCTGGTGTTGGCTCGCGTATCTTCATCGAGAAGGACTTCAATTCCGTTTCCTCATACGTCGAAGAACATCGCCAGAGTGAGTGACTGTGGGAGGTGACGACGATCGGTCGGATGTCGAAGGCGACATCGTAGAGACTGCAATCAACATAATCCGTTCTGAGGAGATGGTGGCTGCCAAGAACCGGGTCTTCGGGTTCTTCCACGAGAGAGCCTCCACCGTATTTTCGAAGGTTACCAGTGGGAAAGACGACCGACGGATTGAGGAGTTTAATCTCGAAATGCTTCAGGGCGAAGACCGGGAGGTCAAACTAGTCGAGAAGGGACCCGAAATCTCCCCGTTTCGGAGTGTCGATACGGAGGACGGATCGGTCATCGAACTGAATCTCGATGCATTCGAGGAGGCGGATAGGGAGCGCATCCTGAGCAAGATCCTATATACATACGAGGACCAGGGCCGCCTTCTCGCCCATGAACAGGAACTCGAGTTCAAGGTTATCGAGGAGGCAAACCACGACGCTAGAAACACGGAAATCCTCGAGCACTTTGGAGAGTTCCTATCGGAATCGCAACTTCGACTGCTCCGCCGTAGTCTAAGCATCCGGACAGCGTGGGAGATGAATGACGTTTACGTTTCCAACGATAAAATCAATAGATGGAAACGGGATTTGCGAGAGAAATTTGGGGAGCCGGCGAACACTATAGCGAACTTCTGTAGCTCGGGCTATTACGACAGGGATGGTATTCTAAGAGAGATTATGTCCGACGTGGCCGAGCAATACGACCAAGAATCCAAAATCCAAGATGCGTACGATCAAATCGTTGAGGATGAACCGTTCGTCGTCTACGTTGGACACATGGATGACGCGTGGGAGAGGAGTGTGGCACTCCGCAATAAGCTGAGAACACACGATACATATTCGTATTCAGTCCCCTTCGTTGACCTCCGCGCGCAGGGCTACGAAAACAGACAGATAGCCAAAGAGGCGATTGAGACCGTCCGTGAGGACCTGTCGAAGTTCGAGTATCGAGAATTACACCCCGACAATGAGTTGGTATACCGAATCGATACAGCATCGATCGAAGGGATAGACAGGTGAAACGATGTCGGCAAGAGACGCCGAAGCCCTACTAAATACTCCGAAATTATTTATCTTCTTACCAGTCGTCAATTACGTGTATTTGATTGGGACAACAGACACTAACCACGCGATCGTCATGTGTTCAATAGCGGTCTTCTCATCTGCATTCATATACAATACACTCGATGGAATACCGAGTGATAGAGCGACAGAAGTCAGAGTCGGCCTCACGCTTCTGTTCCTCGTTGCCGGAATCGTGTGGTTATACCTCTTGTACAGAAGCGCCGAGTCCCTCCTAGATGCGTTTCATTTGACCAGTGTCGTCCATGAGGCACTATTTTTCATCACTCTGTCGTTTGTGGCCATAGTCCTCACGCACTTACTACTATTGTTGACGGTACAAGAGTATCAGAACGAGGTCTGATATTGGGGAAGCCCACCCCACCAGACATGAGAATGCGACGAGGTAGGCACCAATAGCGCGGAGTGCCCGGAGGGGTATAGGTCTGGCGGGGTCGCTGGCTCCTCTCCCGAGCGGAGTGGGAACATCTCCGAAGGAATTTGTATCGTGGAGACAGTTCGCTTTCGCATGAACCGCCTCCCCCGCCTCGCCCTCGCCGTCGGTGCCGTGCTTCTGCTGGCCGGCGGGACGGCCATGGCTGTCGGAATCTACGAGACGGCGACGCACGACTGCCAGCCGGGACACCAGTTGTACGTTTCCAGTTACGGACCGAACGAGTCGGCCGGGCCGGGCGAGGCGGCCTCGTTCGAGGGCCTCACGACTGTAGAGCAGCAGATATTCCTCGACGCCCTGGTCGCCGAGGACGACTCCTCGACACCGCGAGACTGGTCCCGGAACACCTTCCACGGAATCGAGATCGTCACCTACCGGGGCGAGCAGTACCGCGTCACGCCGGTCGTGAAGGACTGCTTCGGCGGGAAGGGACCACAGCTACGGACGGCCGGGAAGGTGTTCTCGTTCGTGGGCGTCGCGCTCGCGCTGCCGGCGGTGGTCTGGCGGCGCTCCGGGCGGGTGCGGGGGCTGGTGCGGTAGGTCGGTACGTGACAGTGGTCGTGTTCAGATAAGCCAATCAGCCGGCGGACTGTTGCCGACTGACCAACCATCTCGGGGCGGGAGTCCCGCGAACGAAGTGAGCGGGACGCCGGCGAGCTTGCTCGCCGGAACTTCGGAAGGGGCGGCGCGCTCGGCGAAGGCGGACGACGCAAGCAGAGCGAGGCCCTGCGGGCCTCGCAGGCCGTGCGGCGCGCGCACGGGCGCGCCGCAGACACTGCAGTGACCGAAGGGAACGAAGCGCGCAGCGAGTCCCCCGAGCCGAGCGGGCCGGGGCTTCCGGGAGCCAAGCAACAGTGCTGTCGATTGTAGCAACCACATCTCGACACCACCCAACACGGTCGCCGTTGCGCTTTTCCGCCCCCGAAGCCTAGCCCGCGGGATGGCACCCGACAGCGACGCGGCCGACGTGTGGCCGACCCTGCGGGAGCGGGTGGGGGCGCTCCCGCCGGAGGCGCTCGTCAGGACGCCCTCGGGCCGGGAGCTGGCCGTCCGGTGGACCGACGACCGGCGCATCGTCGTGCGGTTCCGGGACACCGGCGAGGCGCAGGTGCTCGACCGCGACCAGCTCGAGGCGCTCGCCGAGCGCGCCGCCGACGAGGAGCTCGCGACCGACGAGCTACCGGACGGCGTGGAGGCGTACGCCGCCGTCCTCACGCTGTACCCCCGGTTCGCCCTCGCCGACGGCCGCCTGCGCCGGACCGACGAGCGCGAGCCCGAGAGCAGCCTGCTGGTCGAGCGCGAGCGCCGCGCCGACCCCGAGGCCGTCCACGACGACGCGCTGCTGCTGGTCGACGAGGTGGAACGCCGGGGCGTGGACCGGCTGCCGGACCTCCCGACGGACGTGCTGGTGGACCTCTACGTCCTCCTGTCGGACGTCCAGTACGGGGCGACCGACTTCCGGCGCGACGTCGGCGACGTCCTGCTGGAGCGCGTGGGCGACGAGCCCGTCCACGGCCAGTACGGGTCGGTCCGACGGACCACCCGCGAGACCCGGACGCTCAAGGACGACGAGACGGTCGTCGAGCGGTTCGAGGCGGTCGGCATCCCCCGCGAGCGCCTGCTCGGCGTGGTCCCCGACAGGGTGGACGTCGCGCTCGCGGTCACGAACGTCCCCGAGGAGGACGTCTACGACGTCGACGAGCAGACCTACGTCCAGAAGACCGAGGTCGAGGACGAGGCGAAGGCGACGCGGCTGTCCGGGCTCCGCGAGCGGCTGTCCGGGCTCCGCGAGCGGCTGTCCGGACTCCGCAGCGAGGAGGCCGAGCGCATCGAGTCCGAGATAGCCGACCTCGAGGAGCGCATCGAGGAGCTGGTGGCCCGCGAGGCCTGAGCGGCCCATCTATCGGAGATAGTTGCTCCTATCCGCGACGGCTCGCGGGCCGACGGAGCGGTCGCGCCGCCGGCCGCGACGGGCGTCGCCGGGACCGCAACCGCCGCCAGCGTCGTCCCTGGCGGCGTCCGCGCCGGCCGCCTGCCGGGACGTGCCGGTAGCTCGCGTGCCCGCACCGCTCCGGGACTCCACCTGCCGAGGGGTCGGGGACGTCCGTCGCCGCGGGCGAGTCACCGCCGTCCGAGGTAGCGGCCCGTCCCGCCCGAACCCACCCAATAACAACGCTCGAAGTCCTACACCTAGCTATGAGCGACGCCGAATCCCCGAGCGACGACGCCGCGGGCGACGCCCACAGCCACGCCGACCACTCCGGAAGCGACGCCCACGACCACGCCGGCCCGGGCTACGCCACCCCGCAGGCTGCCATCGAGCAGGCCGACCGCGAGGAGCTGGCGTATGTGATGGGCCTGTACGTCGGGACCGACGTGGCCGCGCCGGACTTCGTCGCCGTCGTCGACCTCGACCCCGACTCCGACACGTACGCGGAGGTCGTCGACCGCGTGGAGATGCCCGAGCGGGGCGACGAGCTACACCACTTCGGCTGGAACGCCTGCTCGTCGTCGTGCCACGTCGACGGTCTCGCCCGGCAGCACCTCGTGGTCCCGGGCCAGCGGTCCTCGCGCATCCACGTCATAGACGCCGCGGACCGCCGGAACCCCGAACTGGAGACCGTCATCGAGCCCGAGGAGGTGTACGAGCACGACCTCTCCGCCCCACACACCGTTCACTGCGTGCCCGACGGCGAGATACTGATAAGCATGCTCGGCGACGCCGACGGCGGGCTGCCGGGCGGCTTCCTCCGGCTGGACGACGACTTCGAGGTCCTCGGCCGCTGGGACCCGCCGGGAGAGATAGAGCTGAACTACGACTTCTGGTACCAGCCGCGCCACGACGTGATGGTCTCGACGGAGTGGGCGGCCCCGGAGACGTACTACCCCGGCTTCGACTTAGAGGACGTGGAGGCGGGCAAGTACGGCCACCAGCTACACGTCTGGGACTGGAGCGACCGGACGGTCGAGCAGACCATCGACCTCGGCGAGGAGGGCCAGATTCCCCTGGAGGTGCGCTTTCTGCACACGCCCGAGTCCACCCACGGCTACGTCGGCGCGGCGCTGTCGTCGAATATCTTCCACTTCTACGAGGCGGACGGTGGCGGGTCGGCCGCCGGCGACTCCACCGGCAGCGACGGCCCCGGCGAGTACCGCGCCGAGAAGGTCGTCGACTTCGAGGCCCGCGAGCACCCCGACTGGGACATGCCGGTGCCCGCGCTCCCGACGGACATCCTCGTCTCGATGGACGACCGTTACCTCTTCGGGAGCAACTGGCTGCACGGCGAGGTGTGGATGTACGACGTGAGCGACCCGTCCAATCCCCGGAAGGCCGACTCCATCTCCATCGGCGGCTACTTCGGCGACGTACAGGAGGTGCAGGGCCGGGAGCTGGTCGCGGGGCCGCAGATGCTCCAGCTATCGCTCGACGGCGAGCGCCTCTACTGGACCACCTCGCTCTTCTCCTCGTGGGACGAGCAGTTCTTCCCGGAGGAGGGCGAGAAGGGCTCGGTGATGCTGAAGGCCGACGTGGACCCGCGGCGGGGCACGCTGGAGCTGGACGAGGACTTCCTCGTGGACTTCGGCGACCTCGAGCCGGGTCCCGCGCGCGCCCACGAGATACGGTGGCCCGACGGCGACTGCACCAGCGACGTCTGGCAGTGAGTCGACGGTGACAGACGATTCGATGTCCCGGAGGGGAGCCAGTCGTGGGTGACGATTCGATGTCCCGGCGTGTGACGCTCGTCCTCGACGACGGCCGCTCGGAGGCGGTGGCGGTCGCGGCCGGCGAGTCGGTGCTGGCGGCCGCCGAGCGCGCGGGGCTCTCCCTGCCGTTCGGCTGCCGGCGCGGGGCCTGCGGCACCTGCACGGCGCGGCTGCTGGACGGTCGGTGTACTGCAGAATCTTCTAATAGTGGTGAAGAGCCTGCCGTAGAGCACGCCCGCCCCCCGGCCGCGCTGGCCGACGACGCGCTCGCCGACGGCTACGTGCTCGCGTGCTGCGCCCGCCCGCGCGAGGACTGCCGGCTGCGGGTGGGGCCCGCGGTCCACCGGGAGCTGCTGGACGACCCCTTCCGGTAGGGCGTCAGGACGACGAGGACTCGGCGGTGATGTCGAAGCCGCCGAGGCCCGCGCCCAGAAGCGAGAGCGTCCTGACGTCGGCGACCGTCGCCGCCGGATCGTCGGCCAGCAGGCGGACCCGGTTGCCGTCGAAGGTAGCTCCGGACGATAGCTGGCCGGTGCCGCTGTCGGCGAGGACGGGCGTCTGGGTACCGCCGTCCCCGGACCCGAGCTGGACGGTCGTCGTCCGGTCGAACGTCAGCGTGTAGCCGGTCGGGCTGCCGGCGAGAGCGCCGGCCATCGCGAGGCGCGGGTCGCCGCTCAGGCTCGCGACCGTCCCCGCGGGCACGACGCCGCTGCCGACGAGGTCGAGGCCGTCGTACACCTCGACGACGACGCTGTCGGTGCCGAGCGGGCCGAAGTCCGCGGAGAGCACCGACGTCCCGTCCTCGTCGCGGACCCCCGCCGAGCCGAACTGGTCGAAGGTCCCTTCGACCGTGCCCCGGCCGACCGTCTCCAGTGATGCGCCGCCACCGAAGCCGACGGGGTCGAGGTTGGCCGCGACCGAGGTCGCCGACCCGGTGACTATCTCGACGCCGTCGCCCCCGTCGCCCACGTCGACGGTCACGGCCTCGTGCGTCCGCGACAGCGATGCGGCACCGAGGGGGTGGTTCGGATGGCCGTCGAACAGCAGTCCGGGCTGGGCGGTCTCGCCCGCGACGACGATCTCGTCCATCCCGGACCCCCGGAGCTGCATCTCCGTCCCGTACCAGGTGTCGTCGTAGGCGTTCTCGACCGTCTCGACGATGCGGACCCGGTTGGCCTCGACTGGCCCGTCGGGCATCCCGACCTCGTCGACCGTGCCGGCGGTCGCGTACTCGAAGGCGCAGGCGACGGTCGGGGGGTTGCTCGGCTCGATGGTGGCCGTACTGTAGAACCACAGCTCGAAGAGGAGTTCCCGGTACTCCTCCCAGGTGAGTCTGATGACGTAGCGCTGCGGGTCCGGGGGCTCGTAGGTGGCGACGAGCGTCTGGTCCCGGTAGGCCTCGACCTGCACGTCGCCCGCCGCCTGCGACGATATGTAGCTCCCCGTCACCGCCGCGGTGGCGTCGTCCTCCATCGTCGCGGACGTCGTTCCGCCGACCACGCCCTCCTCGCCGTCCTCGTTGACGCGGGCCTGCAGCTCGAGGGAACTGCCGGCCCCCATCTCTGAGGTGGTGGGGCCGATGTCCGCGCCCCACCGCGTCGACTGCACTGTCTGGGCGGCCACGCCGTCGTCGCCCTCCTCGTCGATGCCGCTCGCGACGAGCGCCCCCGACTCGGTCGAGAGCTCCGCGTCGCCGAGCGCGCGGTGCTCGATGCCGTCGAACTCGACCGACTCCGCGGCCTCGGTGACGCCGAAGCCCCTGGTCAACTGTCCGACGACGCCCGCGCCGGCGAGCGCACCGGCTCCGGCCAGCACCGCCCGCCGGTGCGGCCCCCGCGTGCCGTCCCGTCGGTCTCGTTCCGGTCCGTCTGTTTCCGTGGTATCTGTGTCGCGTGTCATCGGAACCACCCGCGATGCTTTCCGGACCCAGGTATTAAATTACTAGTATACATATAGAGAAAACAATATGTCAGGCCGTACCGACCCCGAACCGGCGTTCGAGGACGGGGACGCGGTCATCGTGTCAGTGTATGTGCATCCTCCAGTGTCAGAAATCGCCCCGGTGTCGAGCTTCCTCGGCGTCGTCGGTGTCGGTCTTCCCGCAGACGGCGCGGCGGTCGCCGTGGTTCGGACGATGGTCTCCCGTTCCGAACGACCACGCCGTCGAGTTCGCCGCTGTCGAAGCCGATGGTCGAGGGACCGACCCGGTCGTCGGCCGAAACCGCGGTCCCGCCGCGACTCCTCGTCGACTACGCGATGGGCTGCTCGTCGCGGACGACGAAGCCGTCGAGGCCGCGGCCCGTCAGGCCGTAGGCCTCCACGCCGCCGACCGCCTTCGTCGCCTCGGCCGGGAACAGCCGTATCTGGTCGCCCTCCAGGGTCGTGCCCGACGAGAGGGTCAGCCCGAAGCCGCCGTCGAAGCTGACGGCGTAGCCCGGCGCGCCGCCGGGCACGACGCCGGTCCGGACGACGTTCGGCCGGCCCTCGATGGTTCCGAGAACGCCGTCGGCGACGATGTCGGTGCCGACGAGGCTGCCGCCCCCGAAGACGCGCACGTCCACGGCGTCGGTGCCGAGCGGGCCGAAGTCCCCGAACAGCTCCAGGGTACCGTCACGGTTGCGGACGCCGCCGTGACCCAGGGACTTGTGCGCGCAGCCGTCGACCGTCGCCCACGCCTCCTCCCGAAGCTCCGTGTCCGCGAGGTCCGTCGGAACGGGGTCGAGGTCCACGGCCACGCCGTCGATGGACCCCAGCTCGACGTAGATGCCGTCGGCGTCGAAGACGCCGCCGACCTCGAGGGCCTCGCCGTGGTGGGTCAGCACGGCGTCGCCGACGGGGTTGTTCGCCAGCTCCCGGAACATCACGCCGTCCTCGACCGGCTCGTCGTCCATGACGAGCGCGTCGAGGTCGGTCCCGGTGAGGCGGTGCTCGGAGGTGTACAGGACGGTGTCGGTGTTCTCCCGCGGGTCCTCCATCACGCGCAGGCTCGTGCCCGTGTGCACCTCGCCGTCGAGCTGGACCTGTAGCTCGCCGCCGCCGGGGTCCGATATCTCGTAGGTGCACGCCGCGGGCGCGACGCCGTTCATGTCCGTCGCGATGAAGCCGTCGTGCACGTACGCGAGGAACCAGATGTGGACGAAGTAGCGGTCGGGGACGACTCTGAGGGTCTGGTCCGTGTCGACCGGCTGGAAGTGGACGGTCCCGTCCTCGTCGAGGACCTCGACCGCGACGTTGCCGTTCGCGACGGGGTAGTCCCACGCCAGGTCGACGCCTTCCTCGCGCCGGGTCGCCCGCAGCCTGGTCGCCACCTGGTCGGGCTCGCCCTCGACGTTGCCGATGGCCGTCGCGGTCAGCGTGGCTCCCACGGGCATCTCCGGCACGGTCGCGCCCATGTTCGTCGCCCACTCGGTCGCCTGCCCGAGGTGGGTCGCGATGCCGTCCTCGCCGGTGGAGCCGAAGCCCCGCACGACGAGCGAGCCGTTCTGCCGCTCCGCCGTCGCGTCGCCGAGCAGCGTGTGCTCGTTGCCGCCGAACGATACTGCCGCACTCGACCCCAGCGGGACGTCGAAGCCGTTCGCGGCCCCGCCGAGGACGCCGCCCGCGGCGAGCGCGCCGGCCCCCGCGAGGACCGACCGCCGCCGCGGCCCGCGCTGTCCGTCCTGTGCTCCTGCATCGTCACTGTCGTCGGTGTCGTGTTCCGGTGCCATCTGTCGCACCATGGTCGAATCAGGGGGAGTCCGTATTAAATCGTGTATCTAGTTATCTAAAAACAATGTAGAAGAAAGAGAATATACTTCGATAAGGGCCGGCCACTACTTCGATAGGGGCCGGTCACGGGTCGTCCGGACCGGTCCGGAACCGCGACCGTCAGATGAGCGGGTCCACGCCGGTGATGGCGATGCCCTCGAGGCCGGTGCCGAGCAGCTCGGCCGACGCGACGGCCGGGACGGTCCCGCCCGGTTCGGACGCGAACGCCCGCACCTCGTCGCCTTCGACCTCGAGGTCGTCGGCGAGGGTGATGGGAACCACGTCGCCGAACCGGTGGAACAGCCCCGGCGTCTCGCCGCGGGAGATGCCCGTCTCCACGACCGGGACGTCGGCTCCGACCGTGCCGACGGTGCCGGCCTCGACCGTCGTGGACTCCACGGCCTCGCCGCCGCGCAGCACCTCGACGCGGACGGAGCCGGTGTCGAGGGGCTCGAAGTCGGCGACCAGTTCCAGGTCGTCGTTCGCCCCGCGCGTCGCGAGCCGCCCGAACGGCTCCTTGTCGCCGACGCCCCTCTCCTCGGCGGGCCGGGTGCCCCGGGTGAGCAGTTCGGTGCCGTCGGGGATGGCGAGCGGGTCGACCGCAACGGCGGCACCGGCCACGGCACCGAGTTCGATGCGCACGCCGTCGCGCTCCTCCAGACCGCCGACCCGGACCGACTCGGGGACGCGCTCGACGGCGGCGTCACCGATGGGCTCGTGCGACAGCCAGTCGAACATGACGCCGGGGTCCACCGTCTCCGTGTTCATCGTGATGGAGCCCACGCCCGACCCGGTCAGGCGGTGCTCGGAGGTGAACCAGACGTCCGCCGTCTCCTCGACGGCGACCTCCATGACCCGCAGCCTCGTGCCGGTGTACTCCTCGCCGTTCAGCGCGACGGCGAGCCCGTCGCCGGAGAGGTTCGAGAACTCGTAGGTGCAGGAGGCGGGGGCGACGCCGTCCATCCGCTCCTGGAGGAAGCCACCCTCGTCGACGTAGCCGAGGAACCAGATGTGCGTGTCCATGACCTCCCCGCCGGGCGGACTGAAGGAGAGGTCGGCGTCTTCGCCCACCTCCTCGTAGTGGATGCTCTCCTCCTCGCCGAGCACCTCCACGGCCACGCGCCCGTTCGCGACGGGGTACTCCCAGTCCAGGACGGTCCGCTCGCCGTCCTGGGTCATCGTGATGGTCGTCGCCATCTGGTCGGCCTCGCCCTCGACGGTGCCGATGGCCGTCGCCCGGAGCGTCGCGCCGTCCTCCATGTCCGAGATGGTGGTCCCGGTGTTCGACGCCCACTCGACGGCCTGTCCGAGGAGGGTGGCGACGCCGTCGCCCTCGCTCTCGACGCCCTGTACCACCAGCGAGCCGTCCTCCATCTCGATGGTCGCGTCGCCGAGCGCCCGGTGCTCGATGTCGCCGACGCCGGATTCGGTGGGGGTCGCGGTCCCGCCGCCGGGGTCGGCAGTCTCCTCGCCATCGGGCGTCACGAGGTCCTCCGTACAGCCCGCCAGCCCGCCAAGCGCGACGGCTGCCGAACTGGCCAGCGCGGCCCGCCGCGAGAGCGCGACGGCGGTGTCGTCCGTACGGTCCGGCTGGCCATCGGCGTGGCCGCTATCGTCTCCGACAGGGTCGTGTACCGCGTCGTCAGATCCGTCTCGTTCAGTCTCGTCGTTGCTCATGTGCAACCGGGCGTTGAGACACGTGTTGTGGAAGTAAATATTGCATCTAGGTGATTAGAGTCATGTCCGTCCCTAGCTCTTTCAACGCTGGCGACGCAGGAACCCGTATGGCCCGCCTCGAGGACCCCATCGAGGTCGGCGGGGTCGCGGTGCCGAACCGCCTCTACCGGGCCCCGCTGCTGGAGTGCGCCGGCACCGGGCCGGACGCCGTCGACCGCCTCGTGGCGGCGCTGGAGCCGGCCGCGGCGTCGGGCGTCGGACTGATATTCCAGGGCGCGACCGTCGTCCGCGGAGAGGGTGGCTGCGCCGCGCCGGGGATGACCCGCGTCCACGACCCCGAGTTCGTGGCGGGGCTCTCGCGGCTGACCGACGCGGTCCACGACCACGGCGCGCGCATCTTCGTCCAACTGGAGCACGGCGGCCTGCGGAGCATGGAGACGTGGCACGCCGGCTACCGGGCGGAGAATCCGGGTCTGGAGCAGCTCGCGGTCTCGCGGCCGCCGCGGCTGCTGCGATGGCTCGACCACGTCGGCCTGCTGTCGCTGTCGCCCCGCGTGCTCTCGGCGGCGGAGGTCCGGGAGCTGGCGGCGGACTTCGGGCGCGCGGCCGCGCGATGCGTCGACGCCGGCTACGACGGCGTCCACCTCGCCGGGGCGAACATGGGCATCGTCCAGCAGTTCCTCTCGCCGCACTACAACCGCCGCGACGACGCCTTCGGCGGCTCGCTACGGGCCCGGACGCGCTTTCTCGAGCTGGTCCACGACGAGGTGCGCGACCGGGCCGGCGACGTCCCGCTCGCGACGAAGGTCCCCGCCGAGACGGCCGCGCCGCCGTTCGTCCGCCGGCGGCTCACCGACGACGACGCTGTCGCCGTCGCCCGCCGGCTGGCCGACGTGGGCTACGACGCCGTCGTGCCCGTCCGGTGCTCGACGTTCTGGGACATGAGCATCGTCCGCGGCGGCTACCCCGCGGAAGCGTGGGGCGACGACCGCTTCCGCGAGGGGTACGCCGAGGCGTTCGGCAGTCGCGCGCGGGCGCGGCTGGTCGCGCTCGCCAATCGGCTCCAGAGCTACCAGCACGACCACGCGCCCGCGTGGAACGGGTCGCTCTGTCGGCGGGTCCGGGCGGCCGTTGACGTCCCGGTGCTCGCGGAGGGCGGCATCCGGGAGCGCGGGCAGATGGACCGGCTGCTGGGGGACGGTGAAGCCGGTGGTGAGGCGACGGACGGGAGTGACGGTCGGGCGAGCGTGGCGGCCGACGGGGCCGACGCGGAGCCCGCCGCTGACATGGTCGGCATGGCCCGGCCGTTCTACGCCGAGCCGCGACTCGCGGCGCGGTTGCTGGAATCCGGACCGCGTGGCGGTGCCGGAACCGTCGCCCCGGACACTGCGGTCCTCTGTAACTCCTGTAACAACTGCACGGTCCCGCAGGTCACCGGCGCGGACGGCGTCTGCCGGACGCCATCGGTGCTGGCGGAGCGCGGCGAGCGGGAGCGGCGCGGGGAGTACGAGCGACGCGGCGAGTACGAGGGCTGACAGGCACCTCGAGCGGGTCGAGGTGGTCGAATCCATCCCGTGGACAGTCGATAGGATGGCGCTGCGAGGAGTGGGCGGTCCAGCCGTCGAACGCTCGTTTCGCTCCGTGAACCGACGACGAGTCGCCGGTGAGTTATGTGGTGAACTCCATACCTTTATACCTATGGAGACGGTACCATAGGTCGCCGGATGGCGTCCTACGTCACTATCGAGGACTGGCGGTCGGTCGAGGCCGGGTACGTGGTCGACGTGACCATCCGCAGGACCGAGGACGACACGTACCCGAGCGGCTGGGATTACAGTCTCCACGCCGGCGAGGTCGGAGGCGAGACTGTCCTCCGCTACGACAACGCACACGAGCGGACGAAGGGACACGAGCGCCACACCCCACGTGGAACCGAGGAGATCGAGTTCCCCGGGATGCTCGAACTCTACGACGAGTTCAGGCGAGAGGTCGACGAACTGACGCCCGTCACGTGGAACTGGTCCGGGATAGCGTAGGACGTCGGGAGGTGACCACCGATGCCAACACTCAAAGTCACAGTGGGCGAGCGCGACCGACTTCACGAGCGCACGCGCCGCCGAATAGAGGCCGCGAGCGAGGGGGCGGACCTCGACGACGCCCAGCCCGTGCTCGACTTCGACTCGTACGCGGAGCTGAGTCGGCTCCTGAGCCAGCGGAACCTCGAGCTGCTCGAGGCAATCGCGAACCACGAGCCCGAGAGCATCGCGGCGGCGGCCGAGCTAGTCGACCGCGACTACAAGCAGGTCCACCGGAACCTCTCGGAACTCGCAGACGTCGGCGTGCTGGAGTTCGAGGGCGGTGGAGCGGGGCGACCGAAGAAGCCGGTGCTGGCGTACGACGGTCTGGAGATAGCCCTCCCGTTCGTCGAACCACCCGGCGATGGCGACGCAGCGACGCCCTGAAACACTCGTCGCCCGAGTGATAGCTTCTCGACCATGCCCTCGAAAGCGCCGCCACGGCTGCCGTCCTCCACGTCGGCGGGGCCGTCTTCGAGGTGTACGAGGACCGCGGCGGAGAGTGGCGGTCGTGGCTCCGCCACCGCAACGGGGCGCGTGCTCGCCGACGGCGGCGGGGGCGACGCCGAGCGCAACGGCGTCTAGCGGGCCGTCGAGCGCAACGCTCGAACGCCACGCGTCGAGCGCAACGCCCGAACGCCACGGTCGGGGACGCCGGGTAGAGTAGATGCATTGAAGCGCCGTCCAGCCGAACGGAGTCCATGACGCTCCTCGACGCCATCGTCGTCCTCGTCGTCGGCTACGTGGCCGGAACCGTCACGCGGTGGTTCGCCGGCATCGCCGCCGTCGTCGCGCTGGTGCTCGCTATCCTCGGCCTCGCAGTTCCCGGCTCCCTGCTGGCGTTCGCCGACCCCGTCCTCGCGTTCTACGGCGGCAACGAGCTACTGTTCGTCTCGGGCTTCCTGTTCGCCATCGCCCACCGCGAGCGGGAGGAGTCCTGACCCCCGACCGGGGCAACTGCCGACCCCGGGCCTCAGAGGAACTGCTCGATGCGGTCCTCGACCGTCCCCGCGACCGCCTCGGCGTCCTCGCTCGCGACCGTGAACGTCGCGCGGTGCTCGCGCTCGCCGAAGGCGGTGTCGGTGCGGTCGACCTCCAGCAGCACCTCCACGCCCCCGTCGGCGGGGCTGGCGACGACCTCGACCTCGTCCAGTTCCGCGCGGTAGCGCTCGGTCAGCGGCCGGTACTCGAAGGTCTGGACGAACTGGCGGTCCGCCGCGAACGGCGTCCCGGTCGCGCTGCGACACGCCGACGACTCGAGGTCGAAGCCGTTCTCGACGACGGCGTCCAGCAGCGCCGCCAGCGACGGCTGGGGCTCGACGGCCACCGGGTCCTCGTCGTCGGGGTCGGCGGCCCAGTCGATGTCCAGCCCCGTGTCTATCCACACATCGATGTCGCCGTAGACCGTGGTCGGCGTCTCCGGCGGGACCGCGATGGGAACGTCGAACGAGAGTTCCTCGTCGGGGCCGACGGCGAAGCCGTCCTCCACGGCGAACTCGGAGACGGTCGCGGTGCGGTTGCCCTCGTCGGTCCGGTAGCGCGTGCGGAGCGCGAAGTATATCTCGTCGACCTGCTGCTCGTCGCTGCCGCCCGCGACGTCCACGCGGGCGTCGACGGTCTCGCCGGCGGTCAGCCGGTCGCCCGGGACGACGAGGTCGACGGTCGCCGACCCGATGCCGAGGCTGGAGAGCACTCCCATGGCTGGGCGTGGCATCGCATAGGGGTGGCTTGAAGGCTTCGCCTGGTCGGTGGGGCGACCGTACCGCCGTCGACTCCGCCGCCGACCGGTCGAATACGGGTCTCCGACGTGACCGCCCGGAAGGCTTTTGCCGGCCCGCCGTGGGGGTGTGGCCAACGAGGCAGACCAGATGACCACTCCTGCTCCCTTCTGACGCCGCC
>CAZPIG010000007.1:0-20900 GCA_964586205.1 uncultured Halobacteriales archaeon | reverse complement strand
GGTGTGGCCAACGAGGCAGACCAGATGACCACTCCTGCTCCCTTCTGACGCCGCCACGCGCCTCTTTCCGAGACCGCCGCGTCCCCGCCTCGCACGCGGCGCGCGCGACACCGCGCACCCACCGTTGGCTTCTCGCACCGCCCACCGACTGCATCAGTCACCGACACCGACCATGCCAGACGACACCGACGAGACTGACGATGCGACGCCCGACGACACTGCACCGACCGACGAATCCGACGAACTGGACGCCGACGACCCCGACCCACCGCCACACTCCGTCGCCGACCACGTCCACGAAGCGCCCGACGGCACGGACCTCGCGCTGCGGGTCTTCCGCCCCGAAGGCGTCGACGCCGACGACCCCGCGCCCGTCCTGCTCCAGCGGACGCCGTACGGCAGACCCGAGGACTTCGCCGAGCGTTCGCTCGCTCCGATGGCCCTAGAGGCCGGCTACGCGGTCGCCTACGAGGACACCCGCGGCCGCGGCGACAGCGGCGGCGAGTTCCTGCCGTGGGTCCACGAGGCCGCGGACGGCGCGGCGACCGTCGAGTGGCTCGCCGACCGCCCGTGGTCGACGGGCCGGGTCGGCACCTTCGGCGGCTCCTCGCCGGGCCAGGTCCAGCTACTGCTCGCCGCCGAGGACCCGGCCGGCCTCGCGGCCATCGCGCCGATGTTCTCGCCGGCGGACCTCCACCGTAGCGACTTCTTCCAGGACGGCGCGCTGAGCGCGCTGACCTTCCTCACGTGGTCGCTCGACCAGTCCGTCGCCGGCCACACGGTGGACCGCCTCGAGGACGCCGGCCGCCTCGCCCCCGACGCCGCGGCCGCCGCGCGCGAGGCCCTCGACGACGCCCTGGAGCGCGTCGACGAGCTAGCGGCCCACCGCCCGCTCGCCGAGGTGCCGGAGCACGTCCTATCGAGTGTGGACTTGCCCGACGGCATTGGACCCGGAGACGTCGTCCCCCACTGGGACGCGTGGCTCTCGCGGCCCGCCTACGACGACTTCTGGCGGTCGTTCGACCCGGAGGTCGGCTACGACCGCGTCACCGTGCCGGGGTTGCACGTCACCGGCTGGTACGAGCTGTGCCAGAACGGCACGCTGACCAGCTACGCCGGCCTCCGGGACCGGTCGCCGGCTCCCCAGCACCTCGTGGTCGGGCCGTGGGCCCACCAGGACACCTCCGGGGAGCTGGCGGACCTCGACTACGGTCCCGGCGCGAGCGCCGACGACTACGGCGTCTGGGAGACCCACCTCGCGTTCTTCGATACGTACGTCCGGGGCGAGCCGACCGGTCCCTTCGCGGGCGGTGGCGGCGACGGGCCGTCGCGGGCCGGCGGCCGGCCGTCACGGGCTGCCGGTGACGGACCCGACCGCCTCGTCGAGACCTACCGCACGACCGTCGCGGACGGCGACGGGGGCGGCGAGTGGTGTGCCCACGACGACTGGCCGCCCGCGGGCGTGCGCACGGAGCGATGGTTCCTCGGGAGCGACGGGGCTGCCACCGGCAGCACCGTAGCGACCGCTGGCGACGCCACCTCCACCGGCGGCACGCTCTCCCGCTCGCCGCCGGCGCGGTTCGAGCCCGCCGACCGCTGGACCCACGACCCGGACGACCCGGTGCCCACCCGCGGCGGGCCGCTGTGCTGCGGCGAGGCGGCCCCGCGGGCCGGCCCCCGCGACCAGCGCCCCGTCGCCGACCGCGACGACGTGGCGACGTACGCGACCGCGGCGCTCCCCGAGCCCCTGACGCTCGCCGGCCCCGTCGTGGCGGACCTCGTGGTCTCCACGACGGCAGCGGACGGCGACGTGGTGGCCCGCCTCGTCCACGTCACCGACGAGGGGCTGGCGTACAACATCTGCGAGGGCGTCCAGCGGCTCCGCTTCCGCCGCGGCCGCGACCGGCCCGTGCCGGTTCCCGAGGGCGAGCCGGTCCGCGCCCGCGTGGACATGTGGGACATCCATCACCGCGTCCCGGCGGGCGACCGCCTCCAGCTAGCGGTCGCGGCCAGCAGCCACCCCCGCTTCGACCCCCACCCCGGCACCGCCGACCCGTGGCGGGCGACGGAGGACGACGTGGAGACGGCCGAGGTGGCGCTGTACCACGAGCGCGACCGCGAGAGTACGCTGGAGGTGACGTGCCTGGAGTGAGCGGCCAGGGTAGCTGCTACCCGTCCAACACCACCGACTCGTGGGCCGCGTTCGCCAGCGCGTCCGAGCGGCCGTGCTCGCCGGGCGCGACGGCGACGGTCCGGACCCCGCGCCGCGCGGCCTGCTCCACGAGCGGCTTGAAGTCGGTGTCCCGGGAGACGACGGCGAGCACGTCCACGTCGCCGTCCGCGACCAGCGCCGTCGCGTCCACGGCGAGGCGCACGTCCACGTCGCCGCTCGTGACGACCACCTCGAACCCCCGCGCCTCCGCCGCCTGGACGAGCCCCGGCGTCGCGTGCTCGTCTACGTACAGCCGCGCGACCGCCAGCCGACCCAGCGACGCGCCGGCGGCGCGCACGTCGTCGAGGTCGACGTCGAACTCGCCCCGGAGGACGTTCGGCCCGTCGACGACGAGCGCGACGCGCTCCTCGCGGCCGTCTCGACCACCGCGTAGCAGACGACGGAGCGCCCTGACGCCGGACATGACTCGGCGTTCGCCGGTGCCGCCCAAATCAGTGGTGGTGTCTACTGGTCCGACCTGTCACTGGAGGTAATCTAGCACGTAGATTAAATTTAGAAAAGATTTGTAAAAATTTATTACCCGGTAGCCAAAGCTTCAGACGCGGCATGACAGAAGATACCACCCCCACAGTGAAGCGACGCTCCGTGATGAAGGCCGCCGCCGCGGCCGGCGCGACGTTCTCCGTGGCGGACGTGGCGGTCGCGACGCCCGGTCGCGAGCCGGGTCCGAAGGAGAACGAGGTGCTGGTCGGCGTCTCCGACGGCCACGACCTCGAGGGCAGCGTCGCCCCCCAGGTCCCCGGCAACGCCGAGATCGTACACAAGAACGAGGACATCCGGTACGCCGCCGTCCGGTTCCCCTCGCCGAACGACGCGGCGCTGGAGAACTTCCTCGACGGCATCACCAACGCTCCCGGCGTCAAGTACGCCGAGCGCAACGAGACCTTCGAGACGCAGCTGACGCCGAACGACCCGCAGTTCGGCAGCCAGTACGCGCCCCAGAACACCAACGCCGACGACGCGTGGGACACCACGTTCGGCTCCTCGAACGTCACCATCGCCGTCGTCGACACCGGCGTCCAGTACACGCACCCGGACCTCGACGGTAACTTCGGGAGCGACGTCGGCCGCGACTTCGTGGACGGCGACCAGGACCCCGCCCCCGACGCGCCGTCGAACGAGTTCCACGGCACCCACGTCAGCGGCATCGCCGCCGCGGAGACGGACAACGGCGAGGGCGTGGCCGGCATCAGCGACTCCACGCTGCTGAGCGCCCGCGCGCTGGACGAGAGCGGTGGCGGGTCCCTCAGCGACATCGCCGACGCCATCACGTGGGCCGGCAACAACGGCGCGGACGTCATCAACATGTCCATCGGTGGCGGCGGCTTCAACCAGACGATGAAGAACGCCGTCTCGAGCGCGCACGACAACGGCTCCACCCTCGTCGCTGCCGCCGGCAACGCTGGCGCGACCAGCGTCGACTTCCCGGCGGGCTACAGCGAGGTCATCGCCGTCTCGGCCATCGACGAGAACAACAACCTCGCGTCGTTCTCGAACACGGGCACCGACGTCGAACTCGCCGCGCCCGGCGTCGACGTCCTGTCGACGACCACCGGCGCTCGCGGCAGCTACGAGACCCTGTCGGGCACGTCGATGGCCTCCCCGGTGGTCGCCGGCGTCGCCGGCCTGACCATCGCCCAGTGGGGCACCGACAACGCCACGACCCGCAGCCACCTCAAGAACACGGCCGTCGACATCGGCCTGTCCTCGGACGCCCAGGGCTCCGGTCGCGTCGACGCCGCGAACGCCGTCAACACCGACCCGAGCGGCGACGACGACGATGACGACGACGGCGGTGGCGGCACCTGCGGCAACAACTCCACCTCCGGCAGCGTCACCGACTCGCTGTCCTCGTCGTTCGACGCGGACTGCTGGTTCTGGTCGTGGGAGTTCGCCGACCCCTGCGAGGTCGTCGTCGAGCTATCCGGCCCGGTCGGCACGGACTTCGACCTCTACGTCAACGAGGGCATCGGTAGCTGTCCGAGCACCAGCAGCTTCACCCACCGCTCCATCAGCCCGGACAGCCAGGAGACCATCACCATCACCAACCCGGACACCTCGACGGACCTGTTCATCCTGGCCGACTCGTGGAGCGGCAGCGGCACCTACACGCTGACCATCACCGAGAAGACGACGTAACGGGCGTCGCTCCTCGGACTTCGCGTCGGCCCTTCGGCCGACGCTGCTGGCTGTGCCGTCCATTCTTTCGCCGGCCGCCGTCGATAGCGACAGTGCTGGCTGTCCCGTGTGCGTGCTCCGACGGCGGCACACTCGTGAACTGTCACTCTCTCGTCGGCGGCGACGCCGACACGGGTCCGGAGAAGTTGAATCAATAATTATAGGGGCGGAAATTATAGTGCGTGTCGGTCATGACGGACCACGACATCGACCGACGCGACGCGCGGCGACGGGACGCGAGTGAACGGGACGCGAGCGGACGCGACGGGAGTCGAAGTGACACTACTGACCGCGAGCACACGAGCAGGCGCGCGGTGCTGGGCGGCCTCGGGACCGGGGCGCTCGGCGGGCTGGCGAGCGCACTGGGACCGTCCGGAGGCCCACCCGTGACGGCGACGCCGGACCGCACGACCGGGCCGGTGGACGCGCCGGGCGACGGCGCGCTCGCGCCCGACGAGCTACTGGTCGGCGTCGCCGCCGACCGCGACCCGCTCGGGACCGTCGAGCCCGCCCTCCCGGCGGACGCCGCGGTCGTCGACAGCAACGAGACGCTCCGGTTCGTCACCGTCCGGCTCCCGGAGGGCACTGACGTGGCGAGACGGCAGTTCGCGGACGCCGTCGGCCGGCGACCGGGCGTGACGTACGTCGAGCCGAACAGCACGTACACGACCGCGCTCGCGCCGAACGACCCCCAGTTCGGCAACCAATACGCGCCGGGGATGGTCGACGCGCCGACGGCGTGGAACACGACGCTCGGCTCCTCGAACGTCACCATCGCCATCGTCGATACCGGCATCGAGTACGGCCACCCGGACCTGTCGGCGAACTTCCGGTCGAACCCGGGGCGGGACTTCCACACCGACGACGCCGACCCCGCGCCCGACACGCCGAGCAGCGAGGTCCACGGCACGCTGGTGACGGGCGTCGTGGGAGCCGTCACCGACAACGGCACCGGCGTCGCGGGCATCAGCGACTGCGAGCTCATCGCCGGGCGGGCCATCGGCCCGAACGGCCAGGGGACCGTCGCGGACATCGCCGCCGCCGTCGAGTGGGCGACCGACGAAGGCGCGGACGTGGTCAACCTCTCGTTCGGTGGCGGCGGCTTCAGCCAGACGTTGAAGAACGTCGTCTCGTACGCCCACAACAACGGCTGTCTGCCCGTCGCGGCGGCGGGCATGTCGGGCCAGTCCGGCGTCGCCTACCCGGCGGCGTTCAGCGAGTGCCTGGCGGTGTCGGCGGTCGATTCGACGGGGGCCATCTCGTCGACCTCGAACACCGGTCCCAAGGTGGAGCTGGCCGCGCCGGGCGTCGGCGTGTTCTCGACGACGACCCAGGCCGACGGCAGCTACGCCGTGCGCTCCGGCACGTCGATGGCGACGGCCGTCGTCTCCGGCGTGGCGGGCCTCGTCCAGAGCGTCCACGGGCCGCTCTCGCCGGCCGAGCTACGCAACCACCTGAAGGGGACGGCGACGGACCTCGGCATCCCGACCACCCAGCAGGGCTGCGGCCTCGCGAACGCCGGGGACGCCGTGGCTACCACCCCCGCCAACCGCGCCTCGAACTGCGTGGCGTCCCCGTGTGGCAACCGGGCCGCGACCGGCACCATCACCAACTCGCTGTCCGGCCCGTCGGACGCCGACTGCTGGACGTGGGCGTGGTCGTTCTCCATCCCCTGCGAGGTGGTCGTCGAGCTATCCGGACCGAGCGGCGCGGACTTCGACCTCTACGTGAACGAGGCCGCCGGTAGCTGCCCGACGCCGTCCAGCTTCACGCACAGCTCGACGGGCGCGGGCAGCCAGGAGACGGTCGCCATCACCACCCCGTACCCCGCGACCAACCTCTGGATGCTCGTCGACTCCGCGAGCGGCAGCGGCAGCTACACCCTGGAGGTGACCGAGAAGGCGACGTAGCGGTCGGGGACGGGTCGGCGACAACGTTATCATAATTAGGCATTAAATTTAAATTTATATGAATTGGTTTCTAATTCGTTCATGTCGAGCGAACTCGGCTTCCAACCCGACCGTCGCACAGTTCTCGGGGCGATAGGGGCTACTGCGTTCGTGGCTCCCGTCGCCGGGGCGGCCCGACGACCAGGTCCGAAGGAAGACGAGGTCCTGGTCGGCGTCGAGGCGGGCCGGGACCTCGTCGGGACGGTCCGCCCCGCAGTGCCGGCCGGCGGCGAGGTGGTCCACGAGAACGAGGTGCTGCGGTACGTCGCCGTGTCGCTGCCGGACGACGCCGACGCGGCCGCGTTCGTCGAGGGCGTCGCCGAGCGGCCGGGGGTGCGCTACGCCGAGCGTAGCCGGACCTACCGGGCGCTGTTCGAGCCGAACGACCCGCTCTGGGACGAGCAGTACGCCCCGCGGATGATCGACGCCGACGACGCGTGGGACGTGCGCTTCGACACCTCCGAGGTCACGGTCGCCGTCGTCGACCAGGGCGCGTGGTTCGACCACGAAGACCTCGACGGGACATGTGACGGTGGGGGTGGCAGGGACTTCGTGGACGGCGACGCCGACCCGTGTCCGGACGACCTCGCTACCGAGACCCACGGCACGATGATGGCCGGGGTGGCCCTCGCCGGGACGGACAACGCCACGGGCATCGCCGGGGTGAGCGAGTCCACGCTGCTCTCGGTCCGGGCACTCGACGAGGACGGTGCCGGGTCCATCTCGGACGTCGCCGACGCCATCCAGTGGGCCACGGACGCCGGCGCGGACGTCATCAACCTCTCGTTCGGCGGCGTAGGGTTCTCCCAGACCCTGGAGAACGCCGTCGCCTACGCGTGGGAAAACGACGTGCTGCTGGTCGGGGCGGCCGGCAACGACGGCCCCTGCTCCGATTGCGTGGTCTACCCGGCGAAGTTCGAGGAGGTCGTCGCCGTGTCGGCGCTCGACCCGGACGGGTCGCTGGCCTCGTACTCCAGCACGGGACCGGAGGTGGAACTCTCGGCCCCCGGCACGAACGTGCTCACGACGGTTCCGTACCAGTCAGCGTCGGACCCGAAGTACCAGCGCACGAGCGGGACCTCGGTGGCGGCCGCGGTCGTCTCAGGGGCGGCCGCCCACCCGATGGCCGAGTGGGGTATCGGCGGCCACGAAACCCGCCGTCACCTGCGGGCCACCGCGACCGACCTCGGGATGTCGTCGAACGAGCAAGGTTGTGGCCGCGTCGATACGGAGGCGGCCGTCCGGACCGACCCCGCGAACAGCGGCGAGTGCACGGCCACCTGCGGGGCACGGTCGGAGACTGGGACGGTGAGCGACTCGCTGAGCGGTCCGGACGACTCCGACTGCTGGACGTGGAGCTGGGAGTTCACCACCACCTGCGCCGTAGAGCTGACGCTCACGGCGTCGTCGGGGCTGCTGGAGCCCGACCCCGACTTCGACCTCTACGTCAACGACGGGCGGGCGCAGTGTCCCACCACCGGCGACTTCGACTCCGCCTCCGCCAGCGACGGCGACGAGTCGCTCCTCATCACCGACCCCGACACCAGCACCGCCCTCTACGTGCTCGTGGACTCGGCGTCGGGCAGCGGGGACTACACCCTCACGATAACGGAGCGGTCGACCTGACGAGCACCGAGCAGACGTTTCGACGGCCACCGAGCAGCCCACCCGACGACACGGAGATGCCGCCTGACGACCAGGAGCAGTCGGCTTCCCGGTCGCGAGCGGCCGACGCGAAACCCACCCGGCTCTCCACCCCCTCGATTCCTAGTTTTATTACTTACAAGAAAGTAGTGTAAACTGCATGTCGAACGACGACGCGACGGCCACGACCAGGCGCACGGTACTCCGAACGGTGGGTGCGGCGGGGGCGGCGGCCGGTCTGGGCCGGCCGGGGGTCGCCCACCGCGGCGCGGCGGCCACGTCCGGGGGTACGGGCGCGACAGTTCGCGACGCCCGGCGGCTGGACGACCGCGAGGGTCCCGGTGCGAACGAGCTACTGGTCGGCGTCTCCGCCGGCCACGACCTCGCGGGCGCGGTCGCGCCCGCGCTGCCCGCGGGCGCGGAGGTGGTCCGGCGCGAAGAGGCCCTCCGGTTCGTGACGGTCCGGTTCCCCGACGCTGCCGCCGACGAGGCCCGACGGCAGTTCGCCGAGGCGGTCGCGCGGCGGCCCGGCGTGAAGTACGTCGAGCCGAACGCGACAGTTCGGGCGCTGCTGACGCCGAACGACCCGCTGTTCGGCGACCAGTACGCGCCCCAGCACGTCAACGCCGACGACGCGTGGGACATCACGAACGGCTCGAACGACGTCACGGTCGCCGTGGTCGACACCGGCGTCCAGTACGACCACCCCGACCTCGACGCCAACTTCGGCTCCGATCCGGGCCACGACTTCGTGGACGGCGACCCGGACCCGTACCCGGACGACCTCGCGACCGAGACCCACGGGACGGTGATCGCGGGGCTGATAGCCGGCGAGACGCACAACGGGACCTGCATCGCCGGCATCAGTGAATCGCGGCTGCTGTCCGCGCGAGTACTCGACGAGCAGGGCTTCGGAACGGTCGGCGACGTCGCGGCCGGCATCCGGTGGGCGGCCGACCAGGGGGCGGAGGTCATCAATCTCTCGCTGGGCTCCTCGACGGACAGCAGCACGCTACAGAACGCCGTCGACTACGCCTACGGCCAGGGTTCGCTGCTCGTCGCAACCGCCGGTAATGACGGTCCCTGTACGGATTGCGTCTCCTTCCCGGCAGCCTACGACGAGTGTATCGCCGTCTCGGCGGTCGACGAGAACAACAACCTCGCGTCGTTCTCCAGCACCGGCCCCGAGATAGAGCTGACCGCGCCGGGGGCCACCGTGACCAGCATCACCACCACGGCGAACGGGACCTGCCCCGTGACGTTCTCGGGGACGTCGCTCTCGACGGCCGTGGTATCGGGCGTCGCGGGGCTGGCGTTCGACGAGCACGGCGTCACGAACGTGGCGATGCGCGACCACTTACGGAGCACTGCTGTCGACGTCGGGCTCGCTCCGTCGGCCCAGGGCGCGGGGCGCGTGGACGCTGCGAACGCGGTCACCGCCCTGCCGTCGCCATGTGGCAACCGCACCGACGACCTGGCGTTGTCGGCGTCGCTCTCCGGCAACGGCGACGCGGACTGCCTCACCTACGGCTGGACGTTCGCCGACCCGTGCCGGGTCACGGTGGACCTCGACGGCCCCGCCGGTGCGAACTTCGACCTCTACGTCAACGAGGGCGTCGCCGGCTGCCCGACGACGAGCAGCTTCACCCACCACTCCACCAGCCTCGATAGCGACGAGACGGTGACGATCCTCGCACCGGAGACCGCGACGGACCTGTCCGTCCTCGTCCACTCCGCGAGCGGCAGCGGCAGCTACGCGCTGACCATCACCGAGGAGGCGCTCTGAGTCGAGCCGACACTCCTCGCCGGGGTTTCGCGCTCAGGACGCCGCCTCCCCGTCCAGCAGCCCCTGCCCCTCCAGCGCGGCCCGGCGCTCCTCGGCGTCGAGGGGGGCGTAGCCGTCGCCGGTGACCGTCGCCACGGCCACGTCCGCCGGCGCGAGGTGGTCGTCGCCGGCCAGCGCGTCCAGCGCCAGCCCCACGCCGTCGCCGACGGTCAGGTCGTCGCCGTAGCCGTCCTCGAGGCGCTCCTGGACGGCCTCGTGGTCCGCGCCGACGGCGACCGCCCGCCAGCCGCGTATCGTGCCGCCGGGGTCGGCCTCGTACAACTCGGGGCCGTCCTCGCCCGGTCCGCCGAGCAGCAGGCCGACGCCGTACGGGCGCTCGCCGCCGCGCTGGGTGCGCGCCTGGACGTGGTCGCCGACGGCGCGGGCCAGCACCGACGGCCCGGCGACCTCGCCGTACCGGAGGCGCTCGCGCCTGGCCGCCCGCCGGGCGACCGCGACGAGACGGCGGGCGTCGGCGGCGTGGCCGGCGCTGGCCGCGCCGACGCCGTCGGCGAGGCAGTGGAGCTTCTCGACGCTGTCGGCCTCCAGCAGCGGCGAGGCTCGCCGCCGGCGGGCGGCGAGAACGACGCCCTCGTCGGCCTGCACGCCCACGCAGGGCGCGCCGCGGCCGACGGCCTCGCGGGCGTACTCCACCTGGTACAGCCGGCCGTCCGGCGAGAAGATGGTGCTGCCACGGTCGTAGGCCGCGCGGTCGGGCTGCATCAAGCCCCCTCCTCCGCGGTTTCGGATTCGTCTCCGGCTCCGTCGCTGCCGGCTCCGGCCACTGCAGCCGCCTCGTCGTAGGCCTCGGTCGCCACGCCCTCGCTCGTCACGGTGGTGACGGTCAGGCCGTTCCCGCTCGCCGTGTCGCGCTCGGAGGCCGCCGCCACCGCGTCGGCGGCGACGGCGCGCGCCGCGTCGACCGGAAGGTCCGGCCCGTACCCGCCTTCGAGGACGCCGTAGGCGACCTGCATTCCGCTGCCCTTCGCCGCGTAGTCGGCGGCCATCACCGCGCCGCCGGGGTCGAGGTCGAAGACGGCCGGCCCGTCGTCGTCCACGCCGGCCAGCAGCGGCTGGACGGCCCGGAACGGCCCCTCGCGCAGTAGCCCACCTGCGTACGTGGCCAGCGCCGAGAGGCCGATGTCGCGGTCCCGCTCGGTCGCGTACCGGTCGGTCTCGGTCCGGAGCGCGCGGACGAACGACTGGAGGCCGCCGACGCTGCCCGACAGCGCCGCGGCGGCCGTCGGGTGGACCTGCTCGACCTTCCGCACGTCCTTGCTCGCCACGAACCGCCCCCGGCCGACGCTCGCCCGCCGGTCGGCGGCGAGGACGGCGGCCCCGTCCGCCGCGAGCGCGACGACGGTCGTGCCCGTGCCGGTGACGGCGGGGTCGGTCGTGGTGGGGACGTGGCCCGTGCGGTGCGATTCGGTGGGGTCGCCTGCGGTCGGTGCGGGTCCCGTGCGGTGCGGTTCGGTCGGCGAGTGCAGTTCCCGCTCGGTCGTCGGACGGAGTCCCTGCCTGTTCGACAGTTCCGTGATACGTTCGCGCATGGACTGTGCCAGGCGTGTGGCGGAGAAAAGTGTTCGCTAAAATATATTTTAGCCGACTCGCCCGCGACGGGATTTGACTGTACCTCGACCGTCACTCGCGCGCCCTACGGCAGGTCCCGCATCGCCTCCAGGACCGCCTCGATGTCCCGGCCCGTCACCGCCAGCGAGACGTCGTCGAGCGTCGCACACTTGGGGGCGTGCTCCCAGAGGGCGTCGCGGTCGAGGCCGTGCAGCACCACCGCGTTCGGCGTGGGGTTGACCACGCGCAGCGCGACCATCGGTGACTCCCCGCGCGTGACGCCGGTGAACACGAGCGCGCGGTTGGTGCTCTGGCCGTAGAGCTGGTAGAACTCGTCCGCGGACAGCCGCGTGATGGCCTCGATGCTGTTGATGACGGTGTGGCCGGTGATGTCGTCGCGCGCGCCCCGGACCAGCTCGTCGGCCCCGATGGCGTCGTAGAACCGCGAGAGGGGGACCGCGGTGGGGTACTCCCGGAGGTCCCGCACCACGTCGCTCTCGAAGCCCGCGGAGAGGACGCGCGCGTACTGGTGGATGTGGGTGCCGCCGCGGCGCTCGTCGATGGCGAGCAGCGCGTCGACCACCCGGTGGACCATCCTGATGCCGGGGTTGTCCCGGCGGCCGCTCTCGTAGTCGCTGACCACCGACGGCGACACCGATAGCTGGTCGGCGAGGTCCGTCTGGGAGACGTCGAAGTCCGTGCGCCACTTCCGGAGGGTGGCCCCCGGCTCGTCGGACAGCGCCACCTCGCCCGCTATCTTCTCGGCTAGCTGGCCGCGGGGCGACTGCTCGGTGGCCATGGCCGCCACGTGGACAGTCGGCCGGCAAAAGGCTACCGGAGCCTGGCGTGGACGAGGGCGACCGGAGCCCGGATTCGTCGGCGTCGCGCGTGGCGGCGTTCGCAGCACTGCCCGTAGCGGCGTTCGTAGCACTGCTCGCAGCGGCGTTCGCAGCACGCCCGCAACGGCGTTCGCGACTCCCGGTCCGGTGGGTAGTCGTCCACCGCGAGCCGCTGCCGGAGGCGGTAGCCCTATATCCTCGCCGTTCCACCGGTCGGCCGTGCCATCGACGCTCGTCCACCTCGCGGTCGCGGGACTGCTCGCGGCCGCGCTGCTCGCAGACGAGTTCGACGCCCGGGCGCTGGCGGTGGTGTTCGCGGTCACGATAGTCGTCGACCTCGACAGCTTCCTCGGCCTCGTGGTCCCCGGGGCCCACCGCGCCGCCTTCCACACGCTGCTGCTGCCCGCGCTGCTGGCGCTGGGGCTCGCCGTGGACGACCGGCGCGACGAGCCGCTCGTCCGCGGTCGCTGGGGCTCCCGCGGCGTCCGGGTCGCGTGGGTCTCGACGGCCGCGCTGCTGTTCGCCGCCATCGGCCCGGACCTGTTCACCAACGGCGTCAACGTCCTCTGGCCGGTCCACGACGCCTTCTACGAGGTGAACGGGCGGCTGTTCCTGTCCGACCAGCGCGGCCTCGTCCAGACGTTCGTGGAGGTCAGCAGCGACCCCATCGGGACCACCAACGACACCTTCTATCGGACGGGGGTGGACCCGGCCGCGCCCGGCGAGAGCGATGCGAACGCCGAGCGCATCTTCCCCGTGGTGGGTTCGGGGTGGCAGCTCCTGCTCCTCGTCCTCGGGACGGCGACCGTGACCGCGCGACTCTGGGAGGAGCGGTCGTGACGGGTGAAAGAGACGATACTGGAATCGACCTCCGCGCGTACGACCCCGAAACCGACCGCGAGGCGTTGTGGTCGCTGAAGCGTGGCTTCGAGCTCGAGCTCGGCGCGGGCACCGGCGACGACGGCAAGGTCGAGCGCTACGAGGGCAAGCTGACCGACGCGTACCGCGAGCGGTACCTCGGGTGGGTCGAGCGCTGCGTCGCCTCGGACCCCTACTGCGTCACGGTCGCTGAGGTGGCCGACGCCGATTCACGCGATGCCGATTCGCGCGATGCCGATTCGCACGATGACGATTCACGCGATGCCGACGAGCCTTCGCTCGCGGGCTACGTCTTCGTGCTCCCGTGGGACCTCGCGATGATATGGGACGCCGCCGTGCTGAACGAGATATACGTCCCCGAGCCCCGCCGCGGGACGGGCGTCGCGGACGCGCTGATGGACGCCGCGGTCGAGCTGGCCCGCGACCAGGACCCGCCGCTGCCGCGGCTGGTGCTGGACGTCGACCGCGGCAACGACCGCGCGCGGGCGTTCTACGACCGCCACGGCTTCGAGCACTGGGGCGAGATGGTCGCGAGGGAGCTGTAAGGAGTTTCACCTACACCTCCGGCAGCCACTCCCGGAACGGCATGTCGGGCCCGTACCGGAACCACAGGAGCGACCCGACCGTCCCGAACACCAGCGGGTAGAGGACGGCCCGGGGCAGCCAGCCGCCGCGGACGACCCTGACCGTCAGCTCGAACGTCTTGACCGCGACGTCGACGGAGATGGCGTGGTCGTACGTCGACGCCCGCGCGAGGAGGGCGGGCGCGTAGCCGAGGGTTACGGCGACCCCGGCGACGCCCGCGCCGCGCCGCGTCCGCGCGGGCCACCCCGCGAGCGCGCCGGCGACCAGCAGCACCAGCGGCGGGTAGACGGCCAGCACGGCCGCCGGACCACCCATTACGAAGTTCCGCGTGTCCTGGATGACGTGGATGCCGTCGCCGTCGAAGGGGTTCGAGTCGACGCCGACGGGCGCGTCGATGGCGACGCCGTGGGCGTTGTAGAACGCCCAGCCCGCTATCTTCCGCGGCGGCGGTAGCTCGATGCCGAGCAGGTCGATGAAGAAGTCCACCCAGCCCGGAATCGACCCCAGCAGCCGCCCGTACAGCGCCTCGACGACCAGCGTCAGCAGTCCCGTGCCGGCGACGAACGCCCCGACGCCGACGGCCACGCCGCCGAGCGCGACGGCCACCGTCGCCTCGTCGGCGTAGCCGCGCTCCTCGTTCAGCGCGTACAGCGCGCCGCCCCCGCCGCCGAACACGAGCGGCCACGCCACGCCCGCCAGCGCGACGGCGGGCAGCGTGGCCGGCCGGAACGGGATGCCGGTCGAGAGCACGACCACACCGACGACCGCGAACAGCAGGTAGCCCGGCACGAGCGCGGCCCCGACGCGCGCACCCGCCTCGGCCGAGTCCACCGACCGGCGGTGGGCGAGCAGCCATCCGGCCGCGAACAGCACCCCCGCCGGGACGACGGTCAGGACGAGCATCCCGGGAGCGCCGAGCCACGGGAAGGACGTCGCCCAGATGCCCGTGAACCCCCGGCCCGGCAGCACCGGTGCTCCCTGGGCGACGTAGAACAGCAAGCCGGCGACCCGCCACCGACCGGCTACGAGCGCCGCCCCCGTGGTGAGGCGGGAGAGCGCGACCGGTCCGAGGACGAGCGGTACCATCACGAGCAGTACGAGCGCGTACCCGACCGCGTGTGCGGCGGCCCCCGCGGCGGCGCGCCGCGCGAGGTCGCCCGGGTCGTTGGGGATGGATGCGATGGGATTCACGTTCAATCGAGATAGCTAGTGGATAAATACGTTCCTATATGAATAGTCGCTGACACGAACGTCGGCGGTCGGCGGCAGACGACGCCACCCGTCCCGTCGGAGGGCCCCGCCTGGTGCTACAGGCCGTCGTTGGTGCGCCACCACCACGCCAGCGCCCCGACGGCCCCGAAGACGAGCGGCAGCGCCACGGCCCCCGCGTAGAACCACCAGTCCTGGACGACGTAGACGGAAAAGGAGAGCAGTTCGACGTCGTTGATGCCGAAGAGGTCGAGGCCGACCTCGCCGCCCTCGAAGACGACCTCGCCGTCGTAGTCGAGCCCCGAGGCCCGAGCGAGGAACAGCGGCGCGAATCCGACGGCGAGCGCCGCGCCGTCGGCCATCGTCGCCCGGACCGACCGCTCGCCGAGGCGGCTGCCGACCGCGGCGGCGACCGCGCCCGCCGCGGCGAGCAGCGCGCCCGGGAGCAGCCGCACGATGCTCGCCGGCCCGCGCCCGAAGAGGTACACCTGCCCCTCCACGAGGTCCGCGTCGGCCTCGAAGCCGTCGGGAACTTCGAAGCTCGCCTCCCCGACGCCCACCGTCGTCGTGGTGATGCCGAGGTCCACGTCGACGCCGGTCGGCGCGTGGATGGGCACGCCGTGGAGGTTGTAGTAGAGCCAGCCACCCACGTTCTCGCCCGGCGGGATGCCGAGGTCGAGCGGGAGGAAGCCGAGGCCGCCGAGCGGCCCGAAGACCGCCGAGGCCGCGGTCACGAGGGCGTGGTAGACCGCGAGGAAGGCGGCCGCGCCCAACACGGCCCCGGGCCACGGAGCCTGCCGGACGAACCAGACCGCGGACTCGCGGTTCGCGTAGTCGTACCGCTCGTCCGCGACGCGGGCGGCGGCCCCGGCCGCGCCGAACGCCAGCGGCCACGCGAGCACCGCCGCGGCCGGCGTCGACGCCACCCACGGCTCCAGCAGCGCCACCGGTATCGGGAGCGGTCCCGCCGGGACCCCGACCCCCGGTAGCGACGGGACTCCGGCCCCCGGGAGCGACCCGGGCGCGGAGAGCAGCGGGCCGTCCGGCGACAGCGCCCCGCCGACGCGCCACTGGACCGCGCCCACCGCGAGCACGGCGAACCCCGGCACCAGCGCGAGGCCGACGGCGAGGCTCCCGACGACGGACTCCGCGCCGCGCCAGCGCAGGCCGTTGCGGTCGGCGACGACCCAGCCCGCGACCACCAGCGCCGCGGGCGCGAGGAGGGCCAGCCCGGTCGAGACGCCGAGGACCGACCGGAGGGCCCACGCGACGGCGAACGCGAGGAGGTACGCGGCCGCGCCCGCCGGGACGCTCCACTGCGGGGCCGTTCCGACCGCGCCCGCCACGGTGTCGACGAGGCCGTACTCCCCGTGGTAGGCGTACAGCGCGGCCCCCGCGCCGCCGAACAGGAGCGGCCACGCGACCGCGCTCGCGACGCCGTTCGACAGGACGAGCGGCGTCGCCAGCGCCGCCGCGACGGGCGTGGCGAGCAGGCGCGCCCCGACCAGCGTCACCGCGAGGAAGCCCTGCAGCATCACGAGGCCGACCGTCCCGGCCGCGATGGCGGTCCCGAGCCCGTGCCACCGGTGGCCGTTGCGGTCGGCGACGACCCAGCCCGCGACCACCAGCGCCGCGGGCGCGAGGAGGTTCAAGCCCGACGAGACGCCGAGGCCGTTCGAGAGCGCGTAGGCGGCCCCGTAGGCGACGGCGTAGGCGGCCGCGCCCGCGGGGAGGCTCCAGCCGGGGGCCGTCAGCACCGCGTCGGTGCCCGTGTCCTCGAAGCCGTGCGCCGCGTCGACGGCGAACAGCGCCGCCCCGAGAGCGCCGAGCACGACGGGCCACGCCAGCGCCGCCTGCAGCGGGCTCGACAGCGCGACGGGCCTGACGAGCGCCGCGGTGACCGCGGGGTCGAACGCGCCGGTCGGCAGCGCGCCCGCGAGCGCCGTCCGCGCGGCCAGCCACGCCGCGACGAACCCCGCCGCGAGGACGAGGCCGACGGCGACGGCGGCGAGGACCGACGCTGGCTCGCGCCACCGGTGGCCGTTGCGGTCGGCGACGACCCAGCCCGCGGCCAGCAGCGCCGCGGGCGCGAGGAGGTTCAGGCCGGTCGAGACGTCGAGGGCGGCCAGAACCGCAGCGACCGCGTAGGCGGCCACGAAGGCGACGACGCCCGCGGGGAGGCTCCACGCGGGCGCGGACAGCACCGCGTCCGCGGCGGTGGCTCGGAGGTCCTGGTCGTCGTGGAGGACCGCGAGCAGAGCCCCCGCGACCCCGGCCACGACGGGCCACGCGACGGCGGCGACGAGGGGGTCCGCGAAGAGGGGAAGCCGGGCGAGCGCGGTCGCCACGGGCGTCCCGAGGAGGCGCGCCACACCGACGAGCAGCGCGGCGAAGCCGGGCACCAGCGCGAGGCCGACCGCGAGGCTCGCGACGGCCGTCTCCGGCCCCCGCCAGCGCAGGCCGTTGCGGTCGGCGACGACCCAGCCCGCGACCACCAGCGCCGCGGGGCCGAGGAGGGCCAGGCCGGAGGAGACGCCGAGGCCGGTGGCGAGCGCCGTGGCGACCCCGTAGGGGACGGCGTAGGCGGCCGCGCCCGCCGGCAGGCTCCACTGCGGCGCGCTCCCGACCGCCTCCATCGCGGTCCCGGAGAGGTCGTAGTCCGCCTCCAGCCCGGCGAGCAGCCCGCCGAGGCCGGCGAACGCGAGCGGCCACAGGACCGCCGCGCCGACGTCGCTCGACAGGACCAGCGGCGTGGCGAGCGCGCGCCCGGTCGGAGTTGCCAGCTCCCGCGCGACGGCGAGCAGCGGGCCGCCGAAGCCGACCGCCAGCGCGCCGCCGACCGCGACCGCGTCGCGCGGCTCCTCTATCCCGACGCCGAAGCGGTCGGCGAGGACCCAGCCCGCTCCCACCAGCGCGAGCGGGCCGAGGACGTTCAGTCGTCCGGAGCCGACGCCGACCGCGCCGAGCGCGGCGGCAGCCCCGTAGGCGACGGCGTACGCAGCGACGCCGATGGCGGCGGCCACGACCGGCGGTTCGTCACTGCCGGGGAAAACGTCCCGTGCTGACATCTGATGCTTCCATTCGAGGTCGGTGATAAATGTGTTTCCATAACAACTGGAATCCGCGCCCTTCGGAATTGGAACTCACGACCATTGTGGCTGGAATCGCCGGTCGCGGCGTCGTCAGTGGCCACTTCGGCGTCGTCGGTGGCCGCTTCGGCGTCGTCGGTGGCCGCTTCGGCGTCGGAGCACTCGTCCGTCGACGGAAGTCGTGACGGGGCGGCAACCACGAGGCAGGTACGCGCCCACATACAACTTAAACCACTCCCGAAGGCTCTACCCGCCGGTCTAAAACTTCTAGAACAGCATAAAAAGACGAGATTAATTCTTTTTCCGCTCTTTGACGGGCTATCACCGACCGATTTTGCTACCTGTTACGATTTCTCACACAAGATTTTTTACGAACCGCGCACATACTCCCGCGTGGAGGTAATCGACGATGCCCCTCCCAACGACCCCAACGAGCAGCTGGACGGGTAGCTTCGACCTGCCGTCGCGCCTGTTCGGTCGCGGCGAGCAGGACGTCGAACTGTACGAGGACGAGGACGCCTTCGTCCTCACCGTCGAGATGCCCGGCTTCGACCCCGAGGAGGTCGAGGTCTACTGGAACGAGGGCCGGCTGAACGTCTCGGCCGAGCACGAAGAGGAGGGCCGGAACCGACGCAAGACGTACCACCGCTCGTTCCGGCTCCCGAAGGAGATAGAGCCCGACGACATCGAGGCCGCCTACCGGAACGGCGTCCTCGAGGTCCGGCTTCCGATTCTGTCGGGTGCCGGCATGCGCGGCCAGGAGATAGAGGTCGAGACGTAATCGACTCCGGAGACGACTGGCGTTCGGTTCGCGTTCCGCGCGGGCTGGACGCCGCGTCCAGGTGTGACGAGGGTCGTCGGCTAGGCGTGGAGGATTGTCGGCTTTCGCGGTTTGTCGCATTTTTAGTTGGAATCTATATTTGCCAATATTATTCTTTAAATACTTCTATAGGAACTACATTCTCCTCTGTGCTTAGGTCAATAAGCTCATTATGTACTTTCATTGCTCTTCTCATATCTTTCAAAACCTTCTCAGCTCCTTCTAAGAATATATGTTCTATATAGTTATGGGCGAGCCTGTTCCGAACTGATCTCACATGACTCATTTCACTTTTCAGTGCCTCATCAATAGCTCCCGAACGGAGGAGTAGGTCTTCACGGTCTTCTTGATTGAACCGCCGGTTTAAGAGATTGCTTGTTTTCTTTGTATTTGAAAATTCATCTATAATTAACTCATTTTCAAGAATTTGCACCGACTGTTTCTCTATCCAATTCGATATAAGAAGAAAGAATTGGAAAGCATTAGCGGCGGTTTTTCTTATCATTCTTGCTTCTTTTGCAGCGTCACTCATTTCTTGTCCTATTTCAAATTCCTCGTTTATTGGTTCTAATATCTCTTCTACTTCTTCTTTAGCCTCTTCTATCCCTTCCTCTACTTCAAAGTAAATCCTAATTAAAGTAAGAATTGCAGTGGCATGTTCTTGTTGTGGGGTTGGTAGGTCCACATCAAGGGATTCATTTATGTCAGGTCCGTCTTCCATATGTAACAACATAAATTGCGCTTCTATAAGTTTCAATTCGTCAAGGCTAAATTTAGACTCCTTACTATCTTCCTGGTGAGATTCTGTCATCGTTGACTATTTCCCGGTTAGTAACTCAATTACACTGTAGCAATATAATCAATACGCTTGTTTGCCAGTCTTTGTCAACAAAGAATTCCTTGTAAGGCCGGAATCATAGTGACATTCGTGGCCAATCAGGATTTTATATAAAAAATTCCTACACTTATTAACTTAAACTTGAATATAATTGGACACAGCATTCCCTGAACGACTGAAGGCGATTGACCATGTCGCCGGAAGACGCGGTACCACTGGACGACGAACAGGTAACCGAAAACGGTCTCCAAGAAGACGAACCGATAGCCAAAGACGCCTACGACCAGTTCGTCGACCAGTACGAAGCCCAGATAGACACCACCCGTACAACACCGAGATAGAGTTACCGGGAACCACCGGCCTCATCCGGGAAAACGACGTCCGAGACAAACAAATCCCCGACGCTGGCTGCGGCACCGGCCTCTACACCGAGTGGCTCCTCGAACAGGGAGCCGAAACGGTCGTCGGCGTGGACGCGAGCGCGGAGATGCTCGCCCACGCCGAACGACGCGTCGAGCAGTACCAAACGGACCACGCCGACTCCAAACGGGCGGACCACGCCGATTCCCGGCGAGCAAACCGAGTCGAGCTCCACCAGGCCGACCTCGCCGAGCCCCTCGACTTCGCGGATGACGGGGAGTTCGACGCCGTCCTCGGCGCGCTCGTGCCCGGCTACGTCGAAGACTGGCGACCGACGTTCGCGGAGTTCGCGCGCGTCCCGACACCCGGCGGCGTCCTCGTGTTCTCGGTCGGCCATCCGATAGAGGACTTCTGCGACGACGCGGGCGCGGAGAACTACTTGGAGGCCGAGCGACTAGTCGAGGTGCCCTACTACCGCCGGCCGCTCGCCGAGGCGGGCTTCAGACTCGACGAGATAGCGGAACCATAGCCGACCGAGGCGTTCCGCGAGCAGCGACCCGACGCCTCCGAGAGGGAGTCGAAGAACCCGGGATTCCTTTGCGTGCGGACGGTTCTGGAGTAGTCAGGAAGTCGCCCTCCGTCGGCACCGACTTCGTCCGCCACTGGCCTCCAACTTCCAACCGACACGATCACACCTCCCCCACCAAACGCTCCTCGCTCTGCTCCACCAGCCTACCCAGCTTCCGGTCGAGGAAGTCGTAGACCGCCTGCTCGAACTGCCGCTCGATGCGGTCCCCCGAGGTACGGCCGTGGTAGAAGTTCTCGTGGAGGTCCTCGGCGGCCTCGAAGTGCACGTCGGTGACCGCCGTCGACGACTCGGCGA